>CAYVHP010000155.1:0-24140 GCA_964451265.1 uncultured Caulobacteraceae bacterium | reverse complement strand
TTCAGAAGACCGTGAAGGACGCTATTATGATGACGCATGGCCTTGATCTCCGCTCGTGTCCAAAACACCGGCAAGTGCTTGAAAACGAGTAGAATCAAGGCCGTGCAACCCGTCCACCAAAATCGAACCGGACAGCCGTGGCGGGGACCGCGGGGTGTCCTGGCGCCAAAGCGGCCGTTTGTGCCGGGGCGCTCGGCTTGGCGGCATCAGCGTTGGACAGGTCGGGAAAGGCCATCATGCCGACCATGGCCACGAACGCCAAGGCGATGGCGCCCACGAGCGCCCGCTGGAACAGGCGGAAGCGGTCGGGTTTGTCCGAACGTCGATCCGACATGGGCGACTTCCCTGAGTATTAAGACGCTGAGCCTAACGTGCGCTGGGGGAGACTCATACGGTTTTCACGCGTGAAAAGGCCGAGGCGCAGGCAAGTGTTCTGTCTTGTTATGATTATCTCATTATGATAACTATGGTTCGTGACGGAACGGCGCGACCCGACCCTCGACGTACTTCTTGACCTCGACGGACAGGTGCTCGTCGTTGACCCTAAGGGGGGTCATTGGGTTCGCTTCGTGGTGACGCGCGTGCCCTTGTCGCCTGAAAAGCCGCATGGGCTGGATTATTCGCTGACCCTGCACGGGCCGGACGGAGAACGGTTGGTCGGATTCGACAACGCCCATCCGGCGGCGGGTCAGAAGCGCGGCGAACCGCAGGATCATCGTCATCGGCTGCGGACGATCAAGGCCTATGAATACCGGGATGCGGCGACGCTGCTTGGCGATTTCTGGACAACAGTAGATGCGGTTTTACGCGAGAAAGGCGTGATTTCATGACGACTTTGAAAGTAGGCATCGCTAGCTATGAGGACATGAAGGCCCGCACCCTGGCGGTGGCGAGCGGCGAGCGGCGCATCGCCCCGAACGAGCCGAAGGTGTGGTTCACCTCTACAGAATCCTTCGCCAAGGTGCTGTCGGCCGGCAACCGTGACCTGCTCCGGGTGATCGTGGAACAGGCCCCCGGCTCGCTGGACGAACTGGCCCGGATCACCGGCAAGGCCAAATCGAACCTTTCGCGCACCTTGAAGACCATGGCGGGCTACGGTCTGGTCAGACTGGAGCGGGGGGAGCGGGGACGGATCACGCCGAAAGTGACGCACGACCGTGTGGAGCTTGAACTGCCGCTGGCTGGGACGCGGAAGGCGAGCTGACCGTCGGGGCCAAAGCGCCTACCTCACCTCAAACCGTCCCTCGCGGGCCAGGTTGCTGAACTTGGTCAGGTCTTCGTTGAAGTGCAGCTTGACCACGCCGATGGGGCCGTGGCGCTGCTTGCCGATGATCACCTCGGCCACATGGCGGGTCTTGTCCATGTCCTCCTGCCAAGTCAGGTGCTCTGGGGTCCCCTCGCGCGGTTCGGTGCGGCTGAGGTAGTAGGACTCGCGATAGACGAACATCACCATGTCCGCGTCCTGCTCGATGGAGCCGGATTCGCGCAGGTCCGCTAATTGAGGCCGCTTGTCCTCGCGGTTTTCTACTTGGCGTGACAGCTGTGACAGGGCCACTACCGGCACGGCCAACTCCTTGGCCAAGGCTTTGAGGCCCTGGGTGATCATCGATACTTCCTGCACCCGGTTGTCGTTGCGGCTGGCATCGCCTGTGGTGAGCAGCTGCAGATAGTCGATCACGATCAGGTCCAGGCCGCTCTGGCGCTTAAGCCGACGCGCGCGCGTGGCCAGCTTGGCGATGGACAGGCCGCCTGTGTCGTCGAAGTGCAGCGGGGCTTCCTGGATTTCCAGGGCCGCGTCGCGCACGCGCCCGAATTCCGAGGCGTCGATCTCACCCTTGCGCAGGCGGTCCGACGGCACGCCCGAGGTCTCGGCCAGCACCCGCATGGCCAGCTGTTCGGCCGACATTTCCAGGGAGAAGAAGGCCACCACCCCGCCGTTGGAGGTCTTGCGCGACCCATCCGGTAGGATGTCGTAGGCGTAGTTGCGCGCGACATGGAAGGCGATATTGGCGGCCAGGGCCGACTTGCCCATGGATGGCCGTCCGGCGAGGATAATCAGGTCAGACGGGTGCAGCCCGCCCAGCATCCGGTCCAAGTCGGTCAGGCCGGTTGAGACGCCCGACAGGCCGCCGTCGCGGCTATAGGCCTCCGCCGCCATGTCCACCGCGCCCTGCAGGGCCTCGGCGAAGCTGACGAAACCGGTGGAGCTCTGGCCGTTTTCGGCCAAGGCGTAGAGCGATTGTTCGGCGCTTTCGATCTGATCGCGTGCGGTGTGTTCCGCGTCGCCCTGGGCGGCGGTGGAAATATCGCCGCCAATGCGGATCAGCTCCCGGCGCAGGGCCAGATCATAGACCACACGGCCATAGTCAGCGGCATGGGCGGCGGGCGGCGCCCGGTCCACCAGATCGGCCAGATAGCGCAGGCCGCCCAGTTCCTCGAACGCCGGGTCATGGCGGAAGCGCTCCATCAGCATGATCGGCTCGGCCAGCTGACCCTTGCGGATGTGGTCCTCCATGGCCGCGAACAGGCGCTGGTGGAACGGCTCGTAAAAATGGCGGGCGCTCAGCTGGTCGCTCAGGCGCTCATAGGCCGCGTTGTCGAACAGCAACGCGCCCAGCAGGGCCTGCTCCGCCTCGATGTTGGCGGGGGCGTGCTGAGGATGCGGCTCGGCGGAGCGCAGATCGAGGGCGGGGACGATGCTCATGGGGAGGCGACGTTAGCTCAATGCACGCGGCGAGTGCGCGCCTATGATTGCCCTGTCCCCAGCAAATACGGCGTCTGGGGATAAGTCTGCTGCACCACAAAAAAAGGCGGCCCGGTTGCCCGAGCCGCCCTGTTCTGCTGGGTCGCAAACCGCCTAGCGGTCAGCGCCGAAGTCCACCTCGTGGCTGCCTGCGCCGCCTTCGAGCATATCGGCGGCAGCCTCTTCGGCCGCCACGCGATCTTCTTCGAATTGCGAGCTGATCACGTTTTCGCCGCGCGCCTGACGTTCAGCTTCGTCCTGCGAGCGGGCGATGTTGATGGTCACCGTCACGGTCACTTCGGGGTGCAGGCGAACCTTTACCTCGTGCAGACCCAAGGTCTTGATCGGCTTGTCCAGCACCACCTGAGACCGGTCGGCGTGACCACCGGCCGCCACCACGGCGTCGGCTACGTCGCGGCCCGACACCGAGCCGTATAGCTGGCCGCTTTCGCCGGCTTGACGGATCAGGATGTAGCTTGTGCCGTCGAGCTTGCCGGCCTCCGCTTCAGCGCCGGCCTTGGCCTTGGAATTACGAGCCTCGATCTCGTGCCTTTGGCCTTCGAACACCTTGAGGTTGGCTTCGGTGGCGCGCAGGGCCTTGTGCTGGGGCAGCAAGAAGTTGCGGGCGAAACCGTCCTTGACGTTGACGGTCTCGCCGAGGACGCCGAGGCGTTCCACGCGTTCGAGCAGAATGACTTTCATGTCGCTCTCCTTACTTCACGACGTAGGGGAGCAAGGCCAGGAAGCGGGCGCGCTTGATGGCCTGAGCCAGTTCGCGTTGCTTCTTGGCCGAGACGGCGGTGATGCGCGAGGGCACGATCTTGCCGCGTTCGGAAACGTAACGCTGCAGCAGCTTCACGTCCTTGTAGTCGATCTTCGGCGCGCCCGCGCCCGAGAACGGGCACACCTTGCGGCGGCGGAAGAAGGGGCGGCGGGCCCCGCCGGCGGCGGGGGCGGCGATGTCGTCGGTCATGATGTCCTCCCGGCCTAAAGCTGCAGTTCGTCGTAGCCGCGGCGTTCGCCGCGATCACTACGGTCACGGTCGCGATCGCGCCGGGCCAGCACCGGAGACAGCTCCAGATCCAGCTCTTCCACCCGCACCGTTAGGTAGCGCAGCACGTCTTCATTGATCGACAGCTGGCGCTCCATCTCCTTCACCGCCGCAGCGGGGGCGTTGATGGCGAGCAGGGAATAGTGACCTTTGCGGTTCTTCTTGATCCGGTAGGTCAGGTTGCGCAGGCCCCAATATTCGATCTTAGCGACGGTTCCGCCGCCGGCTTCGATCAGGGACTTGAGGGTGTCGTTGAGGGCTTCAGCCTGTTGCGGCGAAATATCCTGCCGCGCAATAATCACGTGTTCGTATAGCGCCATGGCGTCCTTCTTCCGTTGCGGAAAGCGGCGTTCGGGACGGCGGAAGTCCGGCCAGAACGATGGATCTTGTCGCGGCGCCTCGGACATCGTGTACGAGGTCTTTGGATGGTCCGCGAAAGACCGCCCTCCAGGGAAGCGGCGCTCATACGCGAAAAGGCGGGTAGGAGCAAGGCGCGCGAGGTTCGCCGCCCTATACGGCTTGGGCGAGGGCTCTGCTGGACGGACGCAGGACCGGGCCGCGCCCGGCCCAACGGTGTAGCGGTCGTTCAATGGCCAGGTGCAGTGCGTACGCCATCGCCAGGCAGGCGGCGACATAGGCCGCCACTAGTCCTGCCGTTTGGACGGGCGCAAGGGTCCCGATGTCCATGCGCGCGCTCAGCCACAGCAGGGGCGTAAGGTGGATCAGATAGAGCGGGAAGGATATGCGGCCCAGGAACAACGCCGGCCTGGAGGACAGCAACCCGTTCAGGGCCCCGGCGCCGAGGGACAGGCAGAAGATCAGCACGGCGAACGCGGCAGGCGCCAGCAGCACCCCCAACTTGAACTGGAACGCCAGGCCCATGATCAGGACGGCGCCGAGCGAGCCCAGCGCGCCGAAGTTTTCAGACCGCTCGCCGACAACCTGACGCACCCGGCAGGCGGCCATGCCGGCGATGAAGCCGCAGCCCATGCGCATGAGCGCGGAAATCTGGTCGATGGGATTACTTCCCGCCAGCCCCGTCGCAAGCTCGAACGCCGCGAGGCTCGCCAAGGCCGCTGCGCCTATGGCCATAGCCATGCGCGCCGAGCAGCGGGTGAGGACAAAGGCCAGACCCGGGAAGGCGCAATAGCCGATAATCTCGGCGCTTAAGGACCAGGTCGGCTCGTTCCAGTCCCCGCCGCCGCCTGTGACCCAGCGGGTGGCCAGCAAGGCTGTGCGGATCAGCGCGGCGAGCGAAAAGTTGTCACTGTCCTGCGCCCGGTACCAGGCGACGAAGCCGGGATCGGCCCAGGTTAGCAGGACGATCAAGGCCAGAACCGCCAGGCTCAGTGGATAGACCCGCAAAATTCGGCCCAGGGCGAAGCGGCCTAAGGTCTCCCGGGTGGGCCGCGCGAACTGCGCGCCATGCACCCACATCAAAATGAAGCCCGACAGGACGAAGAACAGGTCCACGCCCGTCCAGCCAAAGCTCAACAGGCCCGCGTGCGCGGCCCACACGGCATGGGGGCCTGCGACCTTGCAGATGTGAAACGCCATCACCCACAGGGCGGCGACGCCCCTCAGGCCCGTCAAGCTGGGTATGTCGCGCATGGCAGGCCCTCGAACGAGCCGCCATCTTTGCCGATCGGGATTGAGAAAGGCTCAATCCCCTTTGAGCCGTCAGTGCTTCAGGCCTTGCACCGCCGCCAGGGTGTTGTCGATGTGGCTGTCGGGCTTGGGGTCGGTCATGGCGAAAGCGACCTTGTGGTCCTTCGTGATCACGAACGATGTGCGGTTGGTGCGATCAGCGCGGTTCGGACTGATCGCGTCATAGCTTTTGGCGATGGACAGGCTCGTGTCGGCCGCCACCGGGAACTTGCCCGCGCAATGTTCCGTCTCTTTGGAAAAGTCCGACAGTTGATCGGTATTGCCGGCGGTCACCCCGATCACCGTAGCGCCCGCAGCCTTGAACTTGTCGGACGCCTCGGCGAACTCATGCGCTTCGATGTTGCAGCCCGCCGTATGCGCCGCCGGGAAGAAATACAGCACCACCGGCCCCTTTTTCAGGGCGTCCGCCAGCTTGAAGGTAAAGGGCTGACCCGCCTGATAGGCCGGCGCCGTGAAGTCCGGCGCGGCCGCGCCTGTGGCGATGGCCGCGTGGGCGAAAACAGCGGTCGCGGCGCCGGCGGCGGCCAGCAGCAGAACGCGCTTGAACATGGGCAGTCTCCCTAAGACGCCTTTTTGGCGGCGTTGAATTGCTTGAGGGCGGCCAGCGTCTTGCCCACGTGGTCGTCCGGTTTCAGGTCCGAATAGGACAGGATGATCTTGCCGCTGGGGGCGATGACATAGGACGTGCGGTCCGACCAGCCGGGCCGCAGGATCAGAGTGGAATCATAGCTCTTGGCGATGGCGCCCGTAGAGTCCGCCGCCACCGGGAACTTGCCCGAGCAATATTCCGTCTCCTTGGAAAAGGCCCCGAGCTGATCGGTGTTGCCGGCCGTTACGCCGATGATGCTGGCGCCTTGCGCCTTGAACTGGTCGGCGGCCTCGGCGAACAGGTGCGCCTCGATATTGCAGCCCTTGGTGTGAGCGGCCGGGAAGAAATAGACCACCACCGGCCCCTTTTTTAGGGCCTCAGCCAGTTTGAAGGTGAAAGGCTGGCCTGCGAGGAACGCCGGCGCCGTAAAATCGGGCGCCGCAGCGCCGGTCGCCAGGGCGGCTTGGGCGACGGGGGCTAGGGCTGCTCCGGCCAGGGCCAGGATGAGCGCGCGTTTCAGCATGAAATTCCTCCGGGGCGGCGGGACGTCGCCGGGCCTGTGGGCGGCAACATTGATAACAGATCGTAGTCGGCTGCAAGCTCCAGAATAGGGCGTGATTGCGGCCATGGCTTGCCCAAGGCGCACTATTCCCCTAACCCTCCGCGCCGAAATTTCAGGATCGAGATGACCATGAGCCTCGCATTTCTGTTTCCCGGCCAAGGCAGCCAAGCCCTCGGCATGGGCGTGGCCCTGTCCGACGCCTTCCCCAGCGCCCGCCAGGTGTTCGAAGAGGTGGACGACGCCCTGGAGCAGAAGCTGTCGCTCCTCATGCGCGAAGGTCCCGAGAGCGACCTGACCCTGACTCAGAACGCCCAACCGGCCTTGATGGCCGTCAGCCTGGCCGTGGTGCGGGTGCTGAAGGCCGAGTTCGGGGTGGATATATCCAAGGCCGCGTTCGTGGCCGGTCATAGTCTGGGCGAATATTCCGCCTTGGCGGCGGCTGACGCCGTGGACCTGTCGGTGACCGCGCGCCTGCTGCGTCTGCGCGGCGAGGCGATGCAAAGGGCTGTGCCGGTGGGCGAGGGGGCTATGGCCTCCCTCATCGGCCCCAAGACTGATCTGGCCCTGGCCGAAGAAGCGGCGGCGGCCGGCTCGGCGCTGGGCGTTTGCGTGGTGGCCAACGACAACAACGTCGGCAATGTGGTGATTTCCGGGGATGCGGCGGCGGTCAATCTGGCTATCGAAAAGGCCAAGGAGTTGGGCGCCAGGGCGATCCTGCTCAACGTGTCTGCGCCCTTCCATTGCCCCTTGATGGCGCCCGCCGCCGAAGAAATGGCCAAGGCCCTGGCCGACACCCGCTTCAACGCGCCCCGCGCGCCCGTGGTGACCAATGTCCAAGCCAGTCCCACGCTCGATCCAGACCTGATCCGCGATCTGCTGGTCCAGCAGGTCACCGGACGGGTGCGTTGGCGCGAAAGCATGATCTGGTTGGTGCAAGAGGGCGGCGTGACCCAATTTGCTGAACTCGGTTCCGGCAAGGTCCTGTCTGGAATTGCAAAGCGCATAGCGCCGGGTGTTACGGCCGCCTCGCTTGGGGCCCCGCAGGAGCTGGAAGCCTTCGCTAAGTCGCTTTGATCGAGGGCTTGTTTTTCCGCTCATTCCCGCCTTCGCGGGGAAGAGCGGGGTGGATGGGCTCAGACCCTGGAGATTCTCATGTTTGATCTTTCCGGCAAGACCGCCCTGGTCACCGGCGCCTCCGGCGGCATCGGCCGGGCGATTGCGTCCAAACTGCACGCCCAGGGCGCCCAGGTGGTGCTGTCGGGAACACGCCGCGAGGCCTTGGAGGCCCTAGCCGGGGAACTGGGCGAGCGGACGTTTGTGACCCCGTGCGACCTGGGCGACGGCGCGGCGGTGGACGCGCTCTACGGCCAAGCCGAGGCGGCTGCGGGTCCGGTGGATATTTTGGTGTCCAACGCGGGCCTGACGCGTGACGGCCTGATTCTGCGCATGAAGGACGAAGACTGGGACCTGGTGATGCGGGTCAATCTGGAAGCCTATTTCCGCCTGTGCCGCACAGCCCTGCGCGGCATGATGAAGCGGCGCTGGGGCCGGATCATCGGCATCACCTCGGTGGTAGGCGTCACCGGCAATCCCGGCCAGACCAACTACGCCGCCTCAAAAGCCGGCATGATCGGCTTTTCCAAGGCCCTCGCCCAGGAGGCCGCATCGCGCAACATCACGGTCAATTGCGTGGCGCCCGGGTTTATCGCCAGCCCCATGACCGACGCCCTCAACGAGCAACAAAGGGCCTTGATTCTGGCCAGAATTCCCGCCGGACGTCTGGGCGAGGGCGAGGAAATCGCGGCGGCCTGCGCCTATTTGGCCAGCGATGAAGCGGCCTATGTGACGGGCCAGACGCTTCATGTGAACGGCGGCATGGCGATGCCTTAAGGGCTCACTCGCTTAGTTGGGGAGCTTGACAGGCAACTAGTTTCAGCAAAAGGAACGTGCTAGCGAAGGCTCGAAACGTTGTGAACGCATGGCGAAGCACTTGACCGCCATGCCTTTCTGATGGTCCACAGGCCATCGTCAAATCTGCAATTGTCGCTGCGGCGGCCGAATAAAGCTAAGGGGCTTAGAGCGTATGTCCGACATTCTCGAACGCGTCCGTAAGATCGTGATCGAGCACCTCGACGCTGATCCTGAGAAGGTCACCGAAAAGGCCAGCTTCATCGATGACCTCGGCGCCGACAGCTTGGACAATGTCGAGCTGGTCATGGCCTTTGAGGAAGAATTCGATATCGAAATCCCCGATGACGCCGCCGAACATATCCAGACGGTGGGCGACGCGGTGAAGTTCATCAAGGAACGCCTGGAAGCCTGATTTGGCTTTGAGCCGGTCAAACGCGACCGTCGCCCCAAGGCCGGCGCCGGTCGCGTTGTCGTATTTGAAACCCGCACGACATGCAGGGCGCGCGGGATTCCAATTTTGCTAGTGTTGCAGTCTGATTCGGAAATCGCTTCGAGCGCGCCCCAAATCCGAGCGAATTTCGGAATAGCCACGCTGGCGAGGGAGCCGTAACGCATGCGCCGTGTCGTCATTACCGGAATTGGCCTTCTGACTCCGCTCGGCTGGGGCGCCCAGTTGACCTGGGACGCCATCTTGGCGGGCAAGTCCGGCGCCGGCAATATTTCCTCGTTCGACACGACTGACTATGCCTGCAAGGTCGCCTGCGAAGTGCCCCGCGTGGATGGGCGCGGCGGCGGCGGCCCCGGCATTCCCGGCTCCTTCGACATGGATCAGGTCATGTCGAGCAAGGACCGTCGGCGGATGGACGATTTCATCCTCTACGCCATCGCGGCCGCTGACGAAGCCGTCAAAGACTCCGGCTGGGAGCCGGTGAGCGAGCATGACCGCGAACGCACCGGCGTGATCATCGGTTCGGGGATCGGCGGTCTGAACGCCATTGCCGACGCCTCGCTGGAGCTTCAGGAAAAGGGGCCCCGCCGGATCAGCCCGTTTTTCATTCCTTCGGCCCTGATCAATCTCGCATCGGGCCAGGTGTCGATCCGGCATGGGTTCAAGGGCCCCAACCACTCCGTGGTCACCGCCTGCGCCACCGGGGCTCACGCCGTGGGCGACGCCACGCGCTTGATTCAGTTCGGCGACGCTGACGTCATGGTGGCCGGCGGCGCTGAGGCGGCGGTGTGCAAATTGGGAGTCGCGGGCTTTATCGCCTGCCGCGCCCTGTCCACCAATTTCAACGATGCGCCCGAGCAGGCCTCGCGTCCGTGGGACAAGGACCGCGACGGCTTCGTCATGGGCGAGGGCGCCGGTGTGCTGGTGCTGGAGGAATACGAACACGCCAAGGCGCGCGGGGCCAATATCTACGCCGAGGTGATCGGCTACGGCCTGTCTGGCGACGCCTATCACATCACCGCTCCGGCTTCAGACGGCGACGGCGGGTTCCGCGCCATGAAGGCCGCCATCGGCCACGCGGGCATCGACCCGTCGCAGATCGACTACATCAACGCCCACGGCACCTCCACGCCCATGGGCGATGAGATTGAACTGGGCGCTGTCGAGCGGATGCTGGGGCAAGCCGCCGGCAAGGTGACCATGTCCTCCACCAAGTCCGCCATCGGCCATTTGCTCGGCGCGGCCGGCGCCGTGGAGGCGGCGTTCACCGCCATGGCGATCCGCGACCAGATCGCCCCGCCCACGCTGAACTTGGATAATCCCTCGGTCGCGACGCCCATCGATTTGGCGCCCAAGAAGGCCAAACGGATGGGGATCAATATCGCTCTGTCCAACAGCTTCGGTTTTGGCGGGACCAACGCCGCGCTCGTTCTAAAGCGGGTGTCGTGAGGCGGCGGCGCAAAGATCCCGTCACGATCGGCCGCAACGATCAGCTCGGCCAGATTTCCCTTGGCCGCCGCATCAGGATCATGGCGTCCAGCGGCTTTGCGGTGCTGACCATCGCCCTCATGCTGGGCGCCCTGACCGCCCTGTGGATCTATCGCGCGCCCGGCCCCAAGGCCCGCCAGGGCGCGCAAACCACGGTGATCCTGCGCCATGGCGCGGGAACAGCGGAAATCGCGTCCGACCTGGAGCGCGCGGGCGTGATCGGCTCCGCCCCGGTGTTCGACGCCCTGGCCCAGGCCACCGGAGTCGGGCGACGGTTGAAGGCGGGGGAATATGAATTTTCCTCGGGCGCTTCCATCGCCGACATCATCGACAAGCTGAAGTCCGGCCACGTCGTGCGCCACCTGATCACCCTGCCCGAAGGCGTCACCTCCGACGAAGTGGTCGATGTTTTGATGAGCAATCCCGTGCTGACCGGCTCGGCGCCTACGCCGCCGGAGGGCGGGGTCCTCCCGGAGACCTACAGCGTGGAGCGGGGCGAAGACCGCTCAGCGGTGCTTCAACGCATGATGGCCGCCCGCGACAAGCTCCTGGCCAAGCTCTGGGCCTCCCGCCGGCCCGACTTACCGTACAAGACGCCCGAGGATGCCGTGACCTTGGCCTCCATCGTCGAAAAGGAAACGGCCCTGGCCGACGAGCGCCCCCGTATCGCCGGTCTGTTCGTCAACCGATTGAAGAAGGGCATGAGGCTGGAGTCCGACCCGACCATCATCTACGGCCTGACCCGTGGCCGGCCGCTCGGGCACGGCATACGTCAGTCGGAAATGGCCGTGCCGTCGCCTTACAACACCTATCAGATCGACGGGTTGCCCCCCACGCCCATCGCCAACCCGGGCAAAGACGCCCTGGCGGCAGCCCTACAGCCTGCCAATACCCAGGAGCTCTATTTCGTAGCCGACGGCACGGGGGGGCATGTGTTCGCCAACACCTTCGAGGAGCACGAACGCAACGTGCAGCGCTGGCGCCAGATCGAGGCCCAAGCTCGCCAGGCCGCCCAAAAGCGATGACCTCCGCCGCGCTAAAAAGCCGCAGGGGGCTCATGCTGGTCATTTCCAGCCCCTCGGGCGCGGGCAAGACCTCGTTGTCGCGCAGGCTCGTGGCTGATCACGCCGATCTCAGCCTGTCGATTTCCGCCACCACCCGCGCCCCGCGTCCGGGCGAGGCGGACGGCCGGGAATATCATTTCGTGACGCCTGAGGCCTTTGACCGAATGGCGCGCGACGGCGCCTTTCTGGAAAGCGCCGAGGTTCACGAGCACCGCTATGGATCGCCCCGCGCGCCGATCATGCAGGCCTTGGCGAGCGGCCATGACGTGCTGTTCGACATTGACTGGCAGGGCGCCGAGGCCATCGCCGCCGCCGCCCCGGCCGATGTCGTGCGGGTGTTCATCCTGCCGCCATCCATGGCGGACCTGAGCCGCCGGCTTTACGCCCGCGCCCAGGACCATCGCGACGTGATCGAGCGGCGCTTGGGCCGCGCCAAGGGTGAGATCGCCCACTGGGCCGACTACGACTATGTGATCGTCAACGACGACTTCGATCTGGCTTACGCCGAACTGGCCCACATCTATCACGCCGAGCGACTGAAGCCGGCGCGGAACCCCGGACTGACCGGGTTCGTCGAAGGATTGCTGGCGGAAGACATCTAGCGGCCTGGGCCAATCAGGTTATGCCCGCCGCAGCCTGCAAATGCCTTTCCGCCTGACTTTCCACATCGTAGGCTTTGGAATACGACTGTGACGCATGGACCGACGTCCGCTCAATGAACGTCGGCGGGAGGAATCAGATGTCCAATAGCCTATTGCGGTGGCCTGCCGGCTTGATGTGCCTGGCTATGCTGGCCGCCTCGCCAACCCTGGCTCAGCAGGCCGCCGCGCCCGCAGCTCCGCCCGTTATCGGCGTCGACCCCGATGGAACTCTTCATCTGCCGGCCCAGGCCATTCCCCTTTCGCCGCTCATGAGCCCGGAGCTGAAGGCCTCCTTGCAGCGGTACTTCCGTGAATCCCGCGATCCGAAATACACCACGCCGCGCGCCGACGGTTCGACCCTGATCCATCAGATTGACGCTGATGTTCAGGACAAGATGATCCCGGTCAACAAGGACGACACCACGGTCGGCGGCGTCCACGTGGTGGTCTACACGCCCAAGGACGGCCTCAGCGCCAAGACCAAGAACCGCGTGCTGATTTGGCTGCACAGCGCCGGCTGCTGGGCCGGCTGCGGTCAGCTCGGCGCCCAGCCCATCGCCTACTACGGCAAGTACAAGGTGGTGGCGGTGGACTATAAGGACCCGGCCTTTCCCCATGCGGTCGGCCAGGTGGCGGACGTCTATAAGGCGCTGCTGAAGACCCACAAGCCCCAGAACATCGGCATCTACGGCTGCTCGCGCGGCGGCCTGCTGGTGGCCCGCTCCCTCGCCTGGTTCCAGAAGCAGAAGCTTCCCACCCCCGGCGCGGCCGGCATCCTGTGCGCCAGCGCCGGTCCAGGAGCGGAGGGTGACTCCTATTACACCGGCGGCGAGCTGGGCAACGGCACGGTCCCCAAGGGCCCGCCCGGCAAGGATGCCGATCTGGGCCTGGACCCGAGCGACCCCATGGGCGCTCCGGCCCACTCGCTGGAGATTCTCGCCAAGTTCCCACCGACCCTGATGATCACCGCCACGCGTGGTCTGGAAATGAGCTCGGCGGTCTATACCCATGAGGCCCTGGACCGGGCGGGCGTGGAGTCCGACCTGCACGTGTTCGAGGGCGGCCGGCACTCGTTCTGGTACGACCCCACCACGCCGGAATCCCAGCAGGTCTATAAGATCATCATCAAATATTTCGACCGTCACCTGGGCAAGAGCAAGTAGGCCGTCATGACGAGTTCCCACACGCCTGACCGCCGCGAGGTTCTAGCCTCGGGTCTTGCCCTGGCCGCAACGGCCGCCACGTCCGCGAACGCCGCCTCCAAAGGCGGCTTCAAGATGTTCGACGGGCACATGCACCTGATTTCGGACGACGTGAAAAAGTACCCGCTCGCGACCGGCCCCAGTTCTCCCGGCGCCGATCCGCCCGGATCGCCCCCCGGCCCAGGTCAGAGCCTGCAGGTCGGCAAACCGCACGTAAAGCCCGACGCGACCCGAGCGCTCCAGTGGATGGATCAGGAGGGGGTAGGCCAGATCGCCGCCGTCCAGCGGCGCGGCAGCTATGGCTTCGACAACCGCTATATCCTGGATTCATCGGACGCCCATCCGACGCGTTTCCGGCCGGTGGTGGTGCTCGACGGCGAGGACCCTAAGACCCCTGCGCAGCTGCGCGCCTGGGTCAAGGCTCACCATATCTGCGGCCTCAGGATCACCGGCCCGGCGACGCCGCACGAATGGCTGGACTCCGATCAGGCCCTAAAAACCTTCAGCGAAGCCGACCGGCTGGGCCTGACCATGAATGTGCTCTACGCCCCGCAGAAGTTCAGCGCCGAATGCCTTCAGGCCATCCTAGGCGTGGCGCGCAAGTTCCCCCGCGTGAAGCTGGTGGTCGATCATTTCGGCTGGCCGACCCTGGAGGCGCCGCCGATTTCCGGCTTCGCCCATGCGCCGGAGGGCTTCACCAGCCAGCCGAACATCTATTTCAAATACTCCACCACCAACCTCTACATCCTGCAGGAAGCCAAGATCCCCACGGCGGTGTTCATGCGCGACGCGGTCAACCGGATCGGCGCCCACCGCATCTTCTGGGGCTCGGACGTGGGCAGCGCCGGCGGGACCTATGCCGAGATGGTTCAGATGGCCAAGGATTCCACCGCGCAGCTGACCGAGGCGGAACGGCGACAGGTTCTGGGCGACACCGGCCGCAATGTGTTCTCTCCCGCCAAGCCGCGCGCCCATGCTTGAGGTCCGCCGCCTGATGGCGGGCGCGGCGCTCGCCTTGATCGCCACGGGCTCTGCCCAGGCCGCCACTGTGACCCGCTCGGTCTTCGGCACGGCCGCCGACGGACAGACCGTCTATCTGTTCACCCTGAAGAACCATCACGGCATGACCGTGAAATTCTCCACCCGAGGCGGCTCCATCGTCGAGATCAGCGCCCCGGATCGCAAGGGCGTGCAAGACAATCTGGTGCTGGGCAAGCCGGACTTCGCCGCCTGGGAAAGCGGCAGTAACGCCATTCTCGGCCGCTACGCCAATCGCATCGGCGGCGGCGGGTTCACCCTGGACGGGACCTTCTACAAGCTGGAGGGGGCCAATCCCAAGACCAATGTGGTGATCCACGGCGGCAAGCAGAACTATTTCACAAAGCTTTGGAAAGGCGAGGCTTTCCAGCATGGAGATGAGGCGGGCGCGACCCTCAGCCTGGTCAGTCCGGACGGCGAAAGCGGCTTTCCGGGGGAGCTGACCGTCAAGGTCAATTACAGTCTGGATGAGCACAACACCCTGAAGCTGGAGTACTGGGCCACGACCACCAAGCCCACCGTGGTCAACCTCAGCAACCACGCCAATTTCAACCTCGGCGGCTATGATTCAGGCCCGATCTACAACCACGTCCTGCAGGTGTTCGCGAGCCACTACACGCCCACGGACGCGGCCCAGGTGCCTACCGGCGAGATCGCCCCGGTGGCAGGCACGCCGTTCGATTTCCGCAAGCCGACCGAGCTGTTGCAACGGCTCTATTCCAACGATCCGCAGATGATGATCGGCAAGGGGCTGGACCACAACTTCGTGCTCGACAAGCCGCCCGGCGCCAAAGGGCCGGTTCTGGCGGCCAAGCTCTACGATCCCAAGAGCGGGCGGCGAATGTCGGTGCTCACCACCGAACCGGGGTTGCAGATCTATAGTTCAAACGGGACCAGCAATGCCTTAGGGCAAAACAACCGGCCGATCCGCCAGAGCGACGGCCTGTCCTTCGAGACCCAGCACTATCCGGACGCCCCCAACAAACCCAACTTCCCCACCACCACCCTGCGGCCGGGCGAGACCTTCCACTCGGTGACGGAGTATGTGTTTTCGACCGATGGGAAGGCGAAGCCCTGATCTTGGCCCGATCAGCGCGCACGTTCGGTTGGGCGCTGGCGGCGGTCCTGCTCGCGAGCGCTACGGCTGAGGCCGCTACGGTCAACCGCTCGGTCTTCGGCACGGCCGCCGACGGCCAGACGGTCTATCTGTTCACCCTGAAAAACCACCACGGCATGACCGTGCGCTTTTCCACCCGCGGCGGCTCCATCGTCGAAATCAGCGCCCCGGATCGCCGGGGCGCGGCCAAGAACCTGGTCATCGGCCGATATGATTTCAAAGCCTGGGAAGGCGGCGCCAACCCCATCCTCGGCCGCTACGCCAACCGCATCGGCGGGGGTGGGTTCACGCTGGACGGCGTGTTCTACAAGCTGGCCGGGGCCGATCCGCAAACCCAGGTGGTCACCCACGCGGGCCCCATCGGCTTCAATCAGAAACTCTGGACAGGCGAGACCTTCCAACAGGGCGAGCGCGCGGGGGCGACCCTGACCTATGTCAGCGCCGACGGCGAGAATGGCTTTCCCGGCGAGCTGACCGTTAAGGCCAGCTACAGCCTGGGCGAGGACAACGTCCTGCGGTTGGAATACCGGGCGACCACCACCAAACCCACCGTCCTGAACCTGACCAACTCCACCCACTTCAATCTGTGCGGCTATGACTGTGGTCCGGCCTACGACCAGATCCTGCAGGTGTTCGCCGGCCGTTACACGCCCACAGACCAAAACCAGGTCCCCACGGGAGAACTGGCCTCGGTGGCGGGCACGCCGTTCGATTTCCGCACGCCGAGGCGTATCGGCGAGAGCGTCTATTCCTCCCACCCGCAGATGCTGCTCGCCAAGGGGCTCGACCACAATTTCGTGCTGGATAAGCCTGCGGGGCAGGGCACTCTGACCCTCGCGGCGCGCATGTACGACCCCAAGACCGGCCGTCGCCTTGAGGTGCGCACCACCGAACCGGGCCTGCAAATCCACAGCGCCAACGGCGCCAACGGAACCAACCTCGGCCAGGGCGGCCGCACCCTGCGCCAGGGCGACGGGTTATCGCTCGAAACCCAGCACTTCCCCGACAGCCCCAACAAACCGAACTTTCCGAGCACGGTGCTGAGACCGGGGGAGACGTTCCGGTCGGTGACGGAGTATGCGTTTTCGACGGATGGGAAGTCCAGGACGCCATGACCGGGCGGGAAATTGGCGGAGTCTAGCCCGCCGGGAGACCATACGCCGTTAGCGTATTATCTAGTCGACATTGATACGCTGATGGCGTATATATAGCCATGGAGCTATTCCGCACCTCCTCCTACCAGGCTGGCTTGAAACGCCTCAGGAAACTCGGGGCGTCAGACGCGGATATCACTGTCATGGAGGACAGGATCGCCGCCGATCCTAAGGTCGGCGACGTCATTCCCGGCTCCGGCGGCATGCGGAAGGTTCGCTTCGGCTATGCGGGCGCGGGTGATCGCGGCGGCGGCCGGACCATCTACTATGTGATGGTGAACGCGGACACGATTTACCTGCTCGTCACCTACCCCAAGGTGGACAAGGAAGACCTGACCGCCAAGGAATTGAAACTGTTCAAGACCCTCGTAAAGGACCTGAACCATGGCTGAAGAGCGTACTGAACTGGGGCTCCAGATCGAAGCCGGGCTGCGCGAGGCCATCGCTCACCGTCGGGGCGAGGTCGCCCTGGAGGGGCGCGTGGTCAACCCCATGCCCGCCGACCGAGTGAAGGCCATCCGCAAAGGCGTGGCCAAGAGCCCCAAGGAATTCGAGCAGCGCTTCGGCGTGCCGGCCCGGACCCTCGAGGGCTGGGAGCAGGGCAAGCGTCTGACCACGGCCGAGCGCGTGCTGCTCCAGGTGATCGAGCGTGATCCGCAGGCCGTGGAACGGGCTCTGGCGGAAACGACGGCGGGATAGGTTCTATGGATGGTCGGGACACAATTTATATCGCGCTTCTGAATGAAGGCACGGCAGTTTGGAGACCAGTGGACGCTGAACGAGTGGGGCCTCATCTCTTCGTTCTATCCGGTCCTGTCCCAGACGAAGAAGAATGGGCCTTTCAACCCGGATCCTTGGTCCGTTGCGAACCCAAAAGGCTTTCCGGGGATGGCGGGCTTAGTCAAACCTGTCTTGTCGCAGTGGAGCTCGTGGATGGCCGGAATGCCGCGAATTGATGGCGCAAGAATCTTTGTCTGACGTTCGAACCGTGCTGCTTATGGCTAAGCGTCAGCTGCAGATCGCGCCGTTCCCTTACCCTTTTAAGCCCCAACCCGCTCTCGCTCGGCCGCCGCCGCCGTCATCGCCTTCTGCAGCTTCTCGAACGCCCGCACCTCGATCTGGCGTACGCGTTCGCGGCTGACGCCGTATTGGGCGGCGAGGTCTTCCAGGGTGGTGGAGTCTTCCTTCAGCCGGCGTTCGGTGAGGATGCGCCGTTCGCGGTCCGACAGGCTCTTCATGGCGTCGTCGAGCAAGGTCATGCGGATGTCATGCTCCTCGTTTTCGGCCAGCACGCTTTCCTGGCTGGGCGTCTTGTCGTCGACCAGCCAGTCCTGCCACTCGCTTTCGGAGTCCGCGCGCATAGGAGAGTTCAGTGAGGCGTCTCCGCCCGAAAGGCGCCGGTTCATGGAGACGACTTCCTCGTCCAGCACGCCCAGCTTGGTGGCGATCTGGCTCACATGCTCGGGGCGCAGATCGCCCTCTTCCAGGGCGCTGATCTCGCTCTTGGCCCGGCGCAGGTTGAAGAACAGCTTCTTCTGCGCCGCCGTGGTGCCGATCTTCACCAGGGACCAGGAGCGCAGGATGTATTCCTGGATCGAGGCCCTGATCCACCACATGGCGTAGGTGGCAAGGCGGAAGCCCTTGTCGGGCTCGAACTTCTTGACCGCCTGCATCAGGCCGACATTGCCCTCGGAGATCACTTCTCCGATGGGCAGGCCATAGCCGCGATAGCCCATGGCGATCTTGGCCACCAGGCGCAGGTGCGAGGTGACCATGCGGTGTGCGGCCTCGGGGTCCTCATGCTCTCGCCAGCGTTTGGCGAGCATGAACTCCTCGTCCCGGGCCAGCATGGGGAACTTGCGGATTTCGGTCAGATAACGGGACAGGCCGCCTTCCGGCGTCATGACAGCGAGCTGATTGATAGCCATGGCTATGGTCCCCTGTTCTCAGACACGACGATAGGAACGCCGCGTCTCCCCTTTCAACCGATCTAGATAGGAAGCGTTGCGTCCTTTTGTAGGCCTCTACGGCCTGTGGGTCATACCCGATCACCCGAGTCAGGTATTTTTGTGTTCACAAGGCCGCGAGCAGGGCTTCCAGAGCGGCCATATCGGCCGGGGGCGCGGTCTCGAAGCGCAGCTTTTCGCCGGTGACGGGGTGAACGAAGCCCAGGATCGCGGCGTGCAGAGCCTGACGGCGCAGGTCCGACTCGGCGATGGCGGCCCTGACCGAGGCGGCGGGCGGGCCAGAGCCATAGATGGCGTCGCCCAGGCAGGGGCAGCCCTTGGAGGCCAGATGCACCCTGATCTGATGGGTGCGGCCGGTTTCCAGCCGGCACAAGACTCGAGACGCCACCGGCCGTTCGGCCGATCCGAAAATGCGCTGAGTGTGGTAGTGGGTGATGGCCTCGCGTCCGCTGGCCTGTTCATTGCGCAGGACGGCCATTTTCTTGCGGTCGTGCGGCGAGCGTCCGATGCGGTTCTTGATGGTGCCGCTCGACGGATTGGGCTCGCCGCGCGCCAGGGCGATATAGGCCCGCTCAATGTCGTGGGCCGCGAACAGGGCCGACAGCCCGGCGTGCGCCGCATCGGACTTAGCCGCGACCATGACGCCGGAGGTGTCCTTGTCCAGCCGGTGCACGATGCCCGGCCGCGCCACCCCGCCGATGCCCGCGAGCCGGCCCGCGCAATGGAACAGCAGGGCGTTAACCAAGGTGCCGCGATAGGAGCCCGGCGCTGGGTGCGCGGCCATCCCCGCCGGTTTGTTGACCACGATCAGGTGCTCGTCCTCGTATAGGACCTCGAGGGCAATATCCTCGGGCTCCGGTTCGGCGGCGGTGGGGGCGGGGACCTGCAATTGGTACAGCCCGGCCTGGACCTTGGACGCGCCGGCCGAGACCACGGCGCCGTCGTGCGACAGGGCGCCTTGAGCGATCAGGGCTTGCAGCCGCGCCCGCGACAGTTCCGGCCACAGCGCAGCCAGGGCCTTGTCCAGCCTTTCGCCGGCAGCCTCTGGCGCGATCAGGGTCTCAAGCAGCGATCCGCCGTCATCAGGGTCAATATCCGGGTCGACCAGAGGATCGAGGTCGGGGCTCACGACCGCTCGACCAGCTTGCCGTCCTCCCACACCCTGTAGAAGCACGAGCGCGCCCCCGTATGGCAGGCGCCGCCGTCGCCCTGGGGCGAGACCTTGATCCACACCGCATCCTGGTCACAGTCGATGCGCAGTTCGCGCACGATCTGCACCTGGCCGGAGGTTTCGCCTTTCTTCCACAAGGCCTGACGTGAGCGGCTGAAATAGTGCGCCTCGCCGGTGTCCAGCGTCAGCTTCAGGGCCTGGGCGTTCATCCAGGCCAGCATCAACACCTCGCCGGTGTCCACATGGGTCGCCACACAGGCGATCAAGCCGTTGGCGTCAAACCGTGGCGTAATGGTCGCCCCGTGTTCAAGGCTGGCCTTATCGCCGGGAGAGGAGAAGGAGGTGGAGGTCATGACGCTTCAAGTGGTCAGTCCACACCGGCTGTCAAGCGCCCCGACTCACGGGCATGTTTGGGCTATGGGGGCGATTGATCGCATCAAGGCGGCTGTCACGGCGGTCGACCAAAGGGTGAGGCCCTGGTCGGAGCGCAGTCGCTGGCATCGGGGGCTCCATGAGTTCTTGCTGTTCGGACTGAAGCAGGCCTGGGCAAGCCTCTATGGCGGGCTGATGCTGGCACTGCTCCTCACGACCCACCTATTTTATCCCGCCGGCGCGCCGTTAGCCCGCTACGACTTTCTGGTCTTAGCGGCTGTCGTCCTGCAAGCGGGTCTTCTCTGGCTAAAACTGGAAAAATGGGAAGAGGCGGCTGTTATCTTGGTGTTCCACATCGTGGGCACAGCCATGGAGGTCTTCAAGACGGCTCATGGATCGTGGACCTATCCTGAGCCTAGCGTCCTGCGCATCGGCGGCGTGCCGCTGTTCACCGGGTTCATGTACGGCTGTGTGGGCAGTTATATGGCCCGCGCGATGCGCCTCTTCGATATCAGGTTTGATCGCGAAGTTCCGCCTTGGGCGACGTGGCTTTTGGCTGTTTCAGCCTATGCCAACTTCTTCTTCGACTCGCTGGGTTTTGATGATCGGTGGATATTGCTCGCCTATTCAGTGGTGCTGTTCGGCCGCGTGTCGTTCTGGTTCCGGCCCGACCACCGCTTTCGCAAAATGCCCATGCTCCTGGGCTTTGTGCTCATCGCCTTTTTCATTTGGATAGCCGAGAATTTTGGCACCTTCGCCAGCGCCTGGATCTATCCCAGCCAACGCCACGGTTGGCGCATGGTAGGGCCGACCAAGATGGTGTCTTGGTATCTGCTTATGATGCTCAGCTTCGTGCTGGTGTGCGCTGTGCGAAAGACCAAAGTGTCTCGCGAGCGGCCGCAAATCGACGATACGAGCTTCGCTCGCTATCAGCCCGCCGCTCGCTAGTCCTATTTCCGCGTGCAGAAAGCCAGGAAGCGTTCTTGCAGGGCTGGGTCGGTTTTGAAGTCGCCGGTGAACTGGGTGGTGATGGTCGATACGTGACGGTGATGCACCCCGCGGGTGGTCATGCACTGGTGCTCGGCGTCGATCATCACGGCGACCCCCGCAGGCTCAAGGTGCTCCGCGATCGCTTGGGCGATTTGCTTGGTCAGGGTTTCCTGGGTTTGCAGGCGGCGGGCGAAAATTTCCACCACCCGCGCCAGCTTGGAAATGCCCACCACCTTTTCGCGGGGGATATAGGCCACATAGGCCTTGCCCAGGAACGGGGCCATGTGGTGCTCGCAGTGGCTCTCCACCTCGATATCGCGCAGCATGACCACGTCGTCATAGCCCTGTACGTCCTCGAACACCCGCGCCAGCTCCACGCCCGGATCGGCGTCATAGCCCTCGAACCATTCGCCATAGGCGTCAACCACGCGCTTGGGCGTATCGATCAGGCCGGGACGGCTGGGATCATCGCCCGCCCACGCCAGAAGCGTGCGCACGGCCTCCAGCGCCTGCTCGCGCGACGGGCGCACAACGCCGTCTTCGTTCAGCGCGGCGGCGTCGATAAGCTTCCGGGGTTTGGCAAAGCCGTCCATCAATCTGAAATCCTTAGCCCAAACTTATGCCGGACGGCTTGGTCAGGCGCCGGGCACAAGGGTATATGGGGCAAAACCTGTTTCCCGCAACCATGAGCGACACTTCCGCATGACCGTTTCCGTCCGATGACCCTCGTTCTGCACGACACCCTGGCCCGTGAAAAGCGGGCTTTTGAACCCGCCGACCCGCAAAGGGTGACGCTCTATGTGTGCGGTCCGACGGTTTATAATTACGCCCATATCGGCAATGCCCGACCTGCGGTCGTGTTCGATTTGCTGTTCCGCCTGCTGCGGCGGCTCTATGGCGATGAGCAAGTGGTCTATGCCCGCAACATTACCGATGTGGACGACAAGATAAATCAGGCGGCCATCGACCAGGGCGTGGACATCGGCGTCATCACCGACAAATTCACCGCCATCTATCACCAGGACATGGACGCCCTGGGCGTGCTGCGCCCCACGCTGGAGCCGCGCGCGACGGCCCACATCGATGATATGCTGGCCATGATCGGGCGGCTGATCGAGGCGGGCAGCGCCTATGCCGCCGAGGGCCATGTGCTGTTCGACACCCAGAGCTTCGCCGATTACGGCAAGCTGTCGGGCCGCTCGCTGGACGACATGATCGCCGGCGCGCGGGTCGAGGTCGCGCCCTATAAGCGTCATGCGGCCGATTTCGTGCTGTGGAAGCCGTCCAAGCCCGGCGAGCCGGTGTGGGACAGCCCGTGGGGCGCGGGCCGCCCGGGCTGGCATATCGAATGCTCGGCTATGGTGGAAAAGACCCTAGGGCCGAGTATCGACATCCATGGCGGCGGCCACGACCTGATCTTTCCCCACCACGAGAACGAGATCGCCCAGAGCCGCTGCGCCGACCACACGCCGGTCTACGCCCGCTACTGGGTGCACAACGGCTTCCTCACCATGGACGCCGAGAAGATGTCCAAGAGCCTGGGCAATGTGAAGCTGGTCAATGAGCTGATCAAGCGCGCGCCCGGCGAGGCCCTGCGCTGGGCCCTGCTGTCGGGCCACTATCGGGCGCCGCTCGATTGGACCGACGAGCTGATTACCCAGAGTCGCAAGTCGCTGGACCGGCTGTACGGGGCTCTGCGTCGCGCGGCTGATGTGCCCGCCGATCCCGCCGTGCAGCCGCCAGCCGCCGTGCTGGAGGCTTTGCTGGACGATCTGAACACGCCGCGCGCCATGGCGGAGCTGTTCGCCCAGGCCAAGCGGCTGGAAACCTCCGATAACCCAGACGAGCGCCGCGCCGCCAAGTCGGCTATCCTAGCCGCAGGTCGCCTACTCGGCTTCCTCCAGTCCGATCCTGAGACCTGGTTTGACGGCGGATCGGACGCGGCGTTCAAGGCCAAGGTCGACGGCTTGCTTGTGGCCCGCTTTGAGGCGCGGCAGGCCAAGGACTGGGCCACGGCGGACCGCATTCGCGACGAATTGAATGCGCTGAACGTGGTGGTGATGGACAATGCCGAGGGCGCCACGTGGCGTCTGAAGGAATCGGAACCTACATAGCGGTCATGAGCTTCAGAGCAGAACATCGCATGGGCGTTCCGGCGCCTTCGACCGTGATCTGGGAGGTCTTGTCGGACCTGGACCGGTGGCCGGAATGGAATCCGATCTATCCCAAGATTTCCGGCGCCCTGCGCATCGGCCAGAAGCTGGAGATTACCGAGGCCTTCGCCGACACGCCGCCCAAGGTGATCCGGCCCACGGTGGTGGACTGGGTGCCCAATTCCCAGATCCTCTGGTCCCTGTCGGAGACGAGCGGGTTCATCAAGCGCCTCCGCTATATTGAGATCGAGCAGTACGACGAGGAAGACACCGCCTGCATCCTATCCAACGGCGAGATTTACGACGGCCTGATCGGCTCGCGTTTCGGCAAACAAACGCGCCGCCGCCTGCGTGCGGGCTTTGAAGCCTTCAACGCCGCCTGCGTCGAGCGGGTGGCCAAACTCATGGCGTCCAAGGCGTCCCAGTGATCGACGACCTGTACAGCGCCAAGGTGCTGACCCTCGCCGCCAACATGCCTCACGCCGGGCGTCTGGCAGCGCCACAGGCCACGTCTGAGAAGGTGTCCAAGCTGTGCGGCAGCCGGGTGCTGGTGGACCTCAGCCTGCATGACGGCCGGGTTAGCGACTTTGCTCAGGACGTTAAGGCCTGCGCCCTGGGCCAGGCGGCCGCAGCGGTGCTGGGCGCCCATGTGATGGGCGCTAAGGTGGCCGAGATCGAACAGGCTCGGGATGCGCTTAAGGCCATGCTCAAGACCGGCGGCGCGGCGCCTCAGGGCCGTTTCGCTGACCTGGCCATACTGGAGGTGGTCAAGGATTACCCCGCCCGTCACGCCTCGACCATGCTGGCCTTC
>CAYVHP010000154.1:0-3502 GCA_964451265.1 uncultured Caulobacteraceae bacterium | reverse complement strand
GGACGGGGCGCAATCCGGCCGCCCGCAGGGCGTCACGGCGCTTTTGGACTCGGTGACTGATGGAGGTCGGCATGGCTCGCTTTCGACGTAACGTCGTTACATGTAACACACCTCCCCCACCCCATCAAGGCGCGCGAGGCGCGCCGCGAAGCGGCCGCAGGCCCAGGCGCGCCTTACGCAGAAGCCTTTGCTCTTGGCCGATCTGCATGCTCACGGTCGCTGCGCCTGAGCATATAGATCGAAATCACCATCACCAGAATGAGCCCGCCGAGCACCGTCAGTTCCAGCATGGTGGCGTAGAGCAAGCCCTGGGTTTCAGGGTTCCATTGGCCGGGCTGATGCGCCTGTGAGGTCTCCAGGGTGATCACGAGCACCCGACGGATGGAGGCGATCAGGCCGACGATGAGGAACGGCTCGCACACCAGCTTGCCGGAGCGGAAGGACACCCGCACGGTGTGCATGACCTCCACCACCATCAGCACGAACAGCAGGCGGTCCACGGCCAACACCAGGGTGCCGGCTTCACCAAGGACCCGGATCGCGCCCCATAGGGACACGGCCGCCCCGCCGACGCCCACCAGTACGGCGACGGCCAACATGACGCCGAGAACCACATAGGCCAGGACCTCTACGGTGAGGAACACGGCCCCGGCGGCTGCGCCCAGGCGATTCACATCTCGATGGTGATCTTCGGGCATACTCATGACCGCTCCGCGCCGTGTGTTCACTACAAAACATATTGGGAAGTGAGAGCGCAAACCACGTTTCAAAAGATGTGCGGCAGGCGGACTCAGTTGCCCCCTTAAAACCTCTCCTCAAAATCCACCGCCCGAGGCCCTCGGTCGCAGGCCGGCGCCCTATGACCCTCCGATAGTTGGCGCTATAAATGGCGATACTGCGCACGACTTTATAGGCGATGGGCAGGACAAGAGTTGGCGACGGCGCCGGGCGGTTCGCCGCACCGGCAGTTTAGTCCGGGTAGGGGACGGAATTTTCGGCGTATGAGACCACCTATCGGTATCGGATTGTTGTTAGTGGCCGCCCTCTCAGCCAAGGCCTGGGCGGGCGCCGCCGAAGTACGTCTGTGGCAGGCGGTGCGCAATCACGAGCCGCAGACCGTCAAGGCGCTGCTGGCTCAGCGCGCCAATCCGAACCTGCCTTTGCCCGACAAATCCAGCATCCTCGCCTGGGCGGTCAATCACCAGGACGAGCAGACCGTGCGCCTTTTGCTCAAGGCCGGCGCCAAACCCAATGTGCTGGATATTGACGGCGCTTCGCCCTTTACCCTGGCGTGCGAACTGGGCGATCCGGCCATCGTCGAGGACCTGCTCAAGGCGGGCGCCGACGCCAAGGCGGTCCGCCCGGACGGCATATCCGCCCTAGCTCTGTGCGCCCAAACCTCGAGCCCCCAGGTTGTCGAGCATTTGATCGCCCTGGGCGCGCCGGTGAACAGCGCCAACCCGGACGGCCAGACCCCGCTGATGTGGGCTGCGGTCAAGGGCCGTAGCGAAAACATGGCGGTGCTGATTAAGCACGGCGCCAACGTCAATGCGGTGACCAAACAGGGCTGGACCCCGCTGATCTTCGCCCTCAAGAGCAAGGTCGCGGCGGCGCCCTCCGTGCTGGCGGCGGCCGGGGCCGATGTTCATGTGGTGATGCCCGACGGCATGTCTTTCGTCGAGGCGGCGCTGATTGAAAACAACGTCGCCATTGTGATGCAACTGGCGTCATCGGGCGCCATCGACGTGAAGCAGAAGGACCATCTGGGTCGGCAACTGATCCATCTGGCGGCCATGCACGGCAGCGCCGATTTGGTGAAGCTGGCCCTGGCCAAGGGCGCCGATCCCAATGTGATGACCGACCCACCGCCTGCGCCGCTGCCCCAAAAAGAAGTGGAGCCGCCGCCCGCCCCTGTGGTCCCCGGCCAGCCCCTGCCGCCCAAGGTCGGTGTTCCGTCGACTCTGCCGGCGCCGCCGCCCATGCCCACGCCGCCGCTGTTGTTGGCCGCTCAGTCGGGATCGGTGGAGACGATGAAAGTGCTGTTGGACGCCGGCGCCAAACCGGACGCCGTGGCGGCGATCGGCGATACCCTGACTCTGGCGGCCGCCGCGGGCGGCAATCTGGAAGCCCTGAAATTCGCTGTTCAGCTGGATCCGAATGTGAACGCGGTAAACCGGCTGGGTCGCAACGTGTTCCACATGGTGGTGGGCAATACCCATGGCGCGGATAACGACGCCATGCTGCACTTCCTGGTGGACAAGGGCGCCAAGCTGGAAGTGAAGGACTATCGCGGCATCACGCCGGGGCTGTTCGTCAACGCCCACGGATCACAGGCGATCCGGCTAGCCTATATCAAGGTTCTGCACGACCACGGCATGGTCAGCGCCTTCCACTGAGTGGGCGCTTGATTGCATTGATGACAGGTTGTGCCGACCCGAGCGCTTAAGCGCTCGCTTGCGCCGCCAGCTTGGCCTTGACCTGCTTCTTGATCTTCAGGGCGCGGGGTGAAAGCTCGGCGTCCTTGGCCTTGAGTAGGAAGGTGTCCAGGCCGCCGCGGAAGTCCAGCGTGCGCAGGGCGCCGTTGGTGATGCGCAGACGGAAGGTCTGGCCCAGGGCGTCCGATTGCAGGGTCGCCGGGCCGAGGGCCGGCAGGAAGCGGCGCTTGGTCTTGATATTCGAGTGGCTGACATTGTGGCCGACCAGCGGTCCAACCCCAGTAAGCTCGCAGCGGCGCGACATAGCGAAAACCTCAGGCAACGGCAGAAGACGCCCAGAACAAGGCCCTGGCGCGGAGCGGGCGATATAGGCGCAAGGGGCCGGTTCGGTCAAGACGCCCACGTGATCGGCGGCCAAACCCGGCGCCGGCGAGCCTGTCTATCCGGCCGTGCGCGCCACCCTCTATGGTTAACGCCGAATCAAGCTACAGTATGTCGTAGGGAACAAAGACTGAATCGGTGAGTGTCACTGATTCGGTCCTGATTCGTTGCGGGCGTGTTCTCGCGCCCGCGTGTCGGCCGTTAACCCCCGCTCCTCCCTCTTGCCGATTAAACCAATCTTATCGCCGTCGCGGTAGGCTCGCCTGCTCACAGCTACGGACGGCGGACGCGTGTTTTCCAAAGGCCTTTTGGGCTATCTGCCCGCCGGCATCCTACAGGGGATCATCGGGTTCGCGACCCTGATGGCGTTCACCCGCGTGCTGTCGCCGACAGACTACGGCGCCTATGTGCTGGCGTGGGGCGTGTCCTCCGTCGCCTACACCCTGGTGTTCAATTGGATGGAATCGGCCATGGCCCGGTTCTATCCGGCCGAAAAAAACGACGATCCCGACGCGCCGCTGCTGTACGGCACGATCTATCGCCTATTTGTGCTCACCGCCCTGCTGTTCCTGGTTCTGCTGGCCGCCGGGGCCGCGCTGTGGCCGGTCCACAGCGCCAATGCGCAATCGCTCAAGTTCGCCATCGTGATCAGCCTGCTCAGCAATGCGCCGCGCAGCCTGGTCAAG
>CAYVHP010000153.1:0-18686 GCA_964451265.1 uncultured Caulobacteraceae bacterium | reverse complement strand
CTGGCCTTCGCAAGACTCGTCCGCGCCAATCTCATGCACAGAAGAGACCTCAATCAGCTTCTCAAACCACCAAGGCCGCCACAGTTCGATCCACAACAACTCACTCTTGAGTTAGGCCCAGCATGAACCGGACAGCCGTGGGTCCCCGCGGGCCACCCACCGATCACGGCGGCGGCCGCCCCGGCCATCGCCGGCGCTTCGCCAAACGCCCACTATGTCGGCTCCAAGGCGTGCGCGAGCTGCCACCAGGACCAATTCAATCGCTGGTCCAAGAGCCGCATGGGGAATGTTGTCACCGACCCCAAGCTGCATCCCGAGGTCGTGGTCGCCGACTTTAAGACGCCCAATCCCCTGGTCACCTTCACCGTGCGCGATGTGGCCTTTGTCTATGGCACGGTCTGGAAGCAGCGGTTCTTCCACAAGGTCGGCCAGGACTATTTCCCCTATCCGGTCCAGTGGGACATCACCAACAAGACGTGGCTGCCCTATCACGTGGCCGACACCGGCGACTGGTGGGCGATCCACTACCCCGACCCCAAGGGCGACAACTCCGGCCGCCCCACCGGGCCGACCTGCGACGGCTGTCACTCGGTCAACTACGACATCGCCGCCAAGGCGCCGACCGAGTGGAACGTGGGCTGCGAAAAGTGCCATGGCCCAGGCTCTGAGCACGCGGCCCGCCCGACCAAGGACAACATTCTGAACCCGGCGCACATGGACTATGTGCGGGCCAACGACACCTGCATTCAGTGCCATTCCCAGGGTCAGCCCCTGAAGGCCATGCCGGCGGCTGACGGCAAATATTACGATTGGCCCGTGGGCTATCACGTGGGCCTGAACCTGTCGGATTTCTGGAAGCTGGAGCCGCATAAGCTGGGAGAGCTGACCTTCACCCACTTCCCTGACGGCACGGGCCATAAGAACCGCATGCAGGGCAACGACTTCGTGCAAAGCTTGATGTATGCGCGCGGCGTCACCTGCTTCTCGTGCCATGACCCGCACGGATCGGACAACCAAGCGATCCTGCGCAAGCCGATCGGCGAAGTCTGCCTGACCTGCCACACGCCCAACGGCCGCAACGGGCCGCGCGCGATCTCGATTGAGGCCCATACCCACCACGCGGCGGGCAGCCCCGGCAGCCAATGCGTGTCGTGCCACATGCCCAAGATCGAGCAGACCGTGGCGAACATCAATGTGGCCAGCCACACCTTCCACTTCGGCACGCCTACGCAGACCGATGTGCTGAAAATCCCCAACGCCTGCACCCAATGCCACAAGGACAAGACCACGGCCTGGGCGACAGTAGCGCTGAAAGGCTGGACGGATCGCTCGCCCTGGCGGATGGCGAACTGAAGGCGGACGGCCGTTCGCCGCCAAGCCTGATTTGCGCTAAGCAGCGGTCATGCCTGCCGCCCGCGCCCGCCTGACCATCGACCTTGACGCCCTGGCGGCCAACTATCGCTGGTTTGTCGACCAAGCCGCAGCGGCCGAGGTCGCGCCCGTGGTGAAGGCCGATGGCTATGGCCTGGGCGCTGCGCCGGTCGCCCGGCGGCTGTGGGCCGAGGGCGCGCGCAGTTTCCATGTGGCGCGGCTGGAGGAAGGCGAGGCGTTGCGCGCCGCGCTTGGCAGCGCGCGACCGGCGAAGATCTATGTGCTGGACGGCGCGCCCAGCGGTTCGGCGGGTCGGCTGATCGAGGCGGACCTCATTCCCGTCCTGTCCAGCTCCAGTCAGATTGAGACCTACGCCGCCCGCGCCCGCGCCGACGCCCCCCTGCCCTGCGCCCTGCACGTGGATACCGGAATGAACCGGCTTGGTTTACGGCTCGAGGAGCTGGACGCCCTGGTCGAGGCGCCGGACCGGCTAGATCGGTTGAAAGTGGAGTTGGTGATCAGCCATCTGGCCTGCGCCGAACGGCCCGAGGAGCGGATGAACGCGGAGCAGGCGGGCCGTCTGACCAAGGCCCGGCGGCTGTTGCCGGGCGTTCGGGCCAGCCTGGCCAACTCGGCCGGAGTGCTGCTGGGCCCAGACTTCCATTTCGACATGGTGCGGCCGGGCATCGGCCTTTACGGCGGCGGGCCGCTGGGCAAGCCGCATGCCCATCTTCAGCCGGTGGCGACTCTGGAAGCGCCCATACTGGACGTGCGGGCGGTGCCTGAAGGGGAGACGGTGGGCTATGGCATGGAATTTACCGCCGAGGCGCCGCTGCGCATCGCGGT
Organism: uncultured Caulobacteraceae bacterium; assembly: GCA_964451265.1. Taxonomy (GTDB): domain Bacteria; phylum Pseudomonadota; class Alphaproteobacteria; order Caulobacterales; family Caulobacteraceae; genus BOG-938. The sequence goes on along the minus strand of CAYVHP010000153.1, from coordinate 16,469 downwards.
GGTGGCGGTGGGCTATGCGGACGGGGTGATGCGCGCCGGATGGCCTAAGGGCGCAGTTTGGTTCGCAGGCCAGAGGCGCCGGCTAGCCGGGCGGGTGTCGATGGACCTGATCACGGTCGATGTCACCGACTGCGAAGCCGCCCAGCCCGGCGCCATGGTGGAGCTGTTTGGCCCCAACCTGATGCTTGACGACGCCGCCGATGCAGCCGGCACCAACGCCTATGAAATCCTGACCCGATTGGGCGATCGGGCGGAGCGGGCCTATATCGGGCAGGTCGAATAGTCGCCGCCGGCGCGCTTGCCTAGGGCGGTACACTGTTGGCCTGACCTAAGTGATTCGCCGACCAGGAATTTGAGAGCCATGGCCAAGGACGGCGCCGCCTATATTTGCCAGAGCTGCGGGGCGGTCCATGCCAAGTGGGGCGGGCAGTGCACCGCCTGCGGCGCCTGGAATTCCCTGGTGGAAGAAGTCCAGAGTCGTCCGCCCGGGGCCCTGGCGCCATCCAAGGCGAGCAAGGTCCGGGGGCTGAATTTCGAGACGCTGCAGTCGGAACATATAGAGCCTCCGCGCATCATCACCGGCGTGGCGGAGTTTGACCGAGTGTGCGGCGGGGGCGTCGCCCCAGGCTCGGCCATTCTATTGGGCGGCGATCCAGGGGTGGGTAAATCGACCCTGCTGCTTCAGGTCTGCGCCCAGGCGGCCATGCGCGGCGCGCGCTGCGCCTATATCTCGGGTGAGGAGGCGGTGGATCAGGTGCGCGGACGGGCCGCCCGCATGGGCTTGGCCGAGGCGCCGGTGAAGTTGGCTGCCGAGACAGCCCTGCGTGAAATCCTCGACGGGCTGAAGCGCGAACACTTCGACCTGGTGGTGATCGACTCCATCCAGACCCTGTGGAGCGACATGCATGAGGCCGGCCCCGGCTCGGTCACCCAGGTGCGCGCAGCGGCCGGGGAGCTGGTTCGCTTTGCCAAGAAGCGCGGGGTTTCGGTCATTCTGGTGGGCCATGTGACCAAAGACGGCGCCATCGCCGGGCCACGTGTGATCGAGCATATGGTGGACGCCGTGCTGTGGTTCGAAGGCGAGCGGGGCTATCCGTTCCGTATCCTGCGCGCGGCCAAGAACCGGTTCGGCGCGGCCGATGAGATCGGCGTGTTCGAAATGTCGGACATGGGGCTGCGCGAGGTGGTCAATCCCTCAGCCCTGTTCTTGAACGACGGCGGGCCGCGTTCGGCCGGGGCTGCGGTGTTTGCCGGGGTAGAGGGCACGAGGCCGGTGCTGGTGGAATTCCAGGCCCTGGTGGCCCCGTCCGCCTACGGAACACCCCGCCGCGCGGTGGTCGGCTGGGATTCCGGCCGGCTGGCCATGGTGCTGGCAGTGTTGGAATCGCGCTGCGGACTTGGATTCGGGGCGCGGGATGTCTACTTGAACGTGGCGGGCGGCCTGCGCATTTCCGAACCGGCCGCCGATCTGGCTGCGGCTGCGGCTCTGGCGTCCTCGGCGCTGGATACGCCCCTGCCGCAGGATTGCGTGGTCTTCGGCGAGATCAGCCTGTCGGGTGATGTGCGTCCGGTGGGCCGCATGGAGAGCCGGTTGAAGGAAGCGGCCAAGTTAGGTTTCGGCCAAGCGCTTGCGCCGGCGGCGGCGATGGAGAATACCCCCATCCCAGTAACGGGCGTGCGACGTTTAGCCGAAGCCGTTGAGCGCATCGGCGCGGCGGCGTGGACATGAGGAAGGGTCAGCAGTCGTTTTGAGCCAGTTTGATCTGATCGTTATTCTGCTGCTTTCGGTCTCCGGACTGATCGGATGCCTGCGCGGGGCGACTCGCGAGGTCATGACTGTGCTGGCCTTCCTGCTGGCGGTGGTGACGGCGGTTTTCAGCCTGCGGTTCTGCGGTCCGATCATGCGGCTATGGGTCCACACGGGCTGGATCGCCAATATTCTGGCCGGTCTGCTGGTTTTTGTGACGGTTTATCTACTGGTCCGCATTGTCGGCGCCCGTCTGGTGCATAATGTGCGTCACCTGGACAACCTGAGTCTGTTGGATCGGGTGGTCGGCCTCGGGTTCGGACTAATTCGCGGCCTTGTGCTCTTGGGGGTGTTTCAATTGGCCTTCCATGCCGCCACGCCTGCCGAACGCATGCCCAGCTGGATCGCCGACTCCAAACTCTACCCCCTTGCCGCAGACTGCGGGCGCGCTTTGCGTCTGCTGGCGCCTCAGGGATCAGCGGTGGCCAGCAAGCTGGCGCCGACTCTGGAGCACGCCGTGGCGGACTCCTCGGCCCCGCCGGACCCAGCCGTGGAGAAGCCGCATTGACCACGCCCTCAGACACTGCCTGTTGGTCCGGACAGGCCGCTTCCCCCCTGCCCCATCGTGAACCCGACGACGACCGCCCAAGGCTTGAGTGCGGCGTGTTTGGCGTTTTCAACACGCCCGACGCCAGCGCGATCACGGCCCTGGGCCTGCACGCCCTACAGCACCGAGGCCAGGAGGCATGCGGGATCGCAGCCTTCGACGGCCAGAGGTTTCATACCGAACATCACAAGGGCTACGTCGGCGACGCTTTCACCGGCGCGGACCTTGTGCAGCGCCTGCCCGGCGGCCAGGCCATAGGCCACACGCGCTATTCCACCGCCGGCGGCAGCAATCTGCGCAACATCCAGCCGATGTACGCTGATCTGCAGACCGGCGGTCCCGGGGCGGGCGGGATGGCCATTGCCCACAACGGCAACCTGACCAATTTCCTGACCTTGCGCGAACAATTGGTCAGCGACGGGGCGATCTTCCATTCCACGTCGGACTCCGAAGTGATCCTGCACCTCGTGGCCCGCTCGCGCAAAGCTAAGGTGGTGGATCGCTTCATCGACGCCCTGCGCCAGATCGAAGGCGGCTATGCCTTGGTGGCCCTGACCAACAAGAAGCTGATCGGCGCGCGCGACCCCTTGGGCATTCGCCCCTTGGTGCTGGGCGAGCTTAACGGCCAGTATGTGCTGGCATCGGAAACCTGCGCCCTGGACATGATCGGCGCGCGCTTCATCCGCGATATCGACCACGGCGAGCTGGTGGTGATCTCTGAAAGCGGGATTGAGAGCCTGCATCCCTTCCCCCGCAGCCGGGCGCGACCCTGCGTGTTCGAATATGTCTACTTCGCCCGGCCCGATAGCGTGGTGAACGGCCGGTCCGTCTACGAGGTGCGCAAGCGAATGGGCCGGCGCCTGGCCGAGGAGTGCTCCCGGCCCGCCGACGTGGTGGTGCCGGTGCCCGATTCCGGCGTCCCGGCGGCTTTAGGTTATTCCCAGGCGTCAGGCGTGCCCTTCGAGATGGGCATTATTCGCAACCACTATGTCGGACGGACCTTCATTCAGCCGACGCAGGGCGTGCGAGAATTGGGCGTGCGCATGAAGCACAGCCCCAACCGGGCGGTTTTGTCCGGCAAACGCGTCATTCTCATCGACGACTCGGTGGTGCGCGGCACGACCTCGCTGAAGATCGTTCGTATGGTGCGCGAAGCGGGCGCCAAGGAAGTGCACCTTCGTTCGGCCTCTCCGCCGATTATGTTTCCGGATTTCTACGGCATCGACATGCCTGAGCGCGATCAGCTGTTGGCGGCCAACCACTCCTTGGAGGAGATGGCGAAGATGCTGGAGGTCGACAGCCTGGGCTTTCTGTCGGTGGAGGGACTGTATTGGGCCATGGACGCGGGAGAGCGCGACCCGGCTCATCCCCAGTTCACCGACCACTACTTTACCGGCGACTATCCCACGCGTCTGCTGGACCGGGAAATCGCCGAGGGCAGGAACGACTCCACGGATCGTCAATTGAGCCTGCTGGTCAGCGCCTGATCACCCTACAACCAGTGCAAGAACGACAGCGGCCGGTTATAACCAGCCACGGTGTGTCCGCTTCCCGCGGCGGGCAGCTTGGTCTATCGAGTGACTGTCGCGCTTTAATTTGGCCACTTTGACCGTGCGCCTGTGCGCCATCCATCTCACTGTCGAAAACGAAGGAATTCCATGCAAACGTCCGGCCCTTTCCGCCGCACCGTCGCCTTGTCCTTGGTCGCGCTAGCGGCCGGCTCCACCGGCGCCATCGCTCAGACTCCCGCCGCTCCCGCCCCGGCGGCGGCTAACGTCCCCGCCTACGGCCCTCCGATCACCGGGGTCTGCATTTTCACGCGCGAGGTCGCACTGGGTACGTCCCAGGCCGGGGTCTCGGTCATCCAACAGTTGCAGCAACTGTCAAAAGGCATTGAAAGCAACCTCGCTCCTGAGCGCGAAGCTATCGACAAGGCTGACAAGACCCTGGCCGCAGAAAAAGCCAAGCTATCGTCGGCCAAATTCCAGGAACGCGCAGCCGCCCTGCAACAGAGGGCTCAGACCTTCGCCCAGACCGTCCAGACGCGTAACGCTCAAATCGGCCAGAGTCGCGACAAGGCAATGGCCCAGATCGGCGAAGCCCTGACCCCCATTGTGGTGTCCAAGATCTCGGAACACCATTGCAGCCTGGTGCTTGAAAGCCGAGGGATCATCTATGGCGCCAATCCCGCCATGGATTTGACCCCCGAGGTGATCCAGCAACTGAACACGGCATTGCCGACGGTTACGGTCACGCTGTTGCCGCCCGAAGCGCTGCAAGCCAAGCCATAGGTCAAGAGGCGCGGGCTGGATCACTCAGCCCGCGCCTTTCGCCGCAAAGGATGGATTTCGGCTCGACGCGAAGCCCGGGCGCGCTAAAAGGCGGCCCATGAATTCGACAACCGCTCAAGATAAGCCGCTGGACGGCCTGATCGCCCTGACCACCGGCGCCACACGCGGCATTGGCCGGGCCTGCGCCCTGGCCCTGGCCGACGCCGGCGCCCACGTCATTGCCGTGGGACGAACCCAAGGCGCGCTGGAAGCCCTGGACGATGAAATCCTGGCGGCCACCGGCGCACGCGCCACCCTGGTTCCCCTGGACCTGAGCGAGAGCGACAGCATCGACGGCCTGGGACGGGCCATCTACGAACGCTGGGGCAAGCTGGATATTCTGGTGCACGCAGCCGGAATCCTGGGGGAAATGACGCCGGTGTCCCATCTGGAGCCCAAGGTGTGGGACCGGACCATCGGCGTGAACCTGACGTCGAGCTATCGCGTGATCCGTTCCTTAGAGCCCCTGTTCAAGCGCGCTCCGGCCGCTCGAGCCATTTTCCTCACGAGCGGGCTGGCGACCAAACCTCGCGCGTTCTGGGGCGTTTACGCGGCCACCAAGGCGGGACTGGAAGCCCTGGTGGGGTGCTGGGCCGACGAACTGGAGCACACACCCATTAGGTCCGTGCTGCTAAACCCCGGCCCCATGAGAACGAAAATGCGGGCCACCGCCTATCCCGGCGAAGACCCGCAAACCTTGCCGGATCCGGCCGAGATCGGGCCGATGGTGGTGCAATTGGCGCGGCCCGACCTTGCCCCCCCGGCCCGCGCATCGTTTGCGGAGTGGAAGAGCAAGGTCGGCGCCGACGCTTAGGTTAGTGGACGGCGCCGCTGAGGCCGCCGCCGACCGTCGAACCTACGGAACCTGTCGAGCCGATCCCCCCGCCCACGGCGGAGCCGATCCCGCTGTTCGCCGATCCGCTGACCCCGCCGCTGCTCGCCGAGGTTCCGACGGTGGCGGAACTGGAACCATGGGCGCCGCCGGACATCGATCCCCTGCGCTTGGAGCCGGAGACCGACCCGCCGGCGGAGACGTCTGCGTTGGCGCCATGGGTGGAAGCGCCGGCGTTCAGACCTGAATTGACGCCGGACTGAACGGACCCGGAACCCATCGACCCGGCCGCCCCGATGGCGGAACCCGTTGAAGCGCCGACTTGGGCCTGAGCTACACCAAAAACGGCCAGCGCCGCTGCGCTTCCCATCAGAAATTTGGACAACATGGCAAACTCCCTTTGCTGCACACGTGCATAGGCAACGCGGAATTTGCAAAGGCGTTGCCGCCCAAATACGGCCCCAATTCAGCCCGTGTCAGCGGCGAGGTCCGGACTTGGGCGCGGCGCGCGACGGTGGCCTGGCGGTTCGATTACGCCCAGCCGCCGGGCCAAACTTGCGCACGGCCCCCTTGGCTGACTTGCCGCCGGGCTCGGCCTTAAAGCGCGCGGGCGGCTTTGGGTTAGATGCGGGCTTGGGGCGGGGCGTGGACTTGGCCCCGGGCGCGGCCTTGGCGCCTTTTTCGGCAAAGGTCTTGGCCGCCAGGGTCTTGGCGGCCCGCGCTTTGGACGGCTTGGTGTTGGGCATGCGCGCGCTGACGGTGGGTCCGCCGCGGCCTTGGTCTGCCAGCCAGGGCCTGGCGCCCTCCTCCGCCGCATAGGGATTGGAGCCTGACTTGATAGTCACTCGGATCGGCACGCCGGGCAGATCGAAACTCTCGCGGATCGAATTGATCAAATAGCGTCGGTAGGTTTCCGGCAGTTGATCGGCGCGGGTCGCGAAAAGAACAAAGGTCGGGGGACGGGCCTTGGTCTGGGCCATATACTTGGGCTTGATCCGCTTGCCGTTAACGGCGGGCGGGGGATGGCGCTGCACGGCCATTTTCAGCCAATCGTTCAGGTCGCGCGTCTTGACCTTGGTCGACCAGTCATTGTGCACCTTGATGATCGCCGGCATCAGCCGGTCCAAGCCCCGGCCCGTCTCAGCCGATAGAGCCACCACCGGAGTCCCGCGCAACTGCGGCAGCGCCCGGTCGGCTTCCTCGATGAAGGCCTTAAGCCTTGCCTGTGGATCGGTGATCAGATCCCATTTGGCCAGGACATAGACCAGTCCCCGCCCCTCGCGCTCGACCAGATCGGCGATTTGCAAATCCTGGATCTCGAACGGATGGGTGGCGTCCATCATCAACACCACGATCTCGGCGAAGGTGATGGCGCGGATGGAATCCTGGGTGGAGAGCTTCTCCAGCTTCTCGTGGATTCGGGCCTTTCGACGCAGGCCGGCCGTGTCGACCAGCCTGATCTTGCGACCGTCCCAATCCCAATCCACCGGAATGGCGTCACGGGTGATGCCCGCCTCGGGCCCGGTCAACAGGCGGTCCTCACCGATAAGCCGGTTGACCAGGGTGGACTTGCCGGCATTGGGTCGGCCGACGATGGCGATGCGGATCGGTTTGTCGGCCTCGTCTTCCTCTTCATCGTCGTCGTCGCCATAGGGACAGGCGGCGCGCAAGGCGTCGTACAGCTCGCTCATACCCTCGCCGTGTTCGGCGGACAGGGCGATAGGTTCGCCCAGGCCCAGGCCATAGGCGTCCAGGGCGCCGGATTCGCCCGCCTTGCCCTCCGCCTTGTTCGCCACAAGGATGACCGGCTTGCCGGAGCGGCGCAGAAGCTCGGCGAACACCCGATCCATCGGGGTCAGGCCTTCGCGGGCGTCCATCATGAACAGGGCGACTTCGGCCTCTTCGACGGCCTTTTCGGTCTGCCCGCGCATACGCGCTTCCAGGCTTTCGTCGGTCGCGTCCTCGAAGCCTGCGGTGTCGATCAGTTCCAGGTCAAGGTCGCCCAGGCGGCCGCCGGCGAAACGTCGGTCGCGGGTCACCCCGGGCCGGTCGTCCACAATCGCCAGCTTCTTGCCGGCCAAGCGGTTGAACAGGGTGGACTTGCCGACGTTGGGGCGCCCGACAATAGCCAGTTTGAGCGCGCGCGGCGCCATGACGGTTTACCTTGCACTCACCAGCCGCCTTAGCGGATGGCGACCAGTTCGGCCTTTTCGTTGACCAGATAGAGCAGCCCGCCGGCAGCGATCGGAGGCTGCATCATCGGCGCGCCGGTGCGCAGGGTCTTGATCAGAGCGCCTGTTTTCGGATCGCGCGCCTGAAGATCGCCTTTGCTGGACGCCAGGATCAGGCGATTGTTCGCCAACACCGGGCCAAACCAATAGGTGTTGGCTGTGCCCTTGCGCGTATTCAGGTCGACGATCCAATAGACCCCGCCGCTATCGCGCGAGATACACACCAACTGGCCCGTCTGAGACACGATATAGACCACGTCGCCGGCGGCCCAGGGCGTGGTGAAACTGGCCACCGGCAAGCTCCAACGCGGCGAGCCTGTCCGCAGATCGATGGCGGCGAAAACGCCCGAGTGGCTGGCGGCGTAGACGTCGCCCTTATAGACGACCGGCCGACCCGCGATGTCGCGGATTTCAGACAGGGCGCTGTTGCGGTTTGAACGCGACAGGGCCTGGGTCCACAGATCGTTGCCGTTGGAGGCGCGCTTGGCGATGACTTCGCCCGAGGCGAAGGCGGTGATGATCGCGTCGCCCGAAATGGCCGGGCTGGACGCGGCCAGCATCCGCGCGGGCTCGACAATCGCCTGATAGTTCCAACCCGGCGCGCCGGTCTCGGTGTTAAAGCTGTAGAGCTGATCATCCAAGCTGACCACGAACACATGACCTTCGGAAACGGTCGGCGCCGCATGAACCGGCTCGTCGGTCGCCGTGCGCCACAGGGTGTGACCGTTGTGCGCGTCCAGGGCGGCCACAAAGCGGTAGCCAGAGGAGACGAAAACCTTCCCGTTGGCGTAGGCCAGCCCGCCGCCGAAGCCGTCCCGGTCACGCGGCTCGCGCGATTGCAGATTGACCCGCCAGACTTGGGCGCCCGTCTGAGCATTGTGCGCCGAGACGCCGGCCTGCCCGTCCATGGCGTAAACGAGACCGTCCGCCTCGATGGGCGGGGCGGTGACGAAATGAGCGCGGCTCATGCCGCTCACCCCCAGGCCGCGCCGCCAGGCGATCTTGAAGTCCGGCGCCGCATCGACATGTTCCACCGATTGCTCGGGCGTGCCGCCGGCCAGGGGCCAATCGGCCTGGGCCTGCGGCGGCGGCAGATAGAAGCTCTGGCCCTTCAGCGCATCGGTCACAGTGAGCTGATCTTCCGGGGCGAGAATGGGAATCCGTTCGCCTTTGCTGGCGAACGACTTGTTGTCGGCCGTGGCCCAGAACTGCAGGGCCTTCATGGTCTGGCAGCCGCCTAAGCCGAAGGCTGCGAGCATCACAGCGCCCAACATGGCCCGGTTTGTCGCCCGAAGGACGGAGTTTTTCATGGCTCAGTTTCCGGTTTCGGCGGCTGGGGGCTGTTGAACGCCCAGATTTTGCGGCGGAGCGGGCGGCGGCGGAAGGGCCGGCGCGGCGGCCATGGCCTTAAGCGAGCCGGCGGTGCCCGAATCGATCAAGGCGATAATCGCGCCCGCGCGTTCACGTTCACTCTGGGGCGTGTCGCTGAGCAACTGAATTACGCCCAGATCCGAGCGGGCCTGGGCCATCTGCCCGGCCGCGATCTTGGCTAGCGCCAGGGCCTCGCGGGCCTGGGCGTGGTAGGGCCGGTCAGCGGCGATCAGCGGCGTCAAACGCGCAGAGATGTCGGACAGGGAAGCGGTGTCGAGCAGGATATAGGCCGCCTTCAAGCTGGCCATATCGCCCAGCATCTTATCGGGCGCAGCCTTGGCGGCCTGATCGAACAAGGCGACAGCATCGGCATCCTTGCCCTGCTGCACGCGAATGCCGGCCTGCTGCATCAAGGCCAGAGTGCGGTATCCGGCTGGGCCCTTGGCCGCATCGGCGAACTGGGCATAGGCGCCGTTGGCGTCGCCCTTCTGCCCCAGGTCCAGCCCGCGCGAATAGGCCAACGAGGCCTTGCCCATGGCCGCCGCGCTGAACTTGCCGTAGGCCCACACGCCCACCACCGCCGCCACGCACGCCACCAAGGCGCCGATGAAGTAGGGAATGGTGCGGCGCACGAGCGCGCGGAATCGCTCCGCGCGAAGTTGTTCGTCCACCTCGTCGAAAACGTCGACCACTCAGCCAAGCTCCATCAGGATTAAGGAGGCCGGACCCTATCGTCTGGCGGCCGTGTCTGCAACGCACACTGTCCCGCTTTAGGCGTTGAAAGCGGCGACAAATCGGCTTGTAGGGGAAATCTGCGGCGCCCTATAGCCGCACGGGCACTATGACTTGGTGAAATAGGTCTCGGCCGGACCCGGAAAACGGCGTGCGCGCACATCATCGGCATAGGTCTGCACGGCGCGGCTGATCTCGGCCCGCAGGTCGGCGTAGCGCCGCACGAACCGCGGCGTCCAGTCGAATAGGCCCAGCATATCGTCCACCACCAGAACCTGGCCGTCGCATTGGGCCGAGGCGCCGATGCCGATGGTCGGAATGGACACCGCCTTAGTGATCTCAGCCGCCAGGGTTTCAGCCACGCCTTCGATCACCATGCTGAAAGCGCCGGCTTCCTCCGTGGCCTTGGCCTCGGCGATAACCCTTTCGCGCTCGTCGTCGGTGCGGCCTTTAGCCTTGAACCCGCCCTCGACCAGGATCGATTGGGGCCGCAGGCCGATATGACCCATGACCGGAATGCCCCGGCGGGTCAGATAGGCGATGGTGTCGGCCACGGTCGGTCCGCTCTCGACCTTCACCCCCTGGGCCCCGGTCTCTTTCATGATGCGTGCGGCGTTGGCGTAGGCGCGTTCGGGCGAACCTTCGTAAGAGCCGAACGGCATATCGACCACCACCATGGCCCGCTTGGAGCCGCGCATGACCGCCTGGGCATGCAGAATCATCATGTCCAGGGTGACGCCCACCGTATTGGGCAGGCCGTGCAGCACCATGCCGACGGAATCGCCCACCAGCAGCAGGTCGCACGCCTCATCCAGCAAAGCGGCCATGGGCGCGGTGTAGGCCGTCAGGCACACGATCGGCTCGGCGCCCTTGCGCGCAGCGATATCCGGCGCGGCCAGGCGGCGGGACTGATCCTTGGATTGAGCGGACAAAAGCTAAGCCTCTTGGGTCAGCGCTGCGACGCGCCGTGCTCTGCGTGAAGGCAGGAACAGACCCCAGCGGCGCTTGTCAAGCGGCGCGAACGCACCCGCCCGTCCCATGAGGTCATTTGACATGCAACTATTTAGTTGCATATTACGGACATGAACGACGACGCTGTCTTTCGCGCCCTGGCCGACGCCAGCCGTAGGCGCTTGTTGGACCGCCTGCACGCGCGCAACGGCCAGACCCTGGCCGAGCTTTGTGAAGGACTGAACATGACGCGGCAGGCCGTGACCAAGCACCTGGCGATACTGGAGGAAGCCAACCTGATCTCCACCCGCCGCCGGGGCCGCGAAAAGCTGCATTTCATCAACCCCGTGCCGATCAACGACATCGCCGAACGCTGGATCGGCAAGTTCGAGCGCCCGAGTCTGGCGGCGCTATCGCACCTGAAGACAACCCTGGAAGGAGAAAACCATGACTGACGCCGACCACTCAGAGTTCGTCTATGTCACCTTCATCCGCACCACCCCCGAGCGGCTGTGGTCGGCCCTGACCGATCCCGAGCAAATGAAGGCCTACTGGTTCGGCATGCATTGCGAGAGCGACTGGACCATCGGATCGCCTTGGCGCCTGCTGTTCACCGACGGCCGCATTGCCGACATGGGCGAAATTCTCGAGGCCGACCCGCCCAAACGGCTGGCCATCGGGTGGCGCAATGAATTCAAGCCAGAGCTGAAGGCCGAAGGCCAGGCTTTGTGCGTCATGGAGCTGGAGCCGGTGGACGGCGCCGTGAAGCTGATCGTCACGCACTCGATCAGGCGCAACCCGTCGGAGTTCATTAAGGCCGTGTCCGGCGGCTGGCCGAAAATCTTGTCCAACCTGAAATCGCTGCTGGAGACTGGCGAGGTGGTGCTGAAGGGCTGAGCGTTGAGGGCAAGAGCCCTCCTCCTCCGTCGCGATCACCCGGCTGTCGCGACTCTGTCGAGGGCCTTATCCAAGGTCACCACCTCAGCATTCAAATGCCTTGCCAGCCATAAATAGCTTGTATCGTAGGCGGTCAGGCCGGTCTCCAGGGCCAATTCGACAACCGCGTCTTGATCGACCGCGATTTCTTCCACGCCAAGCCGAACGCGTAACCTTAAGCCGGCCAGGAGGGCCTCGCGCCGATCAGGATGGCGTCTACATTTCACCAAACAGACGTTCGCCAGTTCGAAAGACAGAAGGCTGGGCGCGACCAGATGATGGCCGTCGAGCCGCGCCGCGATCAATTCGGCCTCCGGTTCTCCGAACAGGAGCGCGGCCAGGGCAGAGGCGTCGACGACCTTAGCTGCGGTCACGATAGGCGCGGACGATTGAGGCGGCTTCTCCCGGCGTCTCCAATCCGAGCCTGCGCACTTCGGCCAGGACTTCGGCCGGCGTCGATAGCTGATCTTCGCGCGCGGCGTTCTCGATGATCGCCAGCAGTTCCCCCTGCAGTGACCGATGATTGCGCCGCGCCCGTTCGCGCAGGCGGCTCACAACGTGGTCCGGCGCGTTTTTTATCGACAGGTTCATGAGCGCAGTTCCGATTTAGCTCCAAATTGGCGCCGAACTTAGCACGGCCCTTGGCCGATGTCTCCACGGCCGGTTTCGACCGCAATTCGGATCAAGCTTCATCATCGCTGGCGGCTTGGACCGATGGATGCAGAGCTAAGACTTTCCTCCGCTTCTCGCCCAGGGGTGTCATGGATCGCAGGTCGCTCATCGCCGGTACGGCCGCAGGGGCGGCCCTGTCCGCCCTCGGGCGCGCCAGCGCCGCCACTCGCTCCAGCGAGGTCATGAGCCTGGGCTGGTATGTGGTGTTTTCGCCGCCCAGTCTGACGGATAGGGCGACGGACTTTTACAACAACACGCTCGGCCTGCCGCTGATGATGACCATGCGGACGCCGCAGCAGAACAAGAACTATCTGTGGTGCGGCGAGGACATTGTGCTCGACCTGTCGCATCACGCGCCTGAAACGCCGTTAAATCCGCGCGAGGCTGACCCCGCCACCGCGCGGCAGATCCCGATCTTCCGCACCGAGGCCCTGGACGCCTTGATGGCGGGCTTCGCCGCCCGGGGCGCCAAAACCCTGCCGGCCCGTCCGACGGCTTTTGGCCGCGAGGCGTTCGTGGTGGACCCGGCCGGTCGGCTGATCGGCTTTCGCCAGCGCGAACCGGGCTCCCCCTTGGCTGCAGACCGCGAGGCCCGGCGCCGTTTCAAGCGGGGCGAGGCGTTCAACCCCGGCTGCGCCTCCATGCCGGCGCACCTGCAGGAACTGGGCTGGGTACGGCTGACGGTTGCCGACCTAGATGCGGCGCGACAGTTTTACGGGACCCGCGTCGGCTTGCCCTATCTCGGCTCGTTCGGCGGCGCGGCTCTGTTTGATTTGGGCGACAACACCACCCTGGAAATCGGCGGCGGCGGGGTGGCTCGACCGCGCCCTACCGGCCAATACGCGGCGGAATCCGTCATGATTCTGAGGGTTGTGGATTTCCCGGCCATGATGGTCAGGCTGAAGGCCGCCGGGCAGCCTTTTCCTTATCCGGTCTACAATTGGGCCAACGCAGATTTCTCCTATATCGCCGATTCCGAAGGCAATCTGCTCGGCCTCGCCGACCGCCCGCCCCCCGCCGCCTATCGCGATAAGCTGCCTGTGCTGCCCGAGGACCTGGAAGCCCGGCGCAGATGGGTCGAGGCGACAGCGGGCGGTTAGGGGCAGTGATCGGGCTTCACTGGGCGACCAGCTCAACAAGCCGGTCTAGCCCTTCCTCGGTCCCCGCTACGCGCTGTTCGCGCACGCCTTCCCCCGCCAGGAAGACGGCCTGCTCCGTGAACTTCAGCCGAGTCAGCCCATCGCTTGGCGTCAGTTCGATCGTCACCAGCGACGCCGACAAGCGCTCGCCTTTGAAGCTCATCTCATAGGCGTAGATGATCCTCTGCTCGGGCACGATGTCGAGATAGAAGGCGTGAAACGTCAGTTCGTCGTTTTCGGGCGTGCGCCAACGTTTGATCTCTAACCCGGCGGGTCGGAAGTCGAACTTGTCCTCCAGTATGGCCCAGTCCGGATGACAACCGTTCCAACGCGCTTTGAGATTGGGCTCGGCCCAGAAGCGGAAGGCATGGCGGGGGCTGCCGGGCAATTGGCGCTCGATCACGAAGCTGGTGTGCTCGATCTGATGTTGCGTCATCAATGGGTTCCTTCTTCAGGTATCTCCAGCATCGCGGCGGCCAGCTGATCGAACGCCTTGCTCCACGCCGCTTCCTGGCTGCGCGCCCAGTCGCCGATGGTTCGCAAAGCGCCGCTGCTCAGGCTGTATGTCCGGCTTCTGCCCGCCTTGCGGGACGTGACGATCCCGCCCTCTTCGAGCACCTTCAGGTGTTTGACGGCGGAGGGCAGCCCCATCGCTGTGGGGGCCGCCAGCGCCTTCACCGTCGCCGGCCCGGCGCTGAGGTGCTCCACCATGCCGCGGCGATGCGGATCGGCCAGGGCCAAAAACATTCGATCAAGCGTCTGGGCGTGCATTAGGGACCCGATAGTTTCCATTATCAGAAACTATCGGACAATCGACGTGAGTCAACAACAGTTTCCGGCTAGAGAAACTATTTTGCCTCTCAGGCCTAGCTTCGGCTCAGCACGATGTGGGTGGCCAGATCGGTGGCCTGATGTTCGGTCACGCGGTAGCCGAGCGACGGCAGGTCGATCCCGGCGAATATGGCTTCGCCCTGCCCGAGAACGACAGGGGACAAAGCGAAATGCAGCTCGTCGATCAGACCGGCGCGAAGATACTGACGCACCGTCTCGGCGCCGCCGCCGATCTTCACGTCCCGGCCTTTGGCGGCGGCCCTCGCCTGCTCCAACGCCGCCTCGATACCGTCGGTCACGAAAATGAAAGTGGTGCCGCCGTCCATCTCAATCGGATCGCGCGGATGATGCGTCAGCACAAAGGTCGGCGCGTGATAGGGCGGATTGTCGCCCCACCAGCCCTTCCAACTCTCGTCCGGCCAGGGACCGCGGATCGGTCCGAACATGTTGCGGCCGAGAATGAATGCGCCGAACCCGTCCAACGAACGATGCGCATAGGCTTGATCGACCCCGTCCGAGCCGCCGTCCTGACCGATCATGGCCCGGAACATACGCGTACCGAATAACCACGAGTGCAGTTCACGCCCGCGCTTGCCGAGCGGATTTTCAAGACTTTGCTCAGGCCCCGCGGCGAAACCGTCAAGCGAGATCGAAAAGCCTGCAACGCACACTTTCGTCATGACGACCCTTCCATCTCATTCGCGATCGATTCCCCTCACTCCCACTCGATCGTCCCGGGCGGCTTGGACGTTACGTCATAGACCACGCGGTTGACGCCCCTCACCTCGTTAATGATGCGGGTGGCGGTTTTGGCCAGGACGGGCCAGGGGAATTCGAAGAAGTCGGCGGTCATGCCGTCGGTGGAGGTGACCGCGCGCAGGGCCAGGACGGACTCATAGGTGCGCGCGTCGCCCATGACGCCCACGGTCTTGACCGGCAGCAGCACGGCGAAGGCCTGCCAGATGGAATCGTAGAGACCGGCTTTGCGGATTTCGTCCAAATAGATGGCGTCGGCCTGCTGGAGCACGGCGACCTTTTCCGGGGTGATCTCGCCGGGGATACGGATGGCCAGGCCCGGACCGGGGAAAGGATGGCGGCCGACGAAAGCCGGCGGCAGGCCCAGCTCCACGCCCAGGGCGCGCACCTCGTCCTTGAACAGTTCGCGCAGGGGCTCGACCAGCTTCAGTTTCATGAAATCCGGCAGGCCGCCGACATTATGGTGGCTCTTGATCACGGCGGAGGGACCGCCGCGCGCCGAGACGCTTTCCACCACGTCGGGATAGAGCGTGCCCTGGGCCAGGAAGGCGGCGCCTTCGATCTTCGCGGCCTCGCGGTCGAACACCTCGATGAACAGTCGGCCGATGGTTTTGCGCTTGGTTTCAGGGTCTGAAATGCCGTTGAGTTCGCCGAGGAATTGTTTAACGGCATCAACATGTATCAGCGGAATATTGTAGTGATCTCGGAACAGGGTCACCACCTGCTCGGCCTCGTTCAGGCGCAGCAGGCCGGTGTCGACGAATACGCAGGTCAGCTGCTCGCCGATGGCCTCGTGGATCAGCACAGCGGCTACAGAGGAATCCACCCCGCCCGACAGGCCGCAGATCACCCTGCCCTGCCCCACCTGGGCCCTGATCTTGGCGACCATCTCCTGGCGGAAGGAGGCCATGGTCCAGTCGCCGGTGAATCCGGCGATCCTGTGGGTGAAGTTGCGCAGGATCAGAGCGCCGCGCGGGGTGTGGGCCACCTCCGGGTGGAACTGCACGCCATAAAAGCGGCGGCCCTCGTCGGCGATGGCGGCGAAGGGCGCGCCGTGAGAGACGGCGACGGCATGGAAGCCCTCGGGAATGGCGGTGACGCGGTCGCCGTGGCTCATCCAGACCGGCTCAAGCGAGCCCACCTGGCCCAGGCCATCGAATAAAGGCGTTTCGCGGACGATCTCAATCTCGGCGCGTCCGAATTCCCGGTGATGGCCCGCTTCGACTTTGCCCCCGGTCTGAGCGCACAGGGTCTGCTCGCCGTAGCAGATGCCGAGCACGGGCACGCCGAGACCAAACACCGCCTGATCCACGCGCGGGCTCTCGTGCTCGGTC
>CAYVHP010000152.1:0-19133 GCA_964451265.1 uncultured Caulobacteraceae bacterium | reverse complement strand
AGCCGGGAAACCCGCAAAGGTCGCCCTCGTCGCTATCGCCAGGCGTATCGTCGTCGCAGCCAACAGCATGCTCAAAACCGCACAGCCATGGGACAAACCCTATTGACCCCCAATACAGTCGCCGGGCTCGCCGTTCCGGCGACCCGAGGATGACGACTTGAGGGTTAGGCTTTTAATTTCCTTATCTATTTCTGGTCAAACGGCATCAAGAGCCACACTCTTGCAGATCTCCATATTTCATGTATCTATGAAATATGGAATCGATAAGCGCCGTCGCTGCACTGTCCGCCCTGGCCCACGAGGGACGGCTGACGATCTTTCGCCGATTGGTCCAGGCGGGGCCGGACGGCATGCCGGCCGGAGCGCTTGCGCGGCAGGTGGGCGTGGCGCCCAACACCCTATCCAACAGCCTCACGGTGCTTTCGCATGCCGGACTGGTCGCGGCCCGGCGCGATGGCCGCTCGATCATCTACACCGCGCGCTATGAGCGCATGAGCGAGCTGCTGGGCTTTCTGATGGAGGACTGCTGCAACGGCTCGCCTCAGGTGTGCGCGCCCTTGGCGGGCATTGTCGCGCGGTCCGCCTGCTGCGAACCGTCGACGGGAAAGCCGAACGCATGAGCGAGGCGCCCTCCAACATCCTGTTCCTGTGCACCGGCAATTCGGCGCGCTCCATCCTGGCCGAGGCGATCATGAACCGGGCGAGCGCGGGGCGGTTCAAGGCTTGGTCGGCGGGCTCGCATCCAAAGGGCGAGGTGCATCCTCAGGCCCTGAAACTGCTGGAAAGCCTGAACTATCCGCTGGAAGGCTTGCGCTCAAAATCCTGGGATGAGTTTGAGGCCCCAGGCGCCCCGCAATTGGATTTCATCGTCACCGTCTGTGACAACGCCGCCGGCGAGGTCTGCCCAATCTGGCCCGGTAAGCTGGTTCGGGCGCACTGGGGCATTCCCGATCCCGCCGCCGTAGAGGGTTCGGCGAGCGAGGTCAGCCTTGCCTTCGCCGAGGCCTATCGACAGATGTCCAACCGGATCGGGCTGTTCCTCGCCCTGCCCATCGCCAAGCTCGATGGGCTTTCGATCAAGCGCAGCATGGACGAGATTGGCCAGACCCAAGACGCGCCGGAGCGGACGTGAGCGGGCAGGCCAGTCTGGAGCCGCCGCTGGAAGGCTATGGGCTTGCCAAGCGACTGATCGCCGAGGGGCTGGGAACGGCTATGCTGCTCGCCATTGTGATCGGCTCCGGCATCATGGGCGAGCGACTGGCGGGCGGGAATACCGCCATCGCCCTGCTCGGCAACACCCTGGCCACCGGCGCGGGGCTGGTGGTTCTGATTAGTATTTTTGGGCCGCTGTCGGGCGCACACTTCAATCCGGCGGTTACGCTGGTGTTCGCCCTGCGACGTGAACTCGCTTGTACGGACGCCTTCGCCTACGTCCTGGCTCAAACAGCGGGAGCCGTGCTCGGCGTTTGGCTGGCGCACCTGATGTTCGCCGAGCCGGTTTTGCAGCTTTCAACCAAGCTACGCGATGGACCTGCCCAAGGCTTGTCCGAGGCTGTCGCCACATTCGGCCTGATCGGGACCATTCTCGCAGCTCTGAAGTTCCGCCCGCAAGCTACGTCCACGCTGGTGGGACTCTACATCACATCGGCCTATTGGTTCACCGCCTCGACGTCGTTCGCCAACCCGGCGGTGACCGTCGCGCGCGCTCTCAGCAACACCTTCGCCGGGATCGCGCCCGCGTCTGCGCTCCAGTTCATCCTGGCGCAATGCATCGGCGCGGTGCTGGCGGCCGGCCTGTTCGACTGGCTGCTGAAACCAAGGGCGTGATCAGCCCATCGGGTATTTGATGGTCTTGGACACTGCGTTGATCGCGTCCAGCACATCCTGATCCAGAGTCACTTCCGCAGCGGCGAAGATGTCCGCCAGCTGATCCTCGTGGGTTGCGCCCACGATGGTGGAGGCGACGAAGTCGTGCTGCTTGCTCCAGGCCGTGGCCAGGGTCGTGACCGACATTCCGGCGTCCTGGGCGATCTGCATGAACCGCGCGGTGGAAGCCAAGGTCTGGTCATTGACGAAGCGCCGGGCCATCACTTCCTGCCGTCCGCCCATAGCCATGTAGTTGGAGAACCGCGCGCCATCGGGCCGTGCGCCGTCCTGATACTTGCCGGTCAGCACCCCGCCGGCCAGGGGGGAATAGGGCAGCAGGCTCACGCCCTCCTGGCGGCAGGCCTGCGCCAACTCATCCTCGAACCGGCGGTTGTTCAGGCTGAAGTTGTTCTGGATGGTCTGATAGCGGGCCACGCCCTCGCGTTCGGCCACGGCGATGGATTTGGTCAGACCCCAGGTGGTTTCGTTGGAACAACCGATTACCCGCACCTTGCCGTCCTGGATCAGGTCGTCCAGGGCGCGCAGGGTCTCTTCATAGCCGGTTCCGTGATCGGGCCAGTGGGTCTGGTACAGGTCCAGATAGTCGGTCTGCAGGCGCTTGAGGCTGGCCTCTATGGCGCGGGTGATGTTGTGCCGGTCCAGGGCGGTCATGCCCGCCCGCTGCATGGCCTTGATCCAGCCGTGACTGGGACCGCTGACCTTGCCGGCCAGGATGACGGCGTCGCGGTTCTTGGTCTTCAGCCAGCGACCGACGAACTCCTCGGTGCGGCCGGCGTAGTCGACACGCGGGGGCACGGGATAGTTCTCGGCGGTGTCGTAGAAGGTGATCCCGGCCTCGAAGCATTTGTCGAGGATGCGGAAGGTCATGGCCTCGTCGGTCTGTGCGCCGAAGGTCATGGTGCCCATGCAGATGTCGGACACGACGATGCCGCTGCGGCCTAAACGTTTCTCACGCACCCCGTCCTCCTGGTCATTCGGCCGACAACCGAACCTCACGCTCCAGCAGCGCGGCTAATGTGGCCGCGCGCCGGCCGGTCTGCTCGCCCAACAAGAGGTCGGCGGCGTCGGGCGTAGCGCGCACGCGGACCATGGACGGTTCGAACGTCAGGCTCGACTTGGCCAACAGGGCCGCGCTGCGGCCGGATAGATCACAGCCCAGGCGCATGGCCGCCCCGACGGCGCGGGCGCGCTGCTGGCGCTCCAGGCTGAGCAAGCGGCCCAGGATGCGCGGCTCGGGCACATTGGATGAGGCGGTGTGGCGGGCGAACAGGGCCAGGGCCAAAAAGGCGCGCTCGGCGTGGTTCATGCCGGCGATGGGCGCACGCAACACCTGCTCGAATACGAGATCGGCCCGGTGGTCCGGATGCAGCCGCGAGCCGAGGTCGGCCAAGCGGCAGGCGGCGGCTGTGAGCACGGCGTCTCGGCCTGCGTCGAACAGGGGTGGCAGAGTCGACAGAGCCGGTTGCAGCCAGGCGTCCAGCGCCTGGCCCAAGTCTTCGGCGATTTCCTGGCGTGCGCCCAGCGCCGCGCAGCCCTCGATCAAAGGATCCCGCGCCTGAAGTTCCCTGGACATGGCGTCAAACACCAGGCCTTCGCGCAGGCCGTAGGCCGAAATGCAAACACGCTCCAGGTCCAGTCGCTCGATCAGGGCTTCCATCACCACGGCCGCGAAGGGCAGGGCCTCCACACGCTTTTTGGACAGACCCTCGATGCGCTCCAGAGAATTGCGCGATTGGCGCGCGGCAAACCGGCAGGCGTCCAACGCCTCGCCGGCGCCGATCTCGTACTGCTGGAGAATCTCCAGGGGATAATCCGCCATCCGCATATGCAGCAGGGCCAGGCTGCGCCAGGCGCCGCCCACGGCGTAGAAAGTTTGCGCGTCAAAGCCATCGATCTTGGCCAGGCGGCGTTCAACTTCCTTGTGAACCGTATTGGCGTCAAACGGCTTGCCCAGTCCCAGAGCGAAGGGACCCAGCGGCAAGGTCACGCCAGGGCCGGGTCGGCCTTGGTCCAGGCGAACCAGCTCCAGGCTCGAGCCGCCCAGGTCGCCGGCAACGCCTTGAGCCGATGGCATGCCGGCCGCCACGCCCAAGGCGGCGTAACGCGCCTCCTGCTCGCCGCTGAGAACCTTCAGGTCTATGCCGGTCTGATCGCGAACGCGGGCGACGAAATCGCGTCCGTCGGGGGCGTCGCGTACGGCGGCGGTGGCCACCGCGTGGATGGCGGCGGGCCTGACGGCTTCGAGCACCGCGCGGAAGCGCCGCAGGGCCGCCATGGCCGCCGCCACGCCGGCCGGCGAAAGGCCCTCGCCCTTGGATAGGTCGCGCCCCAGTCCAGCCAGGACCTTTTCGTTGAACAAGGTCCAGATCGCCCGGCCTTCGATCCGATAGATGACCAGGCGAACGGAGTTTGAGCCGACGTCGAGCACGGCGGCGTCAAAGGCCGCAGCGGAACGCGATGGCCGAAAGTGGATGCCGGCGTCGGCGGCCATCACGCTCTCTTTCGTGGAATCCTGAGCGCCCCTTTAGCTGCTTCGCGGCTGCGGGGCGACGCTAAAAGATCAGCGCCTTGCGCCGATGTGCTCAAACGCGCGCGGCAGGTCGCGCACCTTATGCCCTCGGCCCGAAAGACTGGGGTTGGTCATGAAGTATTCATGGGCCGAAAAGGCCTTGTGGCTCAGCCAGGCCGGATCGCGGTGATAGCCGCCGTCGCCGTCTAGGCTCCAGCTCTGGGCCTCGTCGTTGAGGTTGGCCACCATGATTTGCTGCAGCACCTGTTGGTGCACGGTGGGGTTCTCGATGGGCACGAGAGACTCAACGCGCCGATCCAGGTTACGCGGCATCCAGTCGGCCGACGAGATAAACACCCGCGCTTGCGGCCCTGGCATCTCCGCGCCGTTGGCGAAGGCGACAATGCGGGCGTGCTCCAAGAAGCGGCCGACGATGCTTTTGACACGGATATTGTCGGACAGGCCGGGCACGCCCGGCCGCAGGCAACAGATGCCGCGGATGACCAGATCAATCGACACCCCCGCCTGGCTGGCGCGGTAAAGGGCGTCGATGATCACCGGATCGACCAGGGCGTTCAGCTTGGCCCAGATGGCGCCCGGTTTGCCGGCCTTAACGTTCTCAATCTCCGCGCTGACCAGGTTCAGCAGGTCAGCTTTCAAGGTGATCGGCGAGAAGGACAGCCGTTCCAGCCGTTCGGGCCTGGCATAGCCGGTGATGAAATTGAACAGCCGCCCGCAATCACGGCCCAGAGCCGGATCGCAGGTGAACAGCGACAGGTCGGTGTAAATCTTCGCCGTGACCGGGTGATAGTTGCCCGTCCCGAAATGGCAGTAGGTTCGAAGGGCGTCGGCCTCTCGCCGCACGATCAGGGACAGCTTGGCGTGGGTTTTATACTCCACGAAGCCGAACACGACGTGCACGCCTGCGCGCTCCAGATCGCGCGCCCATTTCAAATTGGCCGCTTCGTCAAACCGCGCCTTGATCTCCACCAGGGCCGTGACGTTCTTGCCGTTGTCGGCCGCTTCAATCAGGGCCGCGACAATGGGGCTGTCCTTGGAGGTGCGATACAGGGTCTGCTTGATCGCCACCACATGGGGATCGCGCGCAGCCTGACGCAGGAATTGGACCACCACGTCGAAGCTCTCGAACGGGTGGTGGACCAGAATGTCCTTCTCGCGAATGGCGGCGAAGCAGTCCCCGCCGTGATCTCGAATGCGCTCAGGAAAGCGCGCCTCGAACGATTTGAATTTCAGCTCGGAGCGATCAGACGGAATCAGTTCGTTCAATTGACCTATGCCCAACAGGCCATCGACCAGGATCACGTCCTGCGGTTCGGCATGCAGGCTGTGCAGAATGAATTCGCGCAGCTCCGCCGGCATGGCGGCCTCGACCTTGACCCGAACAACCGAACCCAGACGCCGCTGTTTGAGCATCAACTCAAACTCGCGCACGAGGTCTTCAGCCTCTTCCTCGATCTCCACATCGCTGTCGCGCAGCAGGCGGAACACCCCGCGCGCCTCGATGTCACAGCCGGGAAACAGATGGTCCAGGAAGAGTGACAGCAGGCCTTCCAGCGCCAGAAATCGGCGCTTGGCCTTGGCGCCGCGCCGCGGCTCGCTCTTGGGCAGCTCCCAAAACCGGGCCACCTGGGTGGGTACGGGCGTCAGGGCATAGAACGACTTTCCGTCCCCTTTGCGCTTCATTTTCAACGCCATGCAGAAGGCGAGGTTTGGAATGAAGGGGAAGGGGTGGGCGGGGTCGATGGCCAAGGGGGTGAGGATCGGGAACAGTTGGCTGAGGAACACCTCTTCCAGCCAGGCTCGCTCACTGGGGGTTACGTTCTCCGGATCGATGACCTCGAGGCCTTCGGCGGCCAGTTCGCCGCGCAGTTTGCGCCACTGACGTTGCTGGGCGCCGACGATCTGAGCGGCGGCGGCGTTGACGCGTTCCAGCTGTTGGGCCGGGGTCAGGCCGTCCTGGCTGACCACCCGCACGCCCTCGCGCACCTGACCTTTGAGCCCGGCGACACGCACCATGTAGAATTCGTCGAGGTTATTGCCGGAGATCGACAGGAACCTGAGCCGCTCCAGCAGGGGGTGGCGAAGGTTTTCGCTTTCCTCCAGGACGCGCTCGTTGAAGCTTAGCCACGACAGCTCGCGGTTGAAGAACCGATTGGGCGAGCTCATCAGTTCCGGTTCGACCTCGGCATGAGGCACGGCCGCAGCGGCGGCTTGCGCGAAGCGTACTGCGGTTTCAGTCAGGTCGTCTGCGGGGGCGGTCATGTGTAAACTAACCCTAGCACAAACTGTCCTGACAAGTCGTCAATCGAACAGATTGAGCGTCGGTGGGTCTGTTTCCAGAATTTGCCGAGCCAAGGCGCGCGAAATGGCGCGGCCTTCGGCATCGGCGGCGTCATCCAGACGGATCACGATCTCTCGAGCCTTGGGCACGGAGCGTTCTATACGCCGCAAAAGATAGGGAATGACGTCATCCGCCGGGCGAATATTCCGTTCACGGAAAAATTTTCTTAGAACGCTGTCCAAGATCGTGTCGTCGGGTTCGTCCACCTCCGCCACCATGAGGGCGTTCAGGCGTGAGCGGAGGTCCGCCAGGGTCGCAGGCCAGGCCGAGGGCGGGGTGCGCGCCGTGATCAGCAGGCCGCCGCCGGGTTGGGCCGCCATATTGATCAGGTGGAATAGCGCCTCTTCGCGGCCCGCTGCGTGGCGATCAGCGTCCTCGTAGAGCACAGGCGCGCCGGCCAGGGCGGCGTAGTCCACCGGGCCTTCGGCGGGGACCGTCTGTGCGCCGCAAGCCTGGGCCCAACACATAGCCATATGGCTTTTCCCCACGCCCTCGGGGCCGACCAGGGCCAACACCCCGCCCGGCCAGCGAGGCCAAGCGTCCAGGGAGGCCAGGGCGTGCCCATTGGCCGACGACGCCACCAAGTCTGCGCGGGAAAATCCCTCGGACCGATTCAATTTCAAACGAAGTTGGCGAGCCAATACCGGCGATCCGAAGCGGCGAGGAGTGGGAACACCGGGAGCCTAGCAAGGGGTGGTCGCGGCGTCGATTGGTCCTATTCGTGCTGCGGCTTGAGCGGGGCGACGGCCAGCAGGCTGATCAAGCCGGCTACGGCCAGGTAATAGCCGACCCATTCCAGCCTGCCGCCCTTGGCCAGCGTCTGGGCGATGAACGGCGTCAGGCCTCCGCCGGCGATGCCGCCGATGTTGAAGGCCATGGACGCGCCGGTGTAGCGCACCCGCGCGGGAAACAGGCTCGGCAGGAATGCACCGATGGGGCCGTAGGTGAAGCCGATGACAAACATGGCGATGGCGAGAAAGGCCCAGATCTCCAGCAGCGAACCGGAGCCCATCATCGGCTTCAAAAGGAACGACATGGCGATGGTCAAGACGCCGGCGGTCATCATCACCTTGCGCGCCGGGAAGACATCGGCCCAGCAGGAGGACAGGACGATGCCGATCGCCATAAAGCCGATGGCGCCAAGCTGTACGCCCAGGAAGGCGGCGTAGGAGTAGTGCAGCGCGCCCGTGCCGTAGCCCAGGGCGAAGGTCGTGATCACATAGTAGATGGCGAAGGCCGAGACCACGGCGAACACCCCGGCCAGAATCGCCATGGGATGGCGAACCAAAACCTCGGCCAGGGGCACATGGGACGGCGGGGCTTCTTTCATGGCCTTGGCGAAGGCGGGGGTCTCGGTCAGCTTCAGCCGCACCCACAGGCCGACGCCCACCAGGACCACGCTGGCGATGAACGGCAGGCGCCAGCCCCATTCGCGGAACTGGCCGGGGGTCAGCATCAGGTTGAGGATCAGAAACAGGCCGTTGGCCACCAAAAAGCCCAAGGGCGCGCCAAGCTGGGGGAACATGCCGAAGCGCGCCCGAAATCCGGGGGGCGCGTTCTCTACGGCAAGCAGCGCCGCGCCGCCCCATTCGCCGCCCAAGCCAAAGCCCTGGCCGAACCGCAGGACGCAAAGCAGCAGCGGCGCGATCCAACCGGCGGTCGCATAGCTGGGCAGGAAACCGATCGCCACGGTGGAGGCGCCCATCAGCATAAGCGACGCAACCAGGGTCGACTTGCGGCCGATCCGGTCGCCGAAGTGTCCGAACACCCACCCGCCTACCGGCCGGGCGATAAAGGCCAGGGCGAAGGTGGCGTAGGCCGACAGAAGCTGCGCGTTGGCGTCGCCCTTGGGAAAAAACAGAGGCCCGAACACCAGGGAGGCCGCCGTCCCGTAGATGTAGAAATCGTAGAATTCGACCGTCGTGCCGATCAGGGCTGCGAATAACACCCGGCGGGTGGACGGCGCATCGGCGCCAAGCGTTTTGGTGGTCATTCGGTTTCCTTGCCCTACGGGTTGATTGGAGCGGGCGCAGGGCCGGGGGTCAAGAGGCCTGAAAATCACCATGACGTGCTATGACGCGCCTATGAGCGAAGATGAACCCAAGACGCCGTCCGATCCCGCCGCCATCCTGCGCGCCGCGCTTGAGGCCAAACGCAAGACTGCGGCTCGTTCCGGCCCGCCCGGCGGCGCAGGGCGGCGCACCGAACGGGACGCGGCGGCCCGGTCCGCGGCCAAGTCCAAACCGGCGATACGGCGCTAGATCGTCGGACCGCACCAGCCCGGCAGGTAGTCGGCGTCCCGTCCCGCCGACAGCGCCAGAGCCCGCTTCAGCGCCTCGTCAAAATTGTCGGCCAACAGCTTGGGCTTGATCCGTCGACGCAGGTAGTCGGCCCAGATGAACTCGCTAAATGGCGTCGTGTCCTTGGCGAAACCGCCCGCGCGTCGCAGCTCTCCGGCCAGGCTGCGATAGGGATCGTCAGTCATTTTGCCGATGCTCGAGGGAATGTCCTCGAACGGACGCCGCTCGCCCTGCGCGTCATAGGGGTGACACCAGCCGCGATTGTCCAGATAGGCCCACAGGGACGATTTGCTCAGGCGGCTGAGGTCGGCCACCACATTGACCAGAATGTCCACCACGCCTTCCTCGTGCAGGGCGCGGCACAGGTGGTGGTGGTCGAGGACATAGTGCCGGTCCTTGGGGCCGCGAACCACGGGGATCATGTGGGTTCCCAAAAACTCGGCGGCTTTTTCGCCGTCGGCCCTGGCCCTGGCCCGATCACGCCATTCCTGGCGCTTTTGCTGCACCTCGCGAAAGCCGACGGTGATCTGTGTGGGCCGCAGGGCGCTGATTGGGACGGGATTGAGCAGGGGTTCACGGAAGGTCATGGCGGTCCTGGCGCGGCTGCCCGCCAACATAGAGCCGTCGGCCGCCAACCGCCAAGCCTGGGTGATTGACTTGAGCCGCGCGGCCCGGACTATGACGGCCAACAGAGGCGGGACAGACCATGAGTGATGACCTGGTTTTCTACACCAACCCCATGTCGCGCGGCCGGATCGTGCGCTGGATGCTGGAGGAGGTCGGCCGGCCCTACCGCACTGAGGTGATCAGCTACGGACCTGAGATGAAGTCGCCCGCCTATCTCGCGATTAATCCCATGGGCAAGGTGCCGGCCCTAGTTCACGGCAAGACGGTGGTGACTGAGGTAGCGGCCATCTGCGCCTATCTGGCCGATGCTTTTCCTGAGGCAGGATTGGCGCCGCCGACAGCCCATCGCGGCGACTACTACCGCTGGCTGTTTTATACGGCGGGCCCCCTTGAACAGGCCTGGACCAACAGATCCTTCGCCTTCGAACTGCCCGAGGGTGGCTCCGGGCGGGCCGGCTATGGCTCCTTTGAACAGGTGATGGACTGCCTGGATGGGGCGGTGTCGGGACGAGATTACGTGGCCGGGGACCGCTTTTCCGCCGCAGATCTCTATCTGGCCGCCCAAATTGGTTTCGGACTGCGCTTCGGCATGTTCGAAAAGCGTCCGGCCTTCGAACGCTACGTTGGTCTTCATATGTCGCGTCCCGCCGCCGTGCGCGCAGCGCAGATCGACGAAGTCGAAAGCCCGGCAAAAACCTAGACCCACACAAGCGCGGTGCGGTGCGCGGCCTGGCCCTTTCTGCGGCGCCATTTTGTCGCAGGGGGGGATGAAGTCCGCGCGCGACGTCGTGTGGGTTAAGGGCCTGTTGATCATGTTTGGCTGGGCGGCCTGCCACTGTCCCGCCGAACCGTTGTCCAGCGCAGGCCCCAGGAGCGCCGCGTGTCGATTAAGGCTTGGACCTTCGCTGTCGTCCCCAACCGCGATCAAGTATCGACGCGTCGGCTGCTCCGTTTGCGGCCTTCGCTGTTCTGGTCGGCCCTGCTCGTCCTAGGCCTGATGGCCACCCCGCTGAACGGCTCGGCCTCCATGCCGTTCATGCGTGCGCCCGGCAAGATGGTCGACATCGGCGGGCGCAGCCTGCGCATCGTCTGTCAGGGTCCCAAGGACGCGCCCGGCCCCACGGTCTTGTTTGAGTCCGGCGCCTTCGGCTTTTCGGGGGA
Organism: uncultured Caulobacteraceae bacterium; assembly: GCA_964451265.1. Taxonomy (GTDB): domain Bacteria; phylum Pseudomonadota; class Alphaproteobacteria; order Caulobacterales; family Caulobacteraceae; genus BOG-938. Next base: position 8,287 of record CAYVHP010000152.1, on the reverse strand, counting down.
CTGGGCCTATAGCCAACGCGACCTGACCGCCCAGGGCGTGCGCTCCTGCGCCTACGACCGGGCGGGTATGGGCCTGTCTGACCCTTCGCCCGAACCGCGCGACGGGATCAACGCCGCGCGCGATCTGGAAAAGCTGCTGATCGCCGACCATGTGCCGGCGCCCTATATCGTGGTCGGACACTCTATGGCGGGGGCCAGGGTGCATCTGTTCGCCAATCGCAATCCCGACAAGGTCGCCGGCCTTGTGCTGGTGGACTCCACCACGCCGGACGCCATGTCTGATCCGCAGGTGGCCAAGTATGTGAGCGACTTCGCCAAGGAAACCCATATGGCGGCGCTGACCGCCCAATTTGGCATCCTCAAGCTGCTGGCCGGGACCAAGCTGGGCGACAAGGTCGGCCTTCCCCCCGAGCAGGACCGGGAAAAGCGCTACCAGTTCGCCTCGGCCAGTTACAATCGAACCGCCTATGAGGAAGTGAAATACTGGCCTTTGGCCGCACAGCAGGCCGCCAGCACAGGCCCCCTCAATACTGACCTGCCGGTCGCCGTTGTCAGCGCGGGCGTGTTCGACACCGGCGAGGGTCCGCAGATGCAGGCGCTCCAGCCGCCGCCGGCCAAGGCCTCGCGTGACGGCTATGTCGAGGTGGTGGCCGGCGCTACGCACAACGGCCTGCTGGGCGCGCGCTACCACACCGCCATCGTGCGCGGGATCGACTTCGTCCTCAACTCGGTTCGCCGGTCTCCGCCACAGATCATGGCGCGCGCCCATGCCGGACCGATGCAACTGGCCTCGCGCTAAGCCGCCTTTTGGGTTCCCAACACCTTGGCCCGTCCCTGCTTCCTCAGGGGCGGGCTTCTTTTTGGTCAGGCCGCCGCCAATCGTTGCAGTTCTTGCAGGATTGCGCCCGCGTCGCCCGCCGGCCCTGCGAAATCCAGCCTGGCGGTGTAGTCCTCGGCTCGCAGGTCGGCGCCGTCGGCGTCCACCCCTGTAAGCCGCCAGCCCGATTGATCGGCCGTGCGGCGGCCGAGGGTGTTGATGAGGTCCGCGTGCTTGGCGTTAAACTCCAGCAGTATATCGGCTTCTGCGTCGGTCAAAGCGGCGGCGACGGCGGGTTGAGGACGCAAGGCGTCGGCCTCGATCCAGTTGATCTTGCCGAACCCGGCCACGAGCTGGCCGCGCACGGGCGCAAAGCGCCATAGCCGAAAGTCTCCGAAGGTGCGGTAGCCCTCAGCAGACGGCTGGCGCCTTACGAACCGGTTGCGCAAGCGGTCGTCATCCACCGGCTCGCCCCGGCACAGCAGCGTAACCCGCGCCCCGGTCAGGGGGTTGGCCAGATCAGCCGTGCCGTCGAACAGGATCGAGGCGTGCGGGTCGGCCGTCAGGTTCTTGGTGTGGACGGCCAGATCGGAAATGAACAGCAGGGGCGAGATATCCTGATCGCAGGCGACCAGCACCAGGGAGGCATAGGGCCAGGCTGTGTCGCCGTCGCTCAGGCGGGTGGCCAGGGTCGCGCGCCCCGATTGGCGCATCAATCGCCGGGCGGTCGCAGCGGGGGTTTCGTCACTCATGGCTTGTCCCTTCTTCGCCCGGCGCCAGCCGGGACTAGAATTATTGAACCACGAAGACCACGAAGATCACCAAGAGCTCGGCGCTTCCTTCGTGTCCTTCGTGAGCTTTGTGGTTCAATCTCTTAAATCGCTGCGCGGGCAAAGGCAGCTCACGCCTGCGCCCTGGCGGTATGGATTGAACCATGCCGTCAGCCAAGCGTTGCATTGACAGATGGGCGAGGGAGACGGGCATGCAGACATTCAAGCTTTGCTGGGCGAGCGCCGCCGCCCTCGCCACGGTGCTGATGGCCGGATGTGCGAGCACGCCGGCGCCCTTGGCGGTGGGGTCCTGCGCGGACGCCGACCTGTCGATCTATTTCGCCGACAATTCCGCCGAGCTGACCGGCCCGGCCCATGATGTGATCGCCGACGCCGGACGCAAGGCCGCCCGCTGCACCGTGAGCGAGGTGGAAGTTGTGGGCCTGGCCGATTATCACGGCCCGCCGCAGCCCAATCTAGAGCTCTCGCGCAAACGGGCGGAGGCTGTGGCCCTGGCCCTGGAAAAGGCCGGTTTGCCGACGCCGAGGTTCGAGGTGACCGCAGCGGGCGAAGCCGGCGCCATCGCCTCCCCCGGCGTGGCCGAACCCATGCGCCGCAAGGCCGAGGTGGTGATCCGGTATAAGCGTTGAACCCTTCCCCCTCCAGGGGGGAAGGGCAGGGATGGGGGTGGACACGCCGAGGGTTCAGGGTCCAGCGCAAGTGGCGGCATCGCCTCATTCGCCGCACCGTCAACCTTTGCGCCCTGCACCCTCATCCCCGGCCCTTCCCCCCTGGAGGGGGAAGGGAGTAACCTTGGGGCATGACCCTTGAGATTGAACGCCGCACAGTCCTGACAGGCTCCCTCGCTTTAGCCGCCACCCAGGCTCGGGCGCAGAGCGATCCCGGCCTTGTGCGGGTCGCGCTGAAAACGGTGAAGGGCGTCATTACGCTGGACCTGAACGCGGCCAAGGCGCCGATCACCACGCGCAATTTCCTGCGCTATGTGGACGCTAAGCGGTTCGATCATGCCGGCTTCTACCGGGTGTCGCATGCGCCCAACGATCCCAGCTATGGCCTGGTGCAGGGCGGGCTGAGGGGCGATCCGGCCAAGCTGTTTAAGCCCATCCCCCATGAAAGCACCGCGATCACCGGCCTGAGCCACAAGGACGGGACCATCTCCATGGCGCGCGGCAAGCCGGGCACGGCCGCCGCCGAGTTCTTCATCTGTGTGCGCGGTCACGAGGGGCTGGACGCCGGAGGGCCGGGCGGGGACGCCGACGGCTTTGCGGCCTTCGGTCAGGTGGTAGAGGGCATGGATGTGGTCGCGGCCATCTTCGCCATTCCGCCGTCGCCGACGGCGGGCGTGGGCGCGCTCAGAGGCCAGATGCTGGTCCCGCCCGTGACGATATTGACGGCGCGGCGCGTGGTCTAGGGAGCCAAGCGGCGCGGTGCGCGTTACCTTGCCATGAAAAAATCCCTCATTGCCGCCTTGCTGGCGGCCACGGCCCTGTCGAGCTCCATCGCCGGGGCCAACCCAACCTCAGCCATGAAGGCGGCAAGCTGGGTGGCGGCCAGCCGGGTCAGGGCAATGGCCAGGCCCAGCACCAAGGTGAACGCCAAGGCCAGCAACAGCGCCAACCCCAGGCCCAGCCGCAACAGCCTGCCCAGCGGAATGATCAAGTCCAGGGGCGGTCGCAAGATCACGGCGGCTCTCAAGGCCAACGCCAATGGCAGGGCGGCGGCGGGCAGCGCGGGGGCGGCGGGTTCAGCTATGGCGGACGCCAGCACGACCAGATTCAGCGCGGCGGCTTCAACTATCCGAGCGGCTATGGCTATCGCCGCTGGGGGGTGGGCCAGATTCTGCCCTTCCTGTTCCTGACCTCGCCCTACATCTTCGACAGCTACAACGACTACGGCATCGGCCCGCCGCCGCGCGGCTACCGCTGGGTGCGCTACGGACCGGATCTCCTGCTGGTCAGCCGCAACTCCGGCCGCATCCGCCAGGTGATCTATGGGGTGTTCTACTAGGGTTGGTTACGGGGCGCTTTCGCCCGCGCAGCGAATAGAAAATTGAACCACGAAGACCACGAAGATCACCAAGAGGTCGGTGCTTCCTTCGTGTTCTTCGTGAGCTTTGTGGTTCAATCATTTTTTATGCTGGCCGCTTCCGGCAACGGAGGCGGCCTTTTGCGTTTGGGGGACAGGTGGGGATGGAGAGAGGCGTGCATCGCCACTTTCCCCTGATCGCCGCCCGTTTGTTCGGCCCCGACAACCGGGTTAAGCTGTCGCCATGGAACGCGACCAAGTCCTGACGACATTGCGGCGGCATTCGGCCGACTTGAAGGACCTCGGCGCCTCGCGTCTGTTCCTGTTCGGGTCGGTCGCCAAAAACGAGGCAGGGCCGGACAGCGATGTCGATCTGTTCTTCGATTTCGACAGCCCCCGGTTCAGCCTGATCGAACTGGTCGCCCTGAGTGACCGCATCACTGAGTTGCTGCACGCCCGCGCCGACGTGATGAGCCGGGGCAGCATCCATCCGCGCTTGCGATCGTCTATCGAAGGCTCTGCCCTGCAGGTGTTTTGAGGGGGTAGGAGCTTTCGCGTCCGGCTTGAGGACATCGCCGACGCCATCGCCGGAATCGACGCGCCGTTAGCGGGCGCGGACCTAGCCGCATTCAGCCAAAGCTGGCCGATGCAGCGCGCCGTCGAGCGAGGCCTTAAGATTATCTCTGAGGCCAGTCGCGGCATTCCCGACGCGCAGAAATCGCAGCACCCCGACGTGCCGTGGACCCAGATCGCGGGGATCGGCAACATCCTTCGCCACGAGTATCACCGTGTGGGGCCGGTCATCGTCTGGAACATCACCCAGACCCACCTGCCGTCCTTGGCGGTTGCGGTTCGAGAGATGTTGGAGGGCTGAGCGGAAATGTTGATGCGAAACCTCTGGCCTGAGGCAGAACGCCATCGGCAATGGTTCACCGTGGTGGCGAGCGCCGCGACGAATTTTAGCGGCGGGTTTTTCTGGAATGAGGCGGTTGATCATTGGTTCGATAATGATGGCGTGCTCGACAGCGCACAGCTTGACCGAGATTCGGGAGACGATCGTCTGAAGCTCGAAAAGCCGCTGAAGGTTGAACTTTTCTTGTTTGAGAAATGGGGCCTGTTGGCACGGCGAATTGCCACGCCTCGTCATGGTGCATTCACCCCAATGCTCGGCCTCAGATTACAAGATGAACCGCAAGGATATTTGACCGCGAAAGGGCAAAGGCTCGTCAAATTCGTCCCACTGCGCCAGCGCCTGACCTTTTTATGGATGATCATCTGGAACGAGACTGTCGCGCCCGCCTACAAAAAACTTCGCCTCGTTATCGCAGCAATCGCGCCCGTTTTTGCCTTCCTGAAATACATTTTCCATTGGGATACGGAGAAGGCAGCTATTGGGGCGGCCGTCGCGACGAGTTTGGCGGTGGTTACGGCGCTGGTGGATCGTAAACATTAAGCCGCACTCCAGCTATGCATTCTGGAGGCAAGGTCCAAGTAGCTTTCCAGCGCAAAGTCGATCCTGTCACCGGCCCGTCTAACTGCCCGCCACTATTGACACTCCCCCCCCCATATGCGCCCTTCCGCCCTTCCTAAAACCGGCACTGACTCCGCGTACAAATGCACCCCTATCGCTCCCATACCTGCGGCGCGCTGCGCCTTGCCGACGCCGGCCAATCCGTGCGGCTGTCCGGCTGGATTCATCGCAAGCGCGATCATGGCGGGCTGATGTTTATCGATCTGCGCGACCATTACGGCCTGACGCAGCTTGTGCTGTCGCCTGAGACGCCGGGGTTTGCGCTGATTGAGCGGCTGCGCGCCGAGAGCGTGATCCGGGTGGATGGGCAGGTGCTGGCGCGTTCGGCCGAGACGGTCAACGCGGGCCTGCCGACCGGGGAGATTGAGATTCGCGTCCAGGCGGTGGAGGTGCTGTCCGAAGCGGCCGAACTGCCCCTGCCGGTGTTTGGCGAGCCGGATTATCCGGAGGAGCTGAGGCTCAAGCACCGCTATCTGGATCTGCGACGTGAGACGCTTCACCGCAACATCGTGCTGCGGTCCAATGTGATTTCCTTGATCCGTCGGCGGATGATCGAGCAGGGCTTCACCGAATATCAGACGCCTATTTTGACCGCTTCCAGCCCCGAGGGCGCGCGCGACTTTTTGGTGCCATCGCGTCTGCACGCGGGCCAATTCTATGCGCTGCCCCAGGCGCCGCAGCAGTTCAAGCAGCTGCTGATGGTGTCGGGCTTTGACCGATATTTCCAGATCGCCCCCTGTTTCCGCGACGAGGATTTGCGGGCCGACCGTTCGCTGGAGTTCTACCAGCTGGACGTGGAGATGAGCTTCGTCACCCAGGACGATGTGTTCGCGGCCATCGAGCCGGTGCTGCACGGGGTGTTTGACGAATTTAAGGGCGATAAGGCCCTGACGCCCTATCCCTTCGTGCGCATTCCCTATCGCGAGGCGATTTCGAAGTACGGCACCGACAAGCCGGACCTGCGCAATCCCATCGCCATGCAGGATGTGAGCGACCTGTTCCGGGGCGGCGGGTTCGGCCTGTTCGCGCGTATTCTGGATGCCGACGCCAAGAACGCGGTGTGGGGCATTCCTGCGCCCGGCGGCGGCTCGCGCGCCTTTTGCGACCGGATGAACAGTTGGGCGCAGGGCGAGGGTCAGCCGGGTCTGGGCTACATCTTCTGGAGCGAGGACCAGGGCGGCTGGGGCGGCCCCATCGCCAAGAACCTCGGCCCGGAGGGCACGGCGGCCGTGATGGGCCGGCTGGGCCTGGGGCAGAGCGACGCGGCCTTCTTTGCGGCGGGCGATCCGGGGGTGTTCTACAAGTTCGCAGGTTCCGCGCGCACCAAGGTGGGCCAGGACCTGGACCTGATCGAGCCGAACATCTTCAAGTTCTGCTGGATCGTCGACTTCCCCATGTTCGAGTGGAACGAGGAGGAGAAGAAGGTCGACTTCTCACACAACCCCTTCTCCATGCCGCAAGGCGGGTTGGAGGCGTTGGAGAGCCGCGACCCGCTGGATATCCTGGCCTATCAGTACGACATCGTGTGCAACGGCCACGAGCTGTGCTCCGGCGCCATCCGCAACCACTTGCCCGCCATCATGCTCAAGGCCTTTGAGATTGCGGGCTATGGGCCGGAGGTGGTGGAAGACCAGTTCGGCGGCATGCTCAACGCCTTTAGGTATGGGGCGCCCCCGCACGGCGGCCTAGCCCCAGGCATCGACCGCATCGTCATGCTGCTGGCCGGCCAAGACGCCATCCGCGAGGTCATCGCCTTCCCGCTGAACCAACAGGGCCAGGATTTGCTGATGAACGCGCCTTCTGAGGCGTCGGAGCGGCAGCTGAAGGAGTTGAGCTTAAGGGTGCAGGCGCCGCTTAAAACGTCATCCTAGGCCTTGAGCCTAGGATCCATGGTTCCGCCGCTGCGACCTATCCTGTAAGCGCATTGCGTTTGACGCCTGGACCCTAGGGCCAAGCCCTAGGGTGACGGAGTGGGGTATAAAGGCGCTGTTAAACCAGCCTTGGCCCTACAACCACCTGGCCGGTGATCACCGGGTAGAGGTCAATCCAGTCCGGGTTATCGCGCTCGATCAGGTTCAACTTCCAATCGCGCCGGTAGCGCTTCAGGGATTTCTCGCGCTGGATCGCTTCAGTCATGATCTCATAGGGCGCATACCAGACTAGGCGCTTGCAGCCATAGGTCTTGGTGAAGCCTGAGATGAGGCCTTCGCGGTGTTGATAGACCCGGTGGATGAGATCACTTGTCACGCCGATGTAGAGCGTGCCGCGCGTCTGGCTGGCCATGATGTACACCGCGATGTAGCTGTCGCGCCCAACCATTTCCCACCCCATCATCCTAGGCCTTGTGCCTAGGATCCAAGGTTCCACCGCCGCACCCTATCCGGCAAGCGCAATGCGTTTGACGCCTGGACCCTAGGCACAAGGCCTAGGGTGACGGGGTTTAGGGAGAGAAGCGCCCTTAAGCCATCGCGGCCAGCAACACGCGGTTGCGGGCTTGGCGGGCTTCGATGAGGACGGATAGGGCGGCGTCGGCGTCCAGCAGTGACGGGTCGGCGGCGCCGGCGATGTTGACGTCGCCGATGAAGGTCCCGTCGCCGGCGCAGACCCGGCGCACGCACAGGCTCCAGTCGGGGAACAGGCGTTGCTCGCAACGACGGGCCGTGATCAGGCGGATATCGGTGTGGCGGCGATCCTGGGTGATCCGCTCATAGATCGACTTAACCGCATCGGCTTGCCCCTCCAGCACCTGCATGAAATGGCCGCGATGCACCAGCAGCAGGCCCGTCACCCCGCAGGCGCCGTTGTTGCGCAGGGAGGCGCGCAGGATGGCGCTGGTCACATAGTCCTGCTCCTGGCGCTCTTTGGGGAAGGCGGCGCTGAAGCGGCTGACGTAGATCAGGCGGTGAAGGGGATGGTGCTGCGTCACGACCAAAATCCGTGGGGCTTAGGCCCTCACCATCGCTTTGCCGGGTTAAATTCCGCCTAGAGCGGGACCCGTTTAGACGGAACCGTAGCCGGAGTTGACGAGGTAGTTGGCGCACTCCTTTGGGCTGAAGAGGTCCAGGAGTTGACCGGCCTTACGCCAAGTGGCTTCGATGTCTCGCGGCTGGGCCTTTCGCATCA
>CAYVHP010000151.1:0-11526 GCA_964451265.1 uncultured Caulobacteraceae bacterium | reverse complement strand
AGAGATCGACGGCACTTTCTGACGGTACGGACACATCCATCACGTTCGCGAACCGCCCCAACGCCACGGCATCTGATATAGAGCCTTAACAAAAATCGTCCGGGGGGAATCCGCATGGCCGTATCCGAACGGGCCATTGTCGCCAAGCTCGCCTGGCGGCTTATGCCGCCGCTGATGGCGGCCTATTTCATCGCCATTGTAGACCGGTCCAACATCGGGGTGGCGGCGCTGACGATGAACAAGGACCTGGGGCTGTCGGCCACGGCGTTCGGCTTTGCGGCGGGGGTGTTTTTCGCGCCCTATGTCCTGCTCGAAATTCCCTCCAACCTGGCGCTGGAGCGGTTTGGCGCGCGCTGGTGGATCGCGCGGATCATGGCGAGCTGGGGGCTGATCTCGGCGGCCCACGCCTTGGCCTGGAACGCCAACAGCCTCTACGCCCTGCGCGCATTGCTGGGCGCGGCCGAGGCCGGGCTGGTGCCGGGGGTGATCTTCTACCTGACCCAGTGGTTTCCCACCGCCTGGCGCGGCCGCATCATCAGCGCCTTTATGATCGCCATTCCCGTCGCCCTGATCGTCGGCACTCCGGTTTCGGCGCTGATCCTGCAGCTTGACGGGGCGCTGGGCCTGCACGGTTGGCAGTGGATCTATCTGCTGGAAGGGCTGCCGGCGGTGGTCCTGGCGGTGTTCGTCCCGTTCCTGCTGCCCGGCGGACCCAAGGACGCCAAGTTCCTCAGCGACGACGAGCGCGACTGGCTGACCCAGCGCCTGGCGGCGGAAAAGGCCGAGCGCGCGGCGGCCACCGGCCACGCCCTTCAGCGGTTCGCAGCCCTGCTTAGCCCTCAGGTTCTGCTGTTTTGCCTGATGTATTACGGCCTGACCAATTTGAACGGCGCGGTCAGCACCTTTCTGCCGCAGATCATCAAGGCCTATGGCTTCGGCCAGGTGCAGACCGGCTTTCTGGCGACCATTCCCTATGCCTTCGGCGCTTTAGGCATGTTGGGGCTGGGTTATCTGGCGGATCGGCCGGGAAAGCGCTTGCCGGCCAACTATCTGGCCCTGACCTTAGCGGCCGGAGGCCTGCTCGCCGCCGCCGCCCGGGACCCGACGTGGAAGCTGGCGGCCTTGAGCCTGGCGGCCATGGGGGCTTTCGGGGCCATTCCGGTGTTCTGGGGCCTGCCCACCTCGGTGCTGGGCGGGGCCGGCGCCGCGGCGGCCATCGCCATGATCAATGCGCTCGGCAATATCTCCAGCGTGGTTAATCCGTGGGTTATCGGGGTGCTGCGCGACCGGACCGGCGACTATGACGGCGGCCTGCATTGGCTGGCGGCCATGGCGGCTATGTCGATGATTGTCCTGACCATCATCGTTTCCCTGCGCGGGAGATTCTCCTACAACCGAGCCGGTTGAGGGGGCTCCATGCGCATCACTGAAATCCGCCTGCGCCGACTGAACGGCGTGCTGCCGACCACCGGCGCCCTATGGGAAGAGCGGCTGGTCCGCCCCATCGACATCTATCCCGAATACCGCGACCGCAACGACTTTGAAGGCGGGGTCCAGACGGCCGACGGGTTCGCCATCACCACGCATTTCCTGGAGATCCATACGGACGAGGGCGTCACAGGCCTGGCCGGTCCGGTTCCTGAGACCGTGGCCTTCATCATCGCCAAACATCTGCGGCCCCTGCTGATCGGCCAGGACGCCGTGGCGGGCGAGCGCTTGTGGGACCAGATGCACCGCTTCCTGGTGCATGGCCGTCAGGGCGACGCCATGCTGGCGATCAGCGCGGTGGACTGCGCCCTGTGGGACCTGCGCGGCAAATGGCTGGGCCAGCCGGTGCATCGCCTGCTGGGCGGCCCGACCCAAAGCCGGATCCCGGCCTATGCCTCCATGCTGGGTTTCGCAGTGCTGGACCCCGGCAAGGTCCGCGCCCGGGCCCAGGAATTCAAGGATAGGGGCTACCGCGCCCAGAAGTGGTTCTTCCGCCACGGCCCCATGAGCGGGCCGGAGGGCCTGGCCAAGAACGTCGAGCTGGTCCGCACCCTGCGTGAGGCTGTGGGGGACGACTACGACCTGATGTTCGACTGCTGGCAGGCGATGGACGTGGGCTATGTGGTCGATCTGGCCTCGCGGATCGAAGAATACCGCCCCCGCTGGCTGGAGGAATGCGTCATGCCCGACCGCATCGACAGCTATGCCCGCCTGCGCGAGCGGATCCGCATTCCGCTGGCCGGCGCCGAGCACGAATACACCCGGTGGGGCTTTCGCCGCTTTATCGACAGCGGCGCGTTGGATGTGATCCAGCCGGACATCTATTGGTGCGGCGGCCTGAGCGAGACCCTCAAGATCGCCGCCTACGCTACCGCGCACGACCTGATCGTGATTCCCCACGGCCATTCCAGCGTGGCCACAGCGCAATTCTCAGCGGTGCAATCGCCGATCCACACGCCCTATCAGGAGTATCTGGTGAAATGGAACGCGGTGCACCAGCACTTCCTGGTCGACCCGTTGCAGGTTGTGGACGGCATGATCGAGGTCCCCACCACGCCCGGCATGGGCGCCGCCATCGACCCCGGCAAGATCGAAGCCGAAGCGGTGGTCTTCGCCGATTAGGCGGTTACGGGTTGGCCGTCTGAGCCATCTGGCGGCGACATTCCCACCCGATCAGTCCGAGAGCCGCCGCAAGGATCAGGGCGCACAGGACCGGCGCCCTGGGCGCGCCCAGCTCGATGAGGGTTTGATAGCCGAACCAGAAGAAACCGACGCTGGCCGTCAGTGCTAACCGTAACCAGAGCACAGGTGATCTGTAGGCCACCAGGGCGGCGGGCAGCAGGAATACGAAATCATAGATGCGGTGGTAAACCAGGAGCAGGGACAGCACGCCATAGAAGGCAAACAGAGTCAGCTGATCGGCGCCGCCCAAGTATCGCCTCTGCGCAATGCCGACGGCGACCAATAGGGCCAGAACCAGGACCTCAGAGATTTCCCGCGAGGCGCCCAGGCCCGCCAGGATCATGCGCAGATCACCCACCCCGTCGCGGTCGCCGATGTCCGTCCCCGTAACCTGGATCGGCAGGAGCGCGGCCTGAAGCAGGCTCATGTGGAAGTGGACAGACCAGAACAGCACGGCCAGAACCGGCAGGGCGACGAAGGCCGCCACCATCTTTGGCTTCAGCGGCATGTGAAACGCCATGGGCGCGCCAAGGGTGAACTTGACCGCGCCTATGCCGGCGAGCAGCCCCGCCAGGGCCGGTCTGCGCTCGCTCAAGCGCAGATAGGCCAGGAAAAACAGTAGGCAGAATAACGAGAACTGGCCGTTCTCCAAGGTGATGCTGACCGGCGTGCAGGCCAGGAACAACAGAAGGACCGCCCATGGCGCGGGCGCTTTGGGATCCGTTCGCAACAGCCAGACAATCAAGCCTAGGCTGAGGGCGTTGACGCCCGCCCAGGCGAGCTTAGCGGCGGGGAAGCTGAGCCAGGCCAAGGGCGCTAAAAAGAAAAAGACCGGGTGCAGGTAATTGGGCGCCTGTGACAGGATGAACCGTCCGGATTGGGGCGCGGTCATGTAATCCCGGTATGGGTCAAGACCATCACGCCAGAACACCACCAGCGGGCTCCACTGCATGTCCTGGCTGTGCGACTGGGCGGCGATAAGGCCGCCGACAACCGACACGAGCGCCAGCACCGCGAACACCGCGAGCAGCAGCGTCTGCAGAGCGCGTTGTCGTGGTGGAATCGGTGGGGCGTTCATCGGAGGGACGATGATCCGAGAGTCCTGTCCAGGCGCTTAACGCAGCGGCGCTAAGGGCGCGCTGGGCGTTCGCGCCGTCTATTTTACTTGTGCGGTTTTGATATTGGAGCGGGCGAAGAGATTCGAACTCTCGACCCCAACCTTGGCAAGGTTGTGCTCTACCACTGAGCTACGCCCGCGCTCCGGACCCAGGTAGGGTCCCTCAAAAAGAGAGGGGGCTTATGGCAGAGCCCCCCCGGATTTGCAAGCGGCGCTAGAGCCCCAGCCGCAAGGCCTTGAGGCGCCGCTTGTTGACGTGCTCAGCCGGCGAGGGGCCCGTCTCGTCGGGCATTTCGCCTTTGAAGTAGAACCTTTGCCACGCCTCTCGGATGGTCTCCGGATCGCGGTTGCGCAGGCCCTTGTTGAACTCCTCGCGGCGACCGGTCCAGGCGTCGTACTGGTCTTTCAGGGCCTTGTTGCCCTCCAGCGAGCGCTGGACCACATCGAAGGCCTCCAGCTGTTTGTCCTGCATCAGGGTCATGAAGCAGAACGGCTCTTTTTTCTCAAAGCGGATGCGGCCCGGGCGGGTGAAGATCCAGTTCATGGTGAAGGGGAAGGGCAGCCAGTCGGTCTCCACCAGGGCGGTCAGGGGCTGGATGCCGTCCTTGATGTGATTGGGCGGGCCGGACACCCACATGGACCAGCGGTTTGGCGTGCGGAAAAGATAGCCGGGATGAAAGGTCAGCACCCCGCCTGAGAAGTGCGACTTGATGAAGTCGTCAAAGTCCGGGTGGGGGTAGTCGGACTTGAAGGTGATGTCCCTCTGGTTGGTTCCGCCGTTCCATTCCGCGGTGAAGGCCATGGGGCAAAGCAGCTCCCAACCGGTGGTGTTGGCCATGGTCAGGGGCAGGCAGCGATAGGGATGGCGCTGGTCAAACCGGTCCATCCAGGCGCGCTGCGGGCGGCCGGGAACAATCTCGGGCGGGCGTTGCGCGGTGGGGAAACACTCCAGTTCCAGCATGGGCGGCCTTCGTATGCGGGGCGAGGGTGAATCCCTAACCGGCGAGGGAGCGGAGCGCTAGCTAGGTTTGAACCTGAGGGACGCGGCCAGTTCCAATATGCCGCTCACCCCGGCGGAGGCCGGGGTCCAGATGACAAGGCGCTACCTGCGCCGCGTAGGCGCCATATGAGCTGGATCCCGGCCTCCGCCGGGAAGAGCGGATATCTTGGTGATGTGGTGGTCATCGTGGTTCAATCTATCCCTCAATGAACACCCCCGCAGACCTCCTCGCCTTTCTTGCCGCCCACGACATCGCCCAGCGCACCGCTGAGCACGAGGCGGTGTTTCGCGTGGGCGAAGGGGAAGAGATCAAGGCCGCTCTTCCCGGCGGGCACAGCAAGAACCTGTTCCTGAAGGACGCCAAGGGTCAGCTATGGCTGATCTGCGCCCTGGATGTGACGCGCATCGACCTGAAGGCCCTGCCGACCGCGATCGGTTCGGCCCGTCTGTCGTTCGGCTCGCCTGAGCGTTTGTGGAACGCCCTAGGCGTGCGGCCGGGATCGGTCAGCCTGTTCGCCTTGATCAACGATCCGACGCATGCGGTGCGTCTGGTGTTGGATAAGGCGCTGATCGAGACTGATCCGATCAATTTTCACCCGCTGGTCAACACGGCGACCACCGCGATCAGCCGCCAAGGGCTGTTTCGTTTTCTGGAGGTCCTTGGCATAGAGCCCCTGATCGTCGATTTCGCTGCGATCTGACCACCAGCCGATTGCGGCGGGGCGTTCGCGGGACCATCTTGGCCCTGACATGCCAATAGGAGTTCAGTGATGCTGCTGGGAGACATCGGCGCGCCCAAACCCGCCAAGTCCGCCGACATCAAGGACGGCTCAGACGCCGGCTTCATGGCCGACGTGATCGAGGCGTCGCGCGTCCAGCCGGTGATCGTGGATTTCTGGGCCACCTGGTGCGGCCCGTGCAAGACGCTCGGCCCCGCCCTGGAGAAGGCGGTGACCCAGGCCAAGGGCGCGGTCAAGTTGGTCAAGATCGACATCGACAAGAACCCGGCCATCGCCGGCCAATTGCGCGTGCAGTCGATCCCCACGGTCTACGCCTTCGTCAACGGCCAACCGGTGGATGGATTCCAGGGCGCCGTGCCCGAAAGTCAGATCAAGGCGTTCATCGACCGCCTGGCCGGACCCGCCGGTCCGGCGCAGATCGACGAGATTCTGGTCCTGGCCGCCGAGTCCCTGTCGCTAGGCGACATCGGCGGCGCCGCCCAGGCCTTCGCGGCGGCCTTGCAGATCGACCCCGCAAACCTGAAAGCCATAGCGGGCCTGGCCCGCTGCTATCTGACGGGGGGCGACTATGAGCGGGCGGCCGAGGCGGTGCAGATGGCGCCGGCGGACGCGAAGGACCCCGAGCTGGACAGCGTGCGCGCGGCCCTCAAGCTGGCGGCCGAGGCACCGTCGGAAACCCGCGCTCTGGAACAGGCCCTCGCAGCCGATCCCGCCGACCACGCCGCGCGGCTGCAGCTGGCCAAGGCCCTGGCCGGCCAAGGCCGGTTCGAAGATGCGGCCGATCACCTGCTAACGATCATCCAGCAGGATCGAGAGTGGAACGATCAGGCGGCGCGCAAGCAGTTGCTGACGGTGTTTGAGGCGGCGGGTCCGAGCTCGGAGGTCGCCAAGCAGGGCCGCCGGCGCCTGTCCGCGATATTGTTCGCCTAGGGCAAAGATGAGAGACGACGCCCCCCTCAACGCTGAAGACCTGCCACAGGTCATCCCGGTGTTTCCCCTGAACGGCGCGCTCCTGCTGCCCCACGCCTCGCGGCCGCTGAATATCTTCGAGCCGCGCTACCTGAACATGATCGATGACGCCATGGCCGCCGAACGCATCATCGGCATGGTGCAGATCGTCTCGGACGACGGGCGCGAACGGCCGTCCCTTGCGCCGGTCGGCTGCGCGGGCAGGATAACGACCTTTTCCGAGACCGCCGACGGTCGCTACCTGATCACCCTGACCGGCGTCGCGCGGTTTCGGTTGGGCGACGAACTGCCGGCCTATACGCCCTATCGCCGGGCCAGAGTCGATTTCAGCCCGTTCGAGGCGGACCTGACGCCCCTGTCGCGCGACAACGACGACCGCGAGTCCCTGCTCGAGCCCCTGCGTCACTATCTGAACCAACGCGGCATGCGGATAGACTGGGACGCGGTGAAAAACGCGCCGGTCGAGCCCCTGGTCAACAGCCTGGCCATGGCCCTGCCGTTCGACGCGGCCGAGCTGCAAGCCCTTCTGGAGGCGGCCACCCTGGCCGAGCGCCGGCGCACCCTTGTCACCCTCCTGCGAATCGACGGCGCCTATGGCGTCGATGAGCCGCCGCCTTCCGTGCAATAAGGCCCCCATGTCCGAACCCGCCCCCCAAGCCGCCGTCGACCCCCGTTTGCTGGAGGTGCTGGTCTGCCCCGTCACCCGCGGACCCCTGACCTATGACCGGGCGCGCGCCGAACTGATCAGCAAAACCGCACGTCTGGCCTATCCGGTGCGCGACGGGGTGCCGGTGATGCTCCCCGAGGAAGCGCGCCCCCTCGACGACGGCGAATGAGCCCAACACGCCCCTGGCCGCTGGAGCTAAAACTGGCCAAGGGCGGCCGGGTCCTTCGCATCACCTTCGACGACGGGCAATCCTTCGACCTTTCGGCGGAATGTCTTCGCGTGATGACGGGCAGCGCCCAGGACCGCGGCCACGGTTCCGGCCCGCGCCCGCCGATCCCGGGCAAGGCGGACGTATCAATCCTCCGCATAGCCCCGGTCGGCGCCTACGCCGTGCGCCTGACCTTCGATGACGGCCACGATACGGGCCTGTATAGCTGGGACCTGCTGTATGACCTCGGCGCCCGCCAGGCCGAGCACTGGGCGGCCTATCTGGAAGAGCTGAAGGCGGCCGGTATGGCCAGAACGTCGCAGGCAAGGGCCTAACGGGACGCTGCGACGTCAAAACACATCCCCCATCGGTCAAGACAAGACTAAGTCTTGAGCATGATTTACACGTTCAAGGTCGCGTCAAGGATAGACACAACCGGGGATGATCCCTTGGAAACCATGCATCAAGCGCATGGCGCGGACGTGATGAAATATGCCCGGGAGTTGATTCAAAAGTATCCGGACTGCGCCGGAGTTGAAGTGCTCTTACTGCAAACACGCCTATTCTATCTGGAAAACAGTAGCGTCGCATCCAAACAGGCCTGATTTCACAGCGCCTCGCCCCTGAACAGGCGCGGCAAGTCCCCCGTGGCGCCGCCCGCTTCGTGCATGAAGAAGCGTCGCGCCGGCGCCAGAGCGCCGACCAGACTCATCCCAGCCCCCCGCGCCAGCCTGAGCATCGGATTGTCGTTGGAAAACAGCCGCACGAAGCCGTCGGTGGCCGCCGCCAACATGACATTGTCGAACCTTCGCCAAGCGGCGTAACGGTCCAGCACCAGCAGCGAGCCGATGTCCTCGCCCAGCCTTTGGGCCTCAACCAGCACCTGGGCCAGGGCCGCGACGTCCTTCAGGCCGAGATTGAGGCCCTGGCCGGCAATGGGATGCACGGCGTGGGCGGCGTCGCCGATCAAGGCCAGGCGCGGCCCGGCCATCCGTTCGGCCAGCTCCAGCGACAGGGGATAGTTGAAGCGTCCGCCCAGCGGCTGGATCTTGCCCAGGAACGGGCCGAACCGGCGCTCCAGATGAGCCTGAAACGCCGGCGGCGAGGCGGCCATCAGGGCGGCGGCGGCGCTTTTGCTCTCGGTCCACACCAGGGACACCCTATCATCGGTCAAGGGCAGGATGGCGAAAGGACCGCTCGGCAGGAAATATTCATGGGCGACCCCGCCGTGCGGTCGGCCCAGCCCCACCGTGGCGACCACGCCGCTCTGGGCATAGGGCCAGCCGATGGCGCCGATGCCTGCGGCCTTACGCATGGCCGAACCGCGACCGTCTGCGGCCACAGCCAAGGGCGCCGTGAGCGTCCGCCCATCGTCCAGGGCCAAACGCGCGGCGGCGGCGGTAAAGTCGGCCTTCGTCACGCGAGCCGGCGCCAATATTTCGATGCCGGCGGCCTTCAGCGCGGCCGCCAGCGCGACGCGCACCCGGCGGTTCTCCAGCATATAGCCCAGGGGCTCGCCGTCTGATCGGCCCTCGATCTCGCCGGAATCGAAGCGCAGGAGGAACGGCGAGGGTCCGCCGGGCGCCGCCGCGCCGGGCCTGCGGCCATCGGTCACCATGATCTGCTCTATGCATTGGGCGTGCGGCTCCAGCGCCTCGCCCAGGCCCAAGGCCTTCCACTGCCGAAAGGCGCTGTAGGCGATGGCCCAGGCGCGGCCATCAAATGTCGGCTCCCACTGATCGGACAGGGGCGCGCGGTCAACCAGCAAAGGCTTAAGCCCGCCCGACGCCAGCGCCAAAGCCAGGGTCGCGCCCGGCACGCCGGCGCCGACGATCAATACGTCCGGGTCTTGGTTAGAAGTCATGCGGCCATATGTGCCGGGGCGCGGCCTGAAGTCCAGCAACGGCCTCCCCACAAGCGCGGGGCGAG
The DNA here is from genome assembly GCA_964451265.1 of uncultured Caulobacteraceae bacterium. Taxonomy (GTDB): domain Bacteria; phylum Pseudomonadota; class Alphaproteobacteria; order Caulobacterales; family Caulobacteraceae; genus BOG-938. The sequence continues at coordinate 2,226 of CAYVHP010000151.1, read as the reverse complement.
GGTTTTCAAAGTAAACCGCCCTTAACCAAAGTGGGCCACAAACACAGGCTGTTAGGCTCGGAGGGCGTATGGCGAGCAAGGCGGCGGGGAACAAGGCGGGCGCCTGGATGGCGCGCAGCCTCAAGGCCGGTTGGGCGCATCCCACCAGCGCACGGTTCCGCGGCGGGTTGGTCACGGTGCTGGGCCTGTCCTGGATCGCGGCCCTAGCCAGCTATCACGCTGAAGATCCCAGCTGGAACACCGCCTCTCGCGAGCGGGCGCTCAATCTTTTGGGCGGTCTGGGCGCCAATGTGGCTGACATCGGCCTTCAGTCGCTCGGCCTGGCCGCCTGGGTGTTGGCCATTTTAATGGTGGTGTCCGGACTCAGCCGCGTGGCTCACCGCGACCCGCGGGAGGCGCGACGCCAGCTGCGCCTGCGCGCAGGCATCGGCGCCTTGGGCGTCCTGGCCCTGGCGGGGGTCATGGCGGCGCCGCCCGCGCCGGCCATCTGGCCCATGGCCGAGGGTCTCGGCGGCCTATGGGGCGCGGGCGTCCTGCATCTGGCGGGCGCCATATTCCGCTTTGGCCGCCTGCCGCATGCCGATTGGATCGCCGCCGGCCTGCTGGCCATCGGGGCCTTCGCCGCCCTGGCCCTCTCCATTGGCATGAGCCGGCGCGACCTGGCCCTGGCGGCCGAGGGCGCGGTATCCGCCGCCCAGGGCCTGGCCCAGCGCCGTCCCACCGAGGCCGACAAGCCCAAATCCGCCGTCCGCCGCCGCATTGCCCGCTCGCGCGCCCAAGAGGCCGAAACGGACGGCCCCGAGGTTGGCGCGCCTGCCCCGGCCGTCATGGGCGGTAAATCGGCCAAGACATCCAAACGCGAGGCGCGCGAAATCCAGGGCGCCTTCGCCTTTGTCCGCGAAGACGGCTTCCGTCTGCCCGAACTGAGCATGCTGGCCAAGCCCAAGGCCCGCGCCTCGGCCATCGACGAGGGCGGCCTTCGCCAGAACGCCCGCCTGCTGGAAAGCGTGCTGGCGGAGTTCGGGGTCAAGGGGACCATCGACCAGATCCGGCCCGGCCCGGTCGTCACCCTGTACGAGTTATCGCCCGCGCCTGGGGTCAAACACGCCCGCGTGGTGGCCCTGTCGGACGATATCGCCCGCTCCATGAGCGTCTCAGCCTGCCGCGTGGCCGTGGTTCAGGGACGCAACGCCATCGGCATCGAACTGCCCAACGCTCGGCGCGAGACGGTCTATCTGCGCGACCTGTTGTCCTCCAACGAATATGAAAAGGCCGGCCACGTCCTGCCCATGGCCCTGGGCGAGACCATCGGCGGAGAACCCTACGTCACCGACCTGGCCCGCATGCCCCACCTGCTGATCGCGGGGACCACCGGATCGGGCAAGTCGGTGGGGGTCAACGCCATGATCCTGTCGATCCTGTATCGGCTGGCCCCCGACCAATGCCGCTTCATCATGATCGACCCCAAGATGCTGGAGCTGTCGGTCTATGACGGTATTCCGCATCTGCTCGCCCCCGTCGTCACCGATCCCAAGAAGGCCATCGTCGCCCTCAAATGGACCGTGCGCGAGATGGAGGACCGCTATCGCCGCATGTCCAAAATCGGCGTGCGCAACGTCGCTGGCTATAATGAGAAGGCGCGGGAGGCCCTGGTCACGGGCGAGCACTTCGTGCGCACGGTGCAGACCGGCTTCGATGACGCGGGTCGGGCGGTCTATGAGGAAGAAAAGATCCGCCCCGAGCCCATGCCCTATCTGGTGGTGGTGATCGACGAGGTCGCCGATCTGATGATGGTGGCGGGCAAGGACATCGAGGGCGCCGTCCAGCGCCTGGCCCAGATGGCGCGGGCGGCGGGCATCCACCTGATCATGGCCACCCAGCGGCCGTCGGTGGACGTGATCACCGGCACGATCAAGGCCAACTTCCCCACCCGCATCAGCTTCCAGGTCACCTCCAAGATCGACGCGCGCACCATCATGCAGGAGCAGGGCGCCGAGCAGCTGCTGGGCCAGGGCGACATGCTGTACATGGCCGGCGGCGGCAAGATCACCCGCCTGCACGGCCCCTTCGTGTCCGACGGCGAGGTCGAGGCTGTAGCCAAGTTCCTGCGCGACCAGGGCTCGCCGCAGTACCTCGAAGAAGTCACCGCCGCCCCCGAAGAAGACGACGAGGGCTCAGGCTTCGGCGGCGAAGGGGGCGGGTCGGGCGACGACCTCTACGACAAGG
>CAYVHP010000150.1:0-12511 GCA_964451265.1 uncultured Caulobacteraceae bacterium | reverse complement strand
GGCACCATCACCTCGTGCAGCTTCTCGCCGGGACGGATGCCGACCACCTTGTGCGGCAGATGCGGGGCGATCGCGCGGGCCAGCTCGGTGGTCTTCATCGACGGGATCTTGGGCACGAAGATCTCGCAGCCCTGCATCAGCTCCAGGCTGGACAGCACGAAGTTCACGCCTTGCTCCAGGGTGATCCAGAAGCGGGTCATGCGCGCATCGGTGATCGGCAACTCCGCGGCGCCCTCGGCTGCGAGCTTCTGGAAGAAGGGCGCCACCGAGCCGCGTGAGCCGACCACATTGCCATAGCGCACCACGCAAAACCGCGTGCCGGCGTCACCGGCCATGGCCTCGGCGGCGCAAAAGATCTTGTCGGAGGCCAGCTTGGAGGCGCCGTACAGGTTGATCGGATTGGCCGCCTTGTCGGTGGACAGGGCCACCACCTTCTTCACCCGCTGGGCGATGGCGGCGTTGACCACATTCTCGGCGCCCATGACGTTGGTCTTGATGCACTCAAAGGGATTGTATTCGGCCACGGTCACATGTTTCAGCGCGGCGGCGTGGATCACATAGTCCACCCCGCGCATGGCCATCTCCAGCCGGGCCTGATCGCGCACATCTCCGATGAAATAGCGCATGAAGGGATAGCGTTCAGTCCCGAACGCCTGTGCCATCTCATACTGTTTCAGCTCGTCACGGCTGTAGATGATCAGCTTCTTCGGGGTGAATTCGTTGCAGACCATCTGCGTCATGGCCCGGCCGAAAGAGCCGGTGCCGCCGGTGATCAGCACGGTCTTGCCGTTCAGATCAGCCCGGGGCGAGCGGAAATCGCGCATGCCGGACAGCAGAGCGGGCTGGGCGAGTGGGACGGCGGACATGGCGGGTTCGAATCCTGCGGGACTTCACCATCGGCGAAACGTGGTTAACCAGCCCTGAAGATGGCCGCTGACGAAGCGCGCACCCGCCTTGGCTGAAAATTAGGTTGCGTCAGACTGGGCTGTGCTATCGAGGCCGCGCCGCGTCGGCCTCCCGCGACGCGGGGCTTTCAGGGTCCGCGACATGGATTTCATCGACCTCAAGACGCAGCAGCGCCGCATCCGCGCCGAACTGGACCTCGCCATCGGCAAGGTATTGGACCACGGCGCCTATGTCATGGGCCCCGAAGTGCGCGCCTTTGAGGCCGAACTGTCGGCGTTCGGCCAGGCTAAGCTGGCCCTATCCTGCGCCAACGGCACCGACGCGGTGGTCTTGCCCCTGATGGCTTGGGGCATCGGCGAAGGCGACGCGGTGTTCTGCCCCAGCTTCACCTTCGCCGCGACGGCGGAGGTCATCCCCTGGACGGGCGCATCGCCGGTGTTCGTGGATATCCTGCCGGACACCTACAATATCGACCCCGAACATCTGATCCTGGCCATCGAGGAGACGCTCAAAGCCGGCAAGCTCAAGCCCGCCGCCGTGATCGCGGTGGACCTGTTCGGCCAGCCGGCGGACTATCCCAAAATCTCGGAAATTTGCCGCCAATACGGGCTGAAGCTGCTGGCCGACAGCGCCCAGGGTTTCGGCTGCACCCTGAACGGCAAGCACCCGCTGCACTGGGCCGACGCGACCTCCACCAGTTTTTTCCCGGCCAAGCCGCTGGGCTGCTACGGAGACGGCGGCGCGGTGCTGGTCAATGATCAAGGCCTGTGGGACGTGATGGATTCCCTGCGTGTGCACGGCAAGGGCGTGGATAAGTACGACAATGTGCGCATCGGCATGAACAGCCGGTTGGACACGCTGCAAGCGGCGGTGCTGTTGGAAAAGCTGAAGATTTTCGCGGACGAGATCGCGCTGCGGAACAAGATCGCCGACCGCTACGCGGCGGGCCTGGCTGGTCACGCCGTGGCGCCCAAGGTGATCGCGGGCGGCGTCTCCACCTGGGCCCAGTACACCATCGAACACCCTGATCGCGACGGCCTAGCTGCGCACCTGAAGACCAAAGGCGTGCCGACAGCGGCCTATTACCCGCGCCCGGTGCACCGCCAGAGCGCCTATGCGGCGTTTCCGGTGGCGGGCGGGGTTCTGCCGGTGACGGACCAGAAGGCCGGCGTGGTGCTCGCTTTGCCCATGAGCCCGTATTTGAGCGAGGCGGACCAGGATGTGATCCTGGACGCGATCCGTGGGTACAACGGGTAGGGGGGCGGAACACGTGCTCCACCGCGAAGCGGGGGAGCTGGCAGCGAAGCTGACTGAGGGGGCATAGGCTAGGCGTCGGCGCTTGCCGCACGCCCCCTCCACCACTTCGTGGTCCCCCTCCCCCGCTTTGCGGTGGAGGACGTATTGGCGCCGCCGCCCAGACCCTCCCTTAAAATCCATGAAGGCCAGTGTGCTCTGCTGATCGGTCAGGTCAAGGCCGGCGCCTGCGGCGCCGCCGCTGCGCGGTCGCCGAAGGCGAGCCTTGAGCTGTCCGATCGGCAGAGCTGTCATCATTCATGGATTTTGGGGAGGGGTGGCTTTCAAGGGAAAGCTGGGCAGAAAGCAATACAAGTATAAGGTGTATTGCGCAAGCGAGCTGGGAAGCAAAAATATATCCTGTAATTCTGTGGAAGAATTGCTCACTTTGTGCGAGCCTGAACTTCTATAAATTCAAGGCGAACCGATTACTACGCGGCAGCCTTTGGAGGGGTGGTCAAAATGGCAAGTTATGAGAAGATTTCGAAGTCACCCGAAGAAATGAGGTGCATAATTCGCAGCGAACTTCAAAGCTCCTGGTTGAGTGACGGCGTCGAGATCGATGTGCGCCCTGTTACGGAAAACGCGCGCGGAGAGAATTTTGAATTGGTGTTCGAATCCGACGTTGGGGCCATACAAGAGGCTGAGCTTCGACAGGCCCTGGCGCCGGTTCTTGGAAAATTTAGCCTCGCCTGATAGCGGCGACTCTCCCCCACCGCCTAGGGTTCCGCATCAATCTGCCCTATATAGTGCTCACTCTGAGCATAAGTCGGCTCGCAGGATCGCCGGATGGACCCGTTCTTTTCTCTCTATAGCCACGGCATGGTTCGCGTCGGCGCGGCGCCGATCCGGATCGCCATGGCTGATCCGGCGGCTAACGCCGGTGAGGTGATCGCTACCCTGGAAAAGGCTCACGCCGGCGGCGTGGGGCTGGCGGTGTTTCCCGAGCTTTGCCTGTCGGGCTATGCCATCGACGACCTGTTGCAGCAGAAGACGGTGCTGGAGGGCGTGCTGGACGCCATTGAGCAGGTGCGGGCGGCGAGCACCGAACACGGCGTGGTCGCTGTGGTGGGCGCGCCGCTGCGCCGGCGGCAGAAGCTTTACAATTGTGCGGTGGTCATCGCGGGCGGCCAGGTGCTCGGCGTGGTTCCTAAGTCCTACCTGCCCTCCTATCGCGAGTTTTACGAGCGGCGCCATTTCGCGCCCGGTCTAGGCATCGAGGGCGAGCACATCGACCTGCGCAGCGGCGCGGCCCCCTTCGGGACCGATCTGATCTTCGCCGCCGCCGACTATCCGGATTTTGTGCTGGGCGTGGAGATCTGCGAGGACCTGTGGGCGCCGGAGCCCCCGTCGGGGCGGCTGGTCATGGCGGGGGCCACGGTGATCGCCAATATCTCGGCCTCCAACATCATTATCGGCAAGGCTCAGGTGCGCCGAACCCTATGCAGGGCCCAGTCCGGCCGGGGCGTGTGCGCCTATGTCTACGCCGCTTCCGGTTGGGGAGAATCCACCACCGACCTGGCCTGGGACGGCCACGCCCTGGTCTATGAGAACGGCAATCTGCTGGCCGAATCCGAGCGCTTCGCCCGCGAGCCTCAGCTTCTGTGCGCCGACGTCGACCTGGAGCGCCTGATCGCCGAGCGCCTGCGGGTGCAGACCTTCCACGAGGGCGCCGAGCGCTCCGGCGCCGGGCGCGTGCGGCGGATCGAATTTGCCTTCAAGCCGCATAATCGCCGCGTGGCCCTGGAGCGCAAGATCGAGCGCTTTCCCTATGTCCCGTCCGACCCCGCGCGGCTGTATGAGGACTGCTACGAGGCCTACAATATCCAGGTCCAGGGCCTGGTGCGGCGGTTGGACGCCACCGGGGGCCAAAAGGTGGTCATCGGGGTGTCGGGCGGGCTGGATTCCACCCAGGCCCTGATCGTGGCGGTGCGCGCCTTCGACCTTTTGGGCTGGCCGCGCGAGAATATTCACGGGGTGACTCTGCCGGGCTTCGCCACGGGCGAGCAGAGCAAATCCTACGCCTGGGCCCTGATGAAGGCCCTGGGCGTTTCGGCCCAGGAAATCGATATCCGCCCAGCGGCCATGCAGATGTTCAAGGACATCGGCCATCCCTTCGCCGCTGGCGAGCCCACCTACGATACCGTCTTTGAGAATGTGCAGGCGGGCCTGCGCACCGACTATCTGTTCCGCCTGGCTGGTCAGGTGGGCGGGATGGTGGTGGGGACGGGCGACCTGTCGGAGCTGGCGCTGGGCTGGTGCACCTACGGCGTCGGCGACCAAATGAGCCACTACAACGTCAATGCCTCCGTGCCCAAGACCCTGATCCAGCACCTGATCCGTTGGGTGGCGGCCGAGGGGTTCCTAGGGGCGGGCGTTCATCAGACCCTGCTGGACATTGTGGCCGCCGAGATCACGCCCGAGCTGATCCCTGCGGGCGCCGACGGCAAGGCTCAGTCCACCGAAGCTGTAGTCGGTCCCTACGCCCTGCAGGACTTCACACTCTACTACACCCTGCGCTACGGCCTGACCCCGAGCAAGATTGCCTATTTGGCCCAGCACGCCTGGAGCGATGCGGCGCGCGGCGACTGGCCGCCGAATTATCCCGAAGACCGCCGCACCGCCTACAGCCTGGCGGAGATCAAGCGCTGGATGAAGCTGTTCCTGCTGCGCTTCTTCACCACCAGCCAATACAAGCGCTCGGCCGCGCCGAATGGCCCGAAGATATCGTCCGGCGGTTCGCTGTCCCCGCGCGGCGACTGGCGTGCGCCGTCCGATGGTGCGGCTACGGCTTGGTTGGCGGCGCTGGAAAATATTCCCGACGGTCTCCTCTCCCCCTCAAGGGGGGAGAGGTCGGGAGTGGGGGTGTAGGGCGCAAGGTTGTTCGATGATGCGCTTGAGGCCGTCCCGCCTCTCGCGCTGCATCCGGAGCCCACAGCGCGACCACCCCCATCCCTGCCCTTCCCCCATCGAGGGGGAAGGATGGTGGCAATCGCTAGCCCGCCTTGCCTTGGGCCATCGGCCCTACCACTATCCCCCTCATGACTGCGCCCGTCTTCTCCGACCGCTATTGGACCTCGACGGATGGTTTGCGGCTGCATGCGCGCGACTATGCGTCGGCGTCGGGCGAAGCCCGCTTGCCCGTGATCTGCCTGCACGGCCTGACCCGCAATGCGCGTGATTTTGAGGACCTGGCGCCGCGCCTGGCCGCCCAGGGCCGCCGAGTCCTGGCGCTGGATGTGCGTGGGCGGGGCGGCTCGGCGTGGGATCCGGTTCCCGCGCGCTATGTACCGGCGGTCTATGCCGGCGATGTGCTGGCCCTGATGGATGCGGCCGGTATCGCCCGCGCCCTTTTCATCGGCACCAGCATGGGCGGGTTGATCACCATGGTGGTCGCGGCAGTGCGACCGGGGGCGGTGGCGGGCGCCTGTCTGAACGACATTGGACCGGAATTGGCGCCGGAAGGGCTGGCGCGGATCGCGAGCTATACCGGCCAGGGGCCCAAGGTCGCCGATTGGGCCGGGGCGGCGGACTACGCCCGCTTTATCAACCAGGCGGCTTTTCCGGCCTACGGGCCGGCCGGCTGGGACGCCTTCGCCCGCAGGATTTTTACCGAGAAGGACGGCGTGCCGGTGCTGGACTACGACCCGGACATAGCCCAGGCCTTCAAGCCGCCCGAGGGCGAACCTGCCCCGCCAACCCCCGATCTGTGGCCCCTGTTCGCGGGCTTAGCCTTTGCCCCGGACAAGATGGAGCGACCCCTTTTGCTGGTGCGCGGCGCCCTGTCTGACCTCTTGGCGCCGGCCACGGCAGACAAGATGCGCGACCTTGCCCCCCACATGGCCTTTGCCGAGGTTGCCCATGTCGGCCACGCGCCCATGCTGGATGAACCCCAGGCTCTGTCGGCCATCGATCTTTGGCTGAAGGGCGCGCCCTGATAGGCTCAGCCCCAAAACCAAAACGGGAGGGAACTATGCGCAGGATCATCATCGGCCTGGCCTTGGCCTGCCTGGCGGCGCCCGCCTGGGCTCAAGCGCCCGCCGACATGCACGCTCCGGGCTGCCGGAGCGCCGATCTGGACATCAGCATCAAGGCCTGCACGGACCTGATCGGATCGGGCAAGGCCTCCGGCGCCGACCTGGCCATGGCCTACAACATTCGTGGCCACGACTATGTGGCCAAGCAGCTCTATGATCTGGCGATCCCGGATTTCGACAAGTCCATCGCCCTGAACCCCAACTTTGCCCACGCTTACAACACGCGCGGACGCGCTGAAGCGGCTAAGGGGCAATACGACCTGGCCATCGCCGACTTCACCAAGTCCATGAGCATGGACCGAAAATTTGCCGAGATTCCCTTCAACCGAGGCTTGGCCTATGAGTCGAAGGGTGATCGTGAGGCGGCCATCGCGGACTATCGGGCGGCCTTGAAGCTGATGCCGGGCATGCAGGACGCCCTTGACGGTCTCGGACGGCTGCACGCCGCGCCCTGATCAACCGTCTTTTCCCGGTTTCAAGTCCGCCTCAAGCCGTTCTAAGGTGACGGCCAAATATCAAGGCCGGCGCAACGGCCATGGGAGGGAAGATGGAGCAGGACCAATCCGGGTGTAAACGCCTGGGTCCGATCCGATTGTCGCCGGGCGTGGAGCCTTGGCACGTCGGCATATTCCTGCTGACCAACACCGTGACCTCCACACTGATCGGCTACGTCACCGTGGTGCAGCCCTATATTCTCACCCAGGTTTTGCACGTCGCCGTCAATCAGCAGGGCCGACTGACGGGCCTGCTCAATGCGGCCCATTATGGCGCGGTGGCCCTGTTCATCGTGGCGGCGGGCGCCCTGGCGGACATCGTCGGCCGCAAGCCTATTGTGCTGATGGGCATGGCGGGCTTTGTCATCACCTTGCTGCTCCTGCCCTTCGCCGCCTCGGTCGCGGCGCTGTTCGCCTTGCGCTTCTTTCTTGGGGCCGCCTCCACCGGCCACACCGCCGGCAACACTTCCATGACGGTGGATTTCCCCACCAACGAGACGCGGGGCGCCTTCATTGGCGGGGCGATGATCGTTCAGTCCATTGTCTCGGCGGTCCTGGTCGGCATGCTTTTCGCGCGCGCGCCGGCCTTCCTCGTCGCCCATGGCTTCGGCCGCGTGGCGGCCCTGCGCTGGTCTTTGTGGGGTCTGGCGAGCGTGGGGGCGGTAGTGACCGTCATCGCCGTCTTTTTTCTACGCGCGCCGCCCCGGCCGACGGATGTTCAGCCGCGGCCGCTCAGCCTCAAAGGGATCCTGGATACATCGCGCGAGGTGCTGGCCTACACCCGGATCGATCCGACCTTCGGCCTGATCCTTCTGGCCAGTTTCGTGATCCGCTCCGACTTCTTCGTCACCCAGTCTTTCATGTCGGTGTGGGTGATGGGGGCTTCTAAGCTTCAGGGTATCGATTCGCCCCAGGCTCTGAAGACCGTGGGCTTGTGTTCGATGACGTGGCAATTGTCGGCCGCCGTCTCGCCCCTGTTTCTCGGCTATATCGCCGACCGGTTCAGCCGCATGGGCATGCTGATCGGCTCGCTGGCCTTCGCCGCCCTGGCCTTCACCTGCACCCTGTTCGTCCACCGCGTGGACGGAATCGCGATCCTGGTGGTGTTTGGGGCCATCGGCGCGGCCGAGATGGCTCAGACGATCTCGTCTCAAGCGGCCTATGGCGAGCGCGCGCCGGCGGCTCTGCGCGGCTCGGGGATCGGCTATTTCGTACTCACCGGCACCATCAGTGTGGTGGTCATCAGCTATCTGGCGGGCATTCTGTTCGACAAGCTGGGGTTCATCGCGCCCTTCCTGTTCCTGGCGTTCCTGAACCTGCTGTTCGTCGCCGTGGCGATCTATTTCCTGCTATCGCGGCGCGGCCGCGCTGCGCCCGTCGCCGCCTGAACTCAGGCCGGGTTCGGCGGGACGATCAGGTTGACGAGGGGCTCGCCGGCGCGAAATCGGCGCAGGTTGTCCATTAGAGCCTCGGCGATACGCTGAGCCGCCTCGCGATCCCCGGCGGCGGCGTAGTGGGGGGTGATCAGCAGATTGGGCGCATCCCACAATGGATCGTCCGGCGGCAGAGGCTCGGGATCGGTCACGTCCAGACCCGCCCCCGCCAGGGCGCCGCTGGTCAGGGCCGCGATCAGGGCCGGTTGGTCGACCACCGCGCCGCGCCCGACATTGACGAAGATGGCGGTGGGCTTGCAGCAGGCGAAGGCCTGCGCGTCGAACAGCCCGCGCGTTTCGTCTGAAATCGGCAGGGCGCAGATCACCGCATCGGCCTGGGGCAAAACCTGCAACAGCTCGGACGCTGGATGCACTCGCTCGCCGTCAACCGGCCGCCCTGATCGGGATATGCCGATCACCGTCATGTCGAAGCCGCGCGCCAATCGTGCGATGCGTTGTCCGATGGACCCGAACCCGACGATGGCCAGAGTGGCGCCGCTCATGGTGACGGCCCGCGCCAGATAGGGCCGCTCCCAGGTCTTTTGGGTTTGCGCTCGCGCAGCTTTGTCGATCTGGCGCGCGACAGTCAGCAGGAGGGCGAAGGCGTGTTCGGCCACCGCTCCGCTCAGGGCGCCGCCGGGATGGGTGAATTGCACGCCGGGCGGCCAGCCTGCGGCGCTAACCCCGTCATAGCCCGCGCTGATCAGTTGAACCCAGGTCAAGGTTTTGCTGGCGGCGACCGCCGCCGCCACCTCCGGCGTGTAGAACTTGCCCATGCCTGGAATGACTGCGACTTGAGCCCCATCCAAGGCGGCGATGAACTGCGCCGCATCGACGGCGTCGATCACTTCCACGTCGCCGTCGGCGCGCAGGGCGGCGATGATCGGCTCGCGGGCCACGGCGGCGAATACGGCGACGCGTAAAGTCATAGTCCTCTCCCCGAGCTCAGCGAGCCCTAACACCCATCCCATCCTGATACGGACGACGGCGCCACGACCTCAGGATATGGGCCAGATCGGGCGTGAATATTGCAGGCATTTGTCCTTGTCTCGTTTTGGCTCGGAGCGAACGTCTTGATCGGACCCCTGAACGCTCAACCATCGTCCAACGACCGCGTTATCGTGGTCGGCGGCGGGATCGCGGGTTCATTGTTGGCGCTCGTGCTTGGCCGCGCCGGCTGCGCCGTCAGCCTGATCGACCTGAAACGTGAGCCTTCTCCTGATTTTCGCAATGAAAAGCTGGGCATCGATCAGATCCAGCGCCTGGATGACCTGGGCGTATTGCCTTGTTTTGAGCAAGCGGTGTGGGGAGATGATCCGGGCGCGCTCGCCGCGCTGACCCTGCCGCCGCTCAAGGACTGCGGCGCTCGTTACGACCAGTGGGTTTCCCGTCTGAGGGCGGCCTTGCCACCGACGGTCCAATTCGTCGAAGGCAAGGTGGATCAAATCGACACCTCCGATGATCGCCAGTCCGTAACCTTGTCCGATGGGTCACACATCGACGGCCGCTTAGTGGTGTTGGCTACGGGCCGGGGCGAGCGTTTGCGCGCTGGACTGGGGATCCGCCGCCAAACCATCAGCGAAAAGCACTCCCTGTGCCTGGGCTTCAGCGTCAAGCCGCGCGATGGCGAGCCGCTGAGCTTTCAGGCCCAGGTCCTTCTCGGCCGTTCCGGCGACCGCATTGCCTATGCGACGATCTTCCCGATGCGTGAAGAAATCCGCGTCAATGTCTTCAGTTATCGCGACATCGCGGACCCTTGGGTCGCTGAACTGCGGCGAGACCCGGTGGGCGCGCTTGGCCGCGCCTTGCCTGAGGCTGCGGCGGCCCTGGACGGCATGGACGTTGTCCGTGACCTAGAGGTTCGCAGCACGGATATCTATGGCGTGGGTGGTCACATTCGCCCCGGCGTCGTTCTGTTGGGTGACGCCTTCCATGCGCCCTGTCCCTCATCGGGCACCGGGATGACCCGGATTTTGAACGACGTGGCTTTGCTGGCCCAAGTCTACCTGCCGCAATGGCTGGCGACGCCGGGCATGGATGCGGCCAAGATCGCGCGGTTTTACGCCGATCCCATAAAGCGGCGGGTCGATCAGATGTCTCTGCACCGGTCCCTGCGCGGCCGGGACGTTGTTGTCAGCCAATCGCCCTATTGGCGCGCGCGCCGCGCGCTGGGCCTACTCAAGCGTCGGCTGGCGCCAGATGGGATCAGGATCAAGGTCGCCCGCAACATCAACCAAGCTGCGAGCCCTATCCAATAAACCGGGATTGACCGGTTCGCCGACGATCAGCCCGACGTCGTCTTGGACTCCTGGCCGCTAATTTCGGCTCCCGCGTCCTTCGCCAGAGTCGCAAATGGCCAGCAGGACAGGGCGCACAGCAGGCCGGACAGCACCAGCGCGGCCTTGAAATCGAACAGGCCAAGGCTCGGCGAACCCCGCAAGGCCTGGCTGAGGCTGAGCATCAGGGCGCCCACCGCCACGCCCAGGCTCATGCCGATCTGCTGAGTCAGCGAGAACAGCACCGAGGCGGGCGCGCGCTCCTCGGCGGTGACCTCGGCGAAGGTGACCATGGTAGTGGCGGTGAACTGCATGGACCGGCTGGCCCCGGCGGCGAACAGCAAGGCGCCCGAGATGATCGCGGGGATTCCAGGGGCGATGAGCGCGCAGGCCGCCAGGGCGCCGGCGGCGATCAGGCCGTTCCACACCAGCACATCGCGGATGCCAAAGGCGCGCATGATGGGGTTGGTCACCAGCTTCATCAGCAGATTGGCCGCCATATAGACCAACAGCAGCATGCCGGAATTCAGCGGGCTGAGGCCATAGCCCACCTGAAACATCAAGGGCAGTAGGAAGGGCGCGGCGGAAATGGCGGCGCGCGAGGGCATTCCGCCGGAGATTGAACTGACGAAGAAGATATGGCCGCGCAGGGGCGAGAGCTGAACCAGGGGATGACTGACGCGATCCAGGTGGCGCACTGCCGCCCAGCCTAAGCCGATGCCGACGATCAGCAGGCCCACACCTTGCCACAAGGTCGCCAGCCCCGGTCCCTCGCGGGCGCCGATGAGATCGACGCCATAGGTCAGGGCCGCCAGCGACACGCCCATCAGGGCGAAGCCCTTGCCGTCGAATGGCTCGCGTTCACCTGATCGCTCATTGGGAATGAAGGCCGCGACGAGCGCCATGCCGATCAGGCCGAGCGGCAGGTTGACGTAGAAAATCCAGCGCCAGGAGGTCATTTGGGTGATCAGCCCCCCGAGGGGCGGGCCCAGCACCGGGGCAAACAGGGCCGGCCACACCAACATGGACAGGGCCGCCATCAGCTCGGTTTTGGCTGCGCTGCGCAGCACCACCAGCCGGCCAACCGGCGACATCATGGCCGCGGCGGCGCCCTGCACCAGCCTGGCGCCGATGAAGGCCTGGAAATTGGGGCTGATCCCGCACGCCATGGAGGCCAGCACGAACAGGCCGATGGCGGCCATGAACAGGTTGCGCGCGCCCACCCGATCGGCCAGCCAGGCGCTGGCGGGCAGACACGTCGCCACCGCCAGGACATAGGCGGTGACGCCCAGGCTCATACGCGCGGGATTGAGCCCGAAGCTGTGCGCCATCGGAGGCAGGGCGGTGACGATGATCGTCGCGTCCAACTGCTCCATGAAGAAGGCGCCGGCCACGATCAGCGAGATCAATAGGGTTCGCCCGCCGACCGCGGCGATGACTCTGTCGACCACGCCCAATCTTGACCTCGATCATAACGCTGCAGGCATCATTGCCCTTAAGCCCCGCCGTCGGCAAAGCCTGATCAGCCTTGACCGACTGGGGTCAAGGCTGTGAATCGGGCTGCAATTCAAAAATAGAGCAAGGATTCACGCTCGAGCCGTTTCCGTCTCGAGCGATCTTGCTCTAGGTTGCGCGACTTTTTGCGGCTTAGCCAATGAACCTGACCATCGACTCGATCAAGGCCGCCGCCGAGCGGCTGGACGGCCATATCGAAAAAACCCCCATGCGCCGGTCCCGGACTCTGTCCGAGATCACCGGCGCCGACGTGTGGGTGAAGTTCGAGAACCAGCAGTTCACCGCCGCCTATAAGGAGCGCGGCGCCCTCAATAAGCTGCTGCAGCTGTCGGAGGCTGAAAAGCGCCGCGGCGTGATCGCCGCTTCGGCGGGAAACCACGCCCAGGGCTTGGCCTATCACGGCGCCCGCCTGGGCATTCCGGTGACCATCGTCATGCCGCGCACCACCCCCTTCGTGAAGGTGGAGCAAACCCGCAACTTCGGCGCGGACGTGGTGCTGTACGCCGACACGTTCGACGAAGCCTCCGACTACGCCGTCACCTATGGGCGCGACCGGC
>CAYVHP010000149.1:0-3354 GCA_964451265.1 uncultured Caulobacteraceae bacterium | reverse complement strand
ACCAAGGATGCGCTCTACCACTGAGCTACGGCGGCGAAGGCCGGGGTTCTAGCGAAAGCGGACGGCGGCGTGAAGCTTAAAAGCGCTCCAGCAGCTGCGTGGATGAAATTGGCCGGGTTCAAGCGACTTGACGCCGTCGGCCGGGCGCAACACACAGCGGCTATGTCCACCGGCGACAAAGACCCAAAACCCGGCCATTCGCCCAGCGCCCGCGAGGCGCGGCTGGCTAAGGCCCTGCGCGAGAATCTGCGCCGCCGTAAGGCCGGGCCCGGCGAGGAGCCGCCCCAGATCAAGCCGGACAAAGCAGAGCGTTGAGGAACTTTGCGCGGGGCCCTTGCGTCCTGTAGAACCCCGCCTCCATCTATCCCGTTAGCGGCCGGCCCGAAGGCGGCGCGGGCGGCTTGGGACATCAGGGGCGCAATGGATCGCATAGCCATCATCGGCGGCGCGCCGCTTGTGGGTGAAAGTCCCATCAGCGGCGCCAAGAACTCAGCGATTAAGCTGATGGCGGCCAGCCTGCTGACCGATCAGCCCCTGCGCCTGACCAATATGCCGCGCCTCGCCGATACGCGTTTCCTGGGCCGCCTGCTGCGCCGACTGGGCGCGGAGGTGACCGAGAGCGAGGGGCCGTTCGGCCCGCAGACCGTTCTGCACGCCCCCGAAATCGTTAGCGCTATCGCCCCCTACGATCTGGTTCGTCAGATGCGGGCGTCGTTCAACGTGCTGGGACCGCTGGTGGCGCGGGCGGGTCACGCCAAGGTTTCGCTGCCGGGCGGGTGCACCATCGGCGCGCGGCCGGTGGACCTGCACCTGAAGGCCCTAGAGGCTCTGGGCGCCTCGATCGATCTTCACGAAGGCTATGTCTACGCCCAGGCGCCGCGAGGGCTGAAAGGCGCGCGCATCGATTTTCCATTCGTGTCGGTGGGCGCGACCGAGCACACCTTGCTGGCCGCCGTGTTGGCGCATGGCGAAACGGAGATGCACAATGCGGCCTGTGAGCCGGAGATCGGCGACCTGATCGAGTGTCTGACCAAGATGGGCGCCCAGATCGAGGGCAAGGACACGCCGACCCTGCGCGTCAAGGGCGTGGCCAAGCTCAGCGGAACCACCCACGCCGTTATTCCCGACCGGATCGAGACCGGCACCTATGCCCTGGCGGTGGCCATGGCGGGTGGCGAGGTGAGGCTGACTCGCACGCGCAGCGACTTCATCGAGGCTCTGCTGAAGTCGATGGAGGCCGCCGGCATTCAGATTACGCGCGCGAACGACGGGCTGACCATCAAGCGCAACGGCGCCCGGTTGAAGGCAGTTGATGTGGAAACCGAAGCCTATCCCGGCTTCGCTACCGACCTGCAGGCTCAGTTTATGGCCCTGATGACCATGGCCGATGGGGTCAGCATCATCCGGGAGACTATCTTCGAGAACCGCTTCATGCACGCCCCCGAACTGATCCGACTGGGCGCGGACATCACTGTGCGCGGGGGCGAGGCGGAGGTGAGGGGCGTGGACCAGTTGAACGGCGCTCAAGTGATGGCGACGGATCTGCGCGCTTCGGTCAGCCTGGTGGTGGCCGCCCTGGCCGCGCGCGGCGAGACGGTGGTCAACCGGGTCTATCACCTGGATCGCGGGTTCGAGCGGTTGGAGGAAAAGCTGGGCGCCTGCGGGGCGAACATTCGGCGCCTGCGTGACGACGACGGCGATGAGGCTTCGGCATGAGCGTCGACTCCAGGTCTCCTTTCGAACCTCTGCGGCTTCTGGCCAATGATGCAGAAGACGTGAACGTCCTATCGGCGGCCTTGCAGGATGCGGTGTGCACCATCGGCGACATCGTTTATGAGCCGCGCGCGCGTCGCCTAACCGTGACGTTTAATCGGTTTCGATGGGAGGCGGACGGCGCCAAGGGTGCAGAGCGCGTGCGCTGCGCCCTGCAGTTCGGCGGCGTGTTGGACGTCAAGGGCCGACGCCTGCGCCGTGACGCCAAACAGGGCGTGCTATCGCTGTTGTCCATTGCTTTTGAACCGGCCGAAGCGCCTGCGGGCGCGGTGACGTTGACCTTCGCGGGTAACGGGGCTTTGAGAGCTGAGGTGGAATGTCTGGACGCCGTGCTGGCCGATCTTTCTAACCCCTGGCCCACGCCGCGCCGGCCCGGGCACGATGTCGCTGAAGGCTGAATATGCGTCGATTTAATGTTCAGGATCAGGGGTTTGAGGTCGCTTTCGCCGCCTTTCTCGACGAGCGGCGCGGCTCGCCGGCCGACGTGGACGCCGCCGTAGCGGACATCCTCGACGCCGTGCGCCGGGAGGGTGTCGACGCCGTGCTGCGGTTCGCCGAACAGTTCGACAAGGTCAAGCTGGACGTCGATGGCCTGAGGGTCACTCGAGAGGAGATCGAACGCGGCGCTGCGGCGACCGACCCCAAGGTGCGCGAAGCCATCGATTTCGCCGCCGCCCGCATCCGCGCCTATCACGAGCGCCAGAGGCCGGCCGATCAGCGCTTTATTGATGAAACCGGGGCGGAACTGGGCTGGCGCTGGACGCCCTTGGAATCGGTTGGGATCTACGTGCCGGGCGGGCGGGCGGCCTATCCATCCACTGTTTTGATGAACGCGGCGCCGGCCTCGGTGGCGGGCGTGGACCGCGTCGCGATGATTACCCCGCCGGGCCGGATGGAGCCGGCCGTTCTAGCCGCCGCGGCGGCGGCGGGGGTCACTGAAATCTGGCGGGTCGGCGGGGCGCACGGCGTTGCCGCCCTGGCCTATGGCGCAGGGCCGATCCAGCCGGTGGATAAGATTGTCGGTCCAGGCAACGCTTATGTGACTGCCGCTAAGCGCAGGCTTTACGGGGTGGTCGGCATCGATTCCCTGGCCGGTCCGTCGGAGATTGTTGTGGTGGCCGATAAGCTCAACAATCCCGACTGGATCGCCGCCGACCTGCTGTCGCAGGCCGAGCATGACCCGGCGGCGCAATCGATCCTGATCACCGACGACGAGCCCTTCGCTGCGGCGGTGGCGGCGGCGGTTGATCGGCAGATCGCGACCCTGGCCACCGGCGCGGACGCCCGCGCCTCTTGGGACAGCCATGGCGCGGTGATCATCGCGCCGCTCGACCAGTCCCCGCGCTTGGTCGACTTGATCGCGCCCGAGCACGTCGAGTTTGCGGTGGATGAGCCTGACGTCCTGGCCGACCGAGTTCGTCACGCCGGCGCGATCTTTTTGGGACGCTATGCCCCGGAAGCGATCGGCGATTATGTCGCCGGCTCCAATCACGTCCTGCCGACCAGTCGATCCGCGCGCTTTTCCTCGGGCCTATAGATCTACGACTTCCTCAAACGCACCTCGCTGGTTCGATGCGATGC
>CAYVHP010000148.1:0-6725 GCA_964451265.1 uncultured Caulobacteraceae bacterium | reverse complement strand
GCGCACGGCGCTCTGCGTCCTGGAGATCGAGCGCTACGAGCTGCTGTGCCATGCCGCCGTCGTTGACGAGGATCTCCAGCCGCGCCTGGAAACCCTCGACCCTTCGGCGGCCGAACGGCTCACGCGGTTCGACAATGCCATCGAAGACCTGAACGCCGCCCTGGCCAGCGCCGAACGCTGCGGCTGGCGCCCGCCGCCCTCGGCCCTGCGCCGCTGGCTCAGCTTCCTTCACCTGGTGTGGATCACCCCGCGCGAGCCCTCCGGCCCGCGCCCGCCCATGCCGCCCATCACCCTTCGCGACCTGACGGGGATATCCCTATGAACACCCACGACACCGCCGCTCACGACGCCCAGCCCAGCGCCCTGCCGCCGGGCGCCATCATGTTCAAGGGCAAGCTGCACCTGGCCGACGCCAAGGGCCGCCTGGTGCCCTATGAGTCGGTCAAGGCCAAGCACCTGCTGGAGGACGAACTGGTCCGCAAGGTGCTGGGCTACGCCGCGCCCCTGTCGGCCGAAATCGCCCGCTTCCGCCAGCACACCTTCGAAGACGTGGACGGCTTCGTCGCCCTGCTCGAGCAGGAGCACGGCGCCCGCAAGGGCGGCGCCAAGGGCAACATGACCTTCACCAGCTACGACGGCCTGCTGCGCGTGCAGGTGGCCGTGGCCGACCTGGTGGTGTTCGGCCCCGAACTGCAGGTGGCCAAGGGCCTGGTCGATGAGTGCCTGACCGACTGGGCGGCCGACGCCGCCGCCGAAATCCGCACCCTGGTCACCGACGCCTTCAATGTGGACCAGGCCGGCAAGGTCAACCGGGCCGCCTTGCTGTCCCTGCGCCGCTACGACTTCAAGGACGAGCGGTGGCTGCGGGCCATGGACGCCATCCGCGAAGCCGAGCGCCCGATCAGCTCCAAGCGCTATGTGCGGATCTATCAACGCGCCGAGCGCAACGCCGCCTGGGAGGCCGTGTCGATCGACATGGCGTCCGTCTGATGTGGCCCCGTCACGTGTTCGAGGTCGCGGGCTCGCTCGCCACCATCGCCGGCGTCGCCATGCTCCTGATCGCCCGGGTGTTCTCATGAGCCTGCTCACCCGCGAATTCCTGCTCAAGCACACCCGCGCCCGGGTCCTGGCGTCGTTCGCCGGCCATCACATGTCCGACTTCGAGCGCGACCTGATCGCGGAGATCGGCCGCCGCCGCGAGGCCTTCGGCGCCGCCGCCCAGGCAACCGAAGCCGAACAGGCGGTGGTGCTCGACGCCCTGACCGGCATGGAGACCGGCCTTCGCCGCGCCTTCTCCGACAACCGTGAGGCCTTCGTCGAAATGCTCGCCCGCGCCGAGCCCATCGTGGGGCTGGCGCCATGAGCTGGACCAACGAACAGGAGGCGCTGGCGGTCAAGTGCTGGACCGAGGACGGCATGTCCGCCGCCGAGATCGCCAAGCTGCTGCCGGGCAAAAGCCGCAATGCCGTGATCGGCAAGCTGATCCGCAAGGGCTGCGCCGGCCAGGGCGCCCGCAAATCAGGCCAGAGGGCCTATCGGCAACAGCCGTCCGCGCCGCGCCCCATCGCGGTTGTCCAGCATCGCACCCGGCCCCGGAACATCCACGCCGCCGTCGTAAAGGTCGCCCCCCCCCCGGCGATCGAGCGCGCGGAGGACGGCATGACCTGGCCCCTCACGCCCAGGTCGGCGACCCTGCTCACGCTCCAGGCCTGCCAATGCCGCTGGCCGGTGGGCCACGCCACGGGCGCCGACCAGCTGTTCTGCGGCGAGGCGCGCGGCGAGGGGCCCTACTGCCCCGGCCATGCCCGGATCGCGGGGTCCGACATGTCGGCTGACGAATGGGCGCGCAAGAACGCCCGCTGGGTCCAGCGCATGGCCGCGTCATGAAACGCCGCGCCCGCCGTCCGGTCGTCACCTATGAGCGCGCCTGGTCGCGGACCATGCTCGTCCTGTTCGACCTGGTCGGGGCGGACTGGACCGCGCCCGCCACCGTCAAGGTGCGCCGCACCCTGCGCGGCATGACCATCACCGCCGTCTTTGCTGACGCCCATGGACTGCCCGTCACCGCCATCGCCCGCATTCGTGGGCGCGGCGACGACTGGACCCAGGTCAGCGAGGAGCTCCGCTTTTCCTGCATATCCCAAGCCCAAGGAGCCGCCGCATGAAGACCGGCCGCGAAGACCTCGATCAACGCCTGAAGATCAGCTCGGTCCCCGTGGGCGAGCCGACCTTCTTCATCCGAGGCCACGACGAGGCGGGCCCCGGCGCGGTGCGCGCCTATGCCGCCCTCAGCGCCGCTGCCGGCGCGCCCCTGGCCGTGGTCGAACAGGCGCTGCAACAAGCTGACCGCATGGAGGCCTGGCCGCATAAACGCCCGGCCAACGCCGACCACCTCGACGCGGATGCGCGCAAGGCCCTGGAAGCGGAACTCAGTCGGCGCGCCTGGAACATGGCTTTGGAGATCGAAGGCGTTCCCACCGAGGCCGAGCTGCTGGTCAGGCAACTCGGCTACGACGAGGCGCGCGGCAAGGTGCGCCATATTCGGGGCCTGATGGATAGGGCGCTCATGGCGCTGGCCCAGGAAGAGCCGGACATCGCGCGGGCTAAGTCCCTGCTGGCCGACGCCCGCCGCCAAGCCGTGGAGCTGGGCTGATGATCGAGCCCGCCGCCCGCGAACGGGCCGTGCGCCAATACGTCCTCAAGGAGGAGCTGCGGCGCCTGCTGATGAACGCCCACGGCGCCAAGACCGCCGCCGGCTGCCCGGTCCCGCCCGGCGAGTTCATGACCGCCGCCCTGGGCGCCATCGCAGAGATCGCCGCCGACTCCCTGGCCGCCGCGAGCATTCCGCATAGCCGGACGACGCTGGTCGAAGTGTTCCGGCAGATGCTGACCGACGCGCTCGAAAGCCTCCGCGAACAGCGCGGCGATGGTCCGGAGGCGGCGTGATGTGGTCTGATCATGCCCGCAAAGTGATCGCCCTAGTCCATGCCGGATTGCCTGAGGCAGCGACCCTCGCCGAGCGCAAAGCGGCCGTCGACGCCGCCTATCCTTTCGGCTCCCGGGGCTATTGGCCCTACAAGGCCTGGCTGAAGGCCCGCCGCGCCTACCTCGTGCCCTACGGCTACAAGCCCCGCACGCCCATCCCGAAAACACCCCAGCAGGAGCTGTTCGAAGCCCTGCCGCGCGACCCGGCCACCGGCCGGCCGGTGATCGGATGAGCGCCCGCCCTATTCTGTTCTCGAAGCCGATGGTCTTGGCCCTGCTCGCTGGGACCAAGACGCAGACCCGGCGGATCGTGAAGCCGCAGCCCGATTGGGATTTTCCCGAACCGTGCTGCAGCACCACGTCCGAGGGCTGGCAGGGCCCTATCGATCGTGGCGCTTGGGCTGAAAGCGCCGATCCTGATCTGGACTTCCGGCGCTGCCCCTACGGCGGCCCCGGTGATCTGCTGATCGTGCGCGAGAACTTCACCAAGGTTCCGGCTTCCGCATACCGCATGAGCGAGGGGGTCCAACAGACGGTGAACCCTGCGGACCCACATGAAGCCGCCATCTACGCCGCTGGCTGGGATCGCAGCATTCCGAAATGGACGCCCTCCATCCACATGCCGCGCTGGGCCAGCCGCCTGACGCTGGAAATCACCGACGTCCGGGTAGAGCGGCTGCAAAACATCAGCGAAGCCGACGCAAAATCCGAGGGCATCGGTGAACCATACTTCGGCGATGGCGACCCGCCCTTCGAGGAACCGGGCGTCATGGTCAGTCGGTGGATGCAGTACCGGAATCTTTGGAAGACGATCAACGGCGCTGACAGCTGGGCGGACAACCCCTGGGTCTGGGTTGTCAGCTTCAAAGTCCACCGCCGCAACATCGACCAGCGCGCGGCATGAGGTGTCTTGATTGCCCAGAGCTCCTGTCGATCCCAGGCGTGACGCCTCGGGCGCGGTGCTGCTTGAACCAGCCCTCTGCGGGGCGGTCGCCCGAAACGAAGACGTTAGAAACGGCTGAGCGGACCCGCGAGCCCGGCAAAAACCGGGCCGAGCGGCGGCGTGAAGCCTCTAGGCGGCGGAGGCGCGCATGACCCATTCCGGAGGTAAACCGCATCGTGTCGGCTACGCCGGCCAGAAGTTCATGGTCGTCGTCACCGAGTTCTACGACAACGAGAGCAGAGGCAGGGTCATCGCCTGGTGCGACAAGCCAATGCTCAGTTGCGACCTGCGTATTCTCGAAACTCGTCCGGGCTGGAGCCGCGCGCGGTGTGAGCCGGTGGACGACCCTGCGCGCCCCTACGGCAACTACGGCCGTGACCCCTGGGATGCGGGGCAAGGATGACCGCCGCCGCCCGCTTCACCCCCGCCGACGCCGCGCGCCGCGCCATGCTGGCCAAGGTGCACATCGCCCGCAAGGAGCTGCGCCTGCAGGAACCCGAGTACCGGGCCATGCTGGTGCGCATCACCGGCCATGAGAGCGCCGGGGACTGCACCGTCGCCCAGCTGGGCGCGGTGCTCGATGAGCTGAAGGCCAAGGGCTGGAAGCCGACGGTGTTTGTGAACCGAAACAAACAAACACAGCCCGCGCGCCGCCCCGGCCGCGCCCCGGCCGATCACCCGGTCGCGCGCAAGGCCCGCGCCCTGTGGATCTCGCTGCACCAGCTGGGCGTGGTGCGCGAGCCCTCCGAACACGCCCTGGAAGCCTTCGCCAAGCGCCAGCTGGGCGTGGACGCCATGCAGTGGGCCGACCAGTCCCTGGGCTACCGCCTGATCGAGGCCCTCAAGGCCATGGCCGAGCGGGCGGGCTGGTCGCAGGCGGGCTCTTTGGATGAGATCAAGGACCGCCTGGCTGTCCTGCTCAAGGACCGCGAGGCCCCATGATGGCCGCCCGCGTCTCCAGCTCGATCGACCTGTTCGCGTGGCCGGCGGTGCGCGCCGCCCAGGATCGCGTCGAGGCGGCCGAGCAGGCGCGGCAAGAGGCCCTGCGCCGCCATCGCTGCGCGCCCCACGGCGAGGTTCAGAGCCGTCTGAAAGCCCTGCAAGAGGCCTCTCATGAGGCTTTGAAAGCCGAGCTCGACCTGGCCCGCGCCGAGCAGGAGGCCATCCATTGAGCGCGGTCCCCTCCAGGCTCGACCTGATCCCGGCCCCGGCCTTCGCGTCCGAGGCGGAGTTGTCCATGTCGCTCAACCTGGCCCTGCTCCTGGCCGGCAGCGCCATGCGCAAAGCGGTGGGCGACCGGGTCCGCGCCGGTCAGGTTCCGCTGGCCGATTGCGACGTCTACACCCGCGCCGGCCGCCTGTTCGCCCAGGTCCATTTTCGCGACGGCCGCGCCCTGCTGATCCCCCTCGACGTCTGGCCTGCCGGGGCGCGGCCATGAGCGCCAACCTGCCGGGCATCCTGAAGACCATCGCCGAGGTGGCCGGTGAGGCGGCGGCCCTGCAGCTGGCGCGCGAAGCGGGCGGCCAGGAAATGAAGTTCTCCGGCCGTCCCGGCAGCGCCCTGGCCCGGATCGTGGGCGACGCGGCGGCAGCCAAGATCGCGGCTGAGCTGGGCGGCGAGAAGCGGACCATCCCTATGGCCAATCTACGCGGGGCGGGCGGGCGCCGCGCCGCCGCCGCCGGGCTGATGGCGAACGGTAAGTCCGCCGCCGCCGCCGCCCTGCTGACGGACATGCACGAACGCACGGCTCGCCGGGCGCGCCGGAAGGTGCAAATATCCAGGCTTCCACTGTTCGAAGACTAGCCGGGTCGGACAATTGTCCGGGGCGATAAGCCCCCGGCGAAGCCTGATCCTGAGCACGACAAATGGCCGGGCGCAACGCCCGGCTTTTCGTGGCCCAGGCATGAACCCGCAAACCGCGCTCTCAGTTCCCATTCCGGTCGGTTACACCGAAGAGCGCGCCGCGCGTTTTGACGCCCTGCTGGCGGTCAATTATCGGCGCGAGGGCAAGACCTTCACCGACTCCGCCGCCGACCACGGCGGGGCCACCGCCTATGGCGTCTCGCTGCGATTCCTCAAGGCCACAGGATCGCTCGATGTCGATCATGACGGCTTCGCGGATCTGGACCTGAATTTCGACCATGTGATCGACGCCCAGGACATCCGGGCCATCGCCGCCGATCCCAAGCTGGCCGATGCGATCTACTTCAAGCATTTTTGGATCGGCCCCGGCGTGTGGCAATTGCCCAAGTCCCTGGACGCGGCCGTGTTCGACCAGGCCGTCAACGGCGGCTGCACGGCGGCGATCCGCCTGCTGCAGCAGGCCCTCAACAGCTTTGCGCCGCCCGTGATCGCGCAGGACGGCGTCCTGGGGACCAAACAGACCCTGCCGCGCCTGGCCGACTGCCTGAAGGCGGAAAAGCCGGTCCTGGCCGCCTATCGCCAGGCGGCGGCGGACCGCTATCGCAAGATCGTGGCGGCCGACCCGACCCAGGCCAAGTGGCTGAACGGCTGGCTCAACCGCGCATCGGAGCTGGGGCGTGTCTGATTCCGACGTGGCCATCATCTCCGCCCCGCCGCCGCCGTTGTCGGCCGCCGAGCTGCCCGAGGTCCAGTGGCTCTGGCGGCGATGGTTTACCTACGTTCTGACCGTGCTGCTGTGCCTGATCGTCGCCCAGGTCATCCGGACTCTGCCCGACCGTCAGCTGACGCCCGCCGCCGCGTCGGCCCTGGAGCACCTGGGCCTGAGCGCGCTGGCCCTGATCGCCCTGCTGATCCTGTTCTACCTCGGCGGCGC
>CAYVHP010000147.1:0-10754 GCA_964451265.1 uncultured Caulobacteraceae bacterium | reverse complement strand
CGAGGCCGGTCAGCGTGCCGAAGATGCTGCCCGTGCCGCCCGAGATGATCAGAGACTGGGCGACGCCGTTGGTGATATTGCCGGCGATCAGCCCGGTGTTGCTGATCGTACCGATCGAGCCGGAGACCAGCTTGATGGCGTTGATGCTGCCCGAAATCGTGCCTGAATTGCTCAACGAGCCGATCACGCCGGCGTTAAACAGGCCGGTGTTGGAGCCGATCAGCGATCCGCTGTTGCTGAGCGAGCCCAGGCTGCCGGTGGCCGCTTCGTAGAAGGCATAGCTCGCGCCCGAAATGGCGCCGCTGTTGACCAGGCTGGCCAGGCTGCCGCCGACATAGTCGTTGAAGGCGCTGCCGAGCAGATTATTGCCGACCGCGGTCACGCCTGCGGACAGGCCGGTGACGCCCGAGGCGCCGCCCGTCACGCCCGTGTAGCTGGAGCCCGCTCCGCCCGCGACCAGGGTCGTGGTCCCGGCGCCCGCCGTATAGTTGCTCGTGGCCGAGAACACGCCGCCGGTCACTGCGCCGCCGGAAATGACCGCCGCGCCGGAAACCACAAGTTCGCCCCCCGCACCCAAGGCCAGCGTGCCGGCGCCCTGGCTGAAGGCGCCGGTGACGTTGATGATGGAGTTGAGGGTCAGCACGCCGCCGGCGTTGAACAGGGTGTGGCCGATGACCATGACCTTGTCGTTCAGCAGCAGGTTGCCCGACAGGGACACGCCGCCCAGCGTGCTGGTAATCGTGCCGATCGCACCGCCGAAGCCGGTCAGGGTGCCGATCGTGACACCCGAGCCGCCGGCGATGGTCAGGTCTCGCGCCGCGAAGTTGACAATATTGCCCGCGATCAAGCCGGTATTGGTGATCGGGCCGAACACTCCGGCATTCTTGAAGGCGAAGAACGAGCCGGTAATCGTTCCCGAATTGGTCAGCGTGCCCAGTGTGCCGACCACCGACCCGGTCAAGACCGAGATGCCGGTCCCGCCGCTGATCAGGCCGCTGTTGCCCAGCGAGCCGATATAGCCGGCATCGCTGATCGCCACCGGACCCGTAATTGTCCCGGCGTTGGAAAAGGCCGTCAGCGTATTCCCGAGGGTTTGGAACGTACCGCCGACGAAGGTGGAGTAGGCGCCTACGTTCACGCCGAGCAGCGTGCCGCTGATCAGCCCGCTGTTGCTGAGCGATCCGATCGAACCGAACTGTCCACCGGACATGGCCACGCCCGTGGAGCCGCCCGAGATGGTCCCGCCGGCCTGGTTGATCAGTGAACCGATGGCCAGGACGTGCACGGCGCTGGACTTGCCGGTGATCACGCCGCTGTTGGTCAGCGTGCCGATGGTGCCCGTGCCGACGCCGGTGCCGTTCTGACCACTGACGCCGGTGCCGGCGATCAGGCCGGCATTGGACAGGGAGCCGATGTCGCCGCTCACCCCGACGTGACCGCCGCTGATGGTGGCGCCGGCGGCATTGACCAGGGTCCCGATCGTGCTCTGGGAGAGCTGGAAACCGCGGTTGGTGCCGATGATCACCCCGTTGTTGGTCAGGGTGGCGATCGTGCCTTGGAAGAGATTGAGGGCGGAGCCCGTTGCCGGGGAAACGCCGGACGAGATTCTACCGCCCGCCTGGTTGATGAGGGAGCCGACGGAGCCGGTGACCTTTAGGCCGGTATTTACGCCAAAGATCGAGCCGGCATTATTCAGCACGCCGATGGAAGCGCCATTGCCGTCGGTCACGCCGGCTTGGGTGCCCGAAATCGTGCCTGAGTTGCTCACCGAGCCGATCACGCCCGCGTTGAACAGGCCGGTGTTGGAGCCGATCAGCGAACCTGTGTTGCTGAACGAACCGAGGCTTCCGGTGGAAGCGACATACAGGCCGTAGGTGGCGCCGGAAATCGTGCCGCTGTTGACGATACTAGCTAGGGTCCCGCCAACGTAGTCGTTGCTCACCCGCTCCAGCAGGTTGTTGCCGCTGACCGACAGGAGAAGGGACACGCCCGTGATCGATGAACCGCCCAGCGAGAGGCCCGAGTAGTCCGACGTCCCGCTGGCCGCGATCACGGTCTGCAGGCCGCTGGTGGCCAGATAGTTGCCCGTCGACGACAGCGATCCGGCGACCTGGCCGCCCGTGATGGACGCTGAGCCGGTGATCACAAGCTCGCCGCTGGGGCCGACGGCCAAGGTCCCGCCGGTCTGGCTGTAGACGCCGGTAAGGCTGATCAGGCTGCCGATCTGCAGGGTGCCGGCCGAGTGCGACAGCACGCCCGAGCCCAGATTCACATTATCGCCGAGCACGAGGTTGTTGTTCAGGGTCAGATTGCCGACCGTGTCGGTGATCAGGCCGATGGAGCCGCCGAAGCCGGCCAGCGTGCCGAAGATGCTGCCCGTGCCGCCCGCGATGATCAGGGGCTGGGCGATCTGGTTGGTGATGTTGCCCGCCAACAGCCCGGTATTGGTGATCGTGCCGATCGAGCCGGAGATCAGGTTCAGGGCGGCGACGCTGCCCGAAATCGTGCCGGTGTTGTTGAACACCCCGATCGTGCCGGGGCCGGAGAAGGTGAAGAGTGTGCCTCCGAGTTGGAGGCCCTGGGCGCCGGTGATCGAGCCGCTGTTGGTCAGCGTGCCGATCGAGCCGAGGTTGCCGACGCCGAACGAAGCGCCGCTGATGGTCCCCCCCATCGAGTTCGTGAGCGTGCCGAACGTGCCCACATTGCCCAGGCCCGCACTGCCCGCCTGGGCGGCGCTGATCAGGCCGCTGTTGGTCAGGACCCCGATGCTGCCCAGATTGCCGATGCCAACGTTGTTGGTCGCGCCGGCGTCGATCACGCCCGTGTTGTTGAACGACGCGATTGAACCCCGGTTGGCGGAATTGACCATCACGCCGCTGTTGACGACGGCGCCGATCGACGCCGAGGCCCCGATGCTGGTCCCATTGGACAGGTAGTTCATCAATCCGGCGTTGGTCACCGCCCCGATCGTGCCGAAATTGGTCACCGCTCCGGTTGCGAGTGAGCTCTGGTCTTTGATCGTGCCGCCGACGGCGTTGTTGATCGAGCCGATCGACGCTGAGGTCGCGGTGCTGTTCCCGTTGTTGATCCCGCCCAGGATCGATCCGCTGTTGCTGATCGCGCCGATCGTGCCGTTGTTCTGAATGCCGAGCCCGAAGCCGATGACGCCGCTGTTGCTGATCGAAGCGATCTGACCGTTGTTGCGGATGTCGGTGGCGCCGAAAATGGTCCCGGCGTTGTTCAGGAGGCCGATCGACCCGACACCCCCGACGAACACGCCCTGCTGGATCGAGACGCCCGTAAACGTCGTCGTCACGGTGCCGTTCACTTGAACGGGGGGCGGCGCCCCGATCGTCCCCGTGCTCAGATTGCTCAGCGTCCCGAGCGTACCGCCGACGACAACGCCGTCTACGGCCGAGGGTCCGGGAGGACTGTTGCTGAACGCCTGGCCAAAGATCGTGCCGGAATTCGTGAGAAGGCCAAGCGAGCCCAGGGTCGCGACCTGCACGCCGATATTGTCGATGAGAGCGCCCGAATTGGTCAGGGTCCCGAGGCTGCCGGTCGAGGCGACATAGGCGCCGAATCCTAAGCCCAGGATGGTCCCGGTGTTGGTCAAGGTCGCCAGGCTGCCGCCGACGTAGTCGTCCAGCACCGTCAGCAGCAGGTTGTTGCCGCTGACAGTTTTGCCGACGGCCATGCCCGGCAAGCCGCCGGTGACGCTAAGACCCACGCCGCCGTAGTTCGACCCCGCCCCGCCCGCCACAAGCGTCCGCGACGCGACGCTGCCCTGAATGTAGTTGCCGGTGGAGGAGAAGGTATTGGTGACGGCGATCTGAGAGCCGGTGAAGCCGGCCGCGCCGGACGCCACCAGTTCGCCCGATGTCCCCAGCGACAGCGTGCCCCCGGTCTGGCTGTAGGCGCCGGTGAGGCTGATCGGGCCGTTGAGCTGAAGGACCCCGGCCGAGTGCGACAGGGTTCCTGAGCCCAGGTTCACCGCGTCGTTCAGCACAAGGTTGTTGTTCAGGGTCAGGGCGCCGACCGTGTCAGTGATCTGGCCGATGGAGCCGCCGAGGCCGCTCAGCGTGCCGAACACGGTTCCGGTCCCGCCCGAGATGACCAGCGGCTGGGCGATCTGGTTGGTGATGCCGCCTAAGATCAGGCCGGTGTTGGTGACCGTGCCGATCGAGCCGGAAACCAGATTCAGGGCGCTGACGCTGCCCGAGATCGTGCCTGAGTTGCTGATGGCCCCGATGGAGCCGGTGCTCGCCAGGCCGGTCGTCGGGCCGCTGATCGTTCCCGTGTTCAGCAGTGTGCCTAGGACGGTTCCAGTGGCGGCGATCGCCGTCTTAGAGCTGACAATCACCGAGCCGCTGCTGGTGATGGTGAAGTTGTTATTGGTCCAGGTCTGAGTCGTGGTGAGCGGCGTACTGATGGTCGTGTCCGCGCGCGTGGCGGACGGATAGGCCATGATAAACAAGGCCGAGGCGCCGGCCGCCGTCAGGCAAGAGCCCATCATCAAGGCGCGGCGATTCTGTCTCGCCAGCTGCGCATGGAGCGCGACAGGCGCCTGCACGCCTGCGGATTTCCGTCCCCGGTTTTTCAAAACGCCAGCCCCCAGCTGATACGCGCCCCGGCACACCACCCCTACACGGCGGAGTCATGACCATTAACAGTCGGGCAACTTGTCTAATCCGGCTGGGCGTGTCCATCCCTGATCGCGTTGAAAGCCTTGAAATGGCCGGAATATTTTCCGCCCGATGATTGGATTTCAGAAAATCGGGCGGCGAATCTGCAACATAGCTGCAACAATTCTCGGGCCGCGGCTAAGGTGTGAACGCGGCTCGCCAGTCGCCTAACTTGCTGGCCAGCCGCTGCACGAGTTCGGCCCAGTCGCCGGCGCTCGACTGGCGAATAATGCGCACTGACGGGTACCAAGGGGTGTCCTCTCGCCCCAGCAGCCAGCGCCAGTCCGGCACGGACGGGACCATGACCCAAGCCGGCCGGCCCAGCGCCCCGGCCAGGTGCACCGGCGAGGAATCAACCGAGATCAGCAGATCGGCCAGGGAGAGGATCGCGGCGGTGTCCTCGAAATCCTTGATGTCGGCGCTCAGGCTGACCAGGGTCATGCCCGCAGGCGGCGTTTGGGCGGCGGCTTCGGTCGGGCCCTTCTGGATCGACAGGAAGGTGATGTCCGGCCGGGCCAGCGGCGCCAGGGCCTCCAGGCTCATCGACCGGTTGGCGTCGTTCAAATGGGTGGGCCGCCCCGCCCAGACCAGACACACCAGCGGCCGAGCCAGGGGCGCCAGCCGCTCGCGCCAGGCGGCGAGCCGCGCCGGATCGGCGCTCAGATAAGGCATGGGCTCGCCCGGCAGATCCTCCAGCTTCAGGCCCATGGCCATGGGCAGGCTCATCATCTCGCAATGTTCGTCGAAGGGCGGCGGCAGCTCTCCGCGCAGGGTGATGGCGTCGAACCCGCCCATACGCACCGCCAGGCTGTGCATCTCGTGATTGATCTCCAGCACGGTGCGCGCATGGCTGCGCGCCTTGGCCCAAGGGACCATGCGCATGAACTGGAAGGTGTCGCCGTAACCCTGCTCATCATGGATCAGCAGGGTCTTGCCGGGGATCGGCCGGCCGTCCCAGCGCGGCTTCTGCACCTTGCGCTCGATGCGCGTGGTGTGGGGCATCTGGTAGCGGTAGTGATACTGGCGCCAGCCCTGCTCGAATTCGCCCAGCAGCAGCAGGGTCTCGGCCAGGTCGAAACGCATCGACAGTTCCCCGGGCAGGGTGTCGACCAGCATTTCCTGGATCGGCTTAGCCTCGGCCACGCGGCCCTGCGCGCGGATCGCCCCGCCCAGCATGCGCCAGAGCGAGATCGGGCCCGAGCCGACCGCCAGGGCCTGGCGCAATATCGCTTCGGCTTCGGCGAAACGACGCTCCGCGATCAGGTTGCGGGCCTGGAGCTCGGCCTCCTGCGCCGTCAGGATCATTTAGCCGCCACGCCCAGCGCGTCCAGCAAGGGCTTGAGCTGGGCCGCATAGGGCTTCCAGCGGCCGACGCTGGTTTTGAACACCGGCTGGCGCACCTGGTTGACGCTGGCCGTACGGATGGCGCGCTTGGTTTCGTGGAAGTTCAGGCAGGCCTTATCCCACTTCAGCCCGATGAAGCCGATCAGACGGCGAGCCTCGCCTTCGAGATTGTCCACGACATTCTCATAGGCCACTTCGGTGAAGCGGTAGACCGGCAGGGTTTTGCGCCAATGCTCCATCAGGGCGTCGTAGTCCTTCAGGAACCGGCCCAGCTCAGCCAGGTCGTACGTGAACAGCTGCTCCTTGGCGAACAGCTTGGAATAGCAGGACAGGCCGATATCGACCGGGTCGCGCCGCACGTGAATGATGCGCGCATCCGGAAGGATCAGCGGGATCAGGCCGGCCAGTAGGAAGTTAGACGGCATCTTGTCCACAACCCGGCTTTTGCCGCCGGCCAGGCGGGTCACCTGGGCCAGGTATGCCTCGCCCATCCGCTCGGCCAATTCGGGGGTCAGGCGCTCCGCAACGGCCGGCACGCCGCCCTGTTCGTCGGCCAGGCGTTGGAGGAAGGACAGCTCCCCGGCCCCGTGCACCTCCGGATGGGACGCCAGGATCTGTTCCACCAGGGACGTCCCCGAGCGCGGCATGCCCAGCACGAAAACCGGCAGCGGCGACCGCGCGCCGGCCCCGGCCAGCCGTTCGTAAAGCTCAGGGCCGAAGGCGGTCGGGATGGAGGCCAACCATCCGGAAACAGCCTCCGCGTCATAGCTGAAGGTTTCGCGCTGCATGCGGTTGCCTTCGTTCAGATGCGCGAAGGCCTTGACAGGATCGCCGACGTCCATCCACGCCTTGCCAAGGGCGAAGTGGACCGTGGTCTGATCGCCGCGCGCCTGACCGTCGCCGTCCCGCAGCAGGCTTTCCATGCGCTCTATATCAGGATCCCGGCGCGTGAAGGTCTTCAGGTCGCTCATAGTCATCCACGCGGAGGCCGAGGCGGGATAGAGGTTCAAGGCCTTTTCCAGCGCCTCACGGGCCTCGGCCTTGCGTCCCTGCTCCATAAGCAGCACGCCGCGATTGATCATCGCCTTTTCCACCCCGAACCCGCTGGCGAGCGCGGCCTTGTCGTAAGCCGCCAGGGCCAGGTCGACCTGGCCCTGGGCCTGTAGCGCCTCTCCCAGGGCGTTGAGCGCATCGCTGCTGTCGGGCGCGGCGGAAACCGCCTGGCGCGCCGCGTCCAGCGCCTCCTCCGGGCGCTCCAGGTGCGTCATAACGATGGCCTTGGCCGCCAGCCCCCCCGCGTGCAGCGGCGCGAAGGTGAGCAGGGCCTCAGCCCAGCGAAGAGCTTCCGGATACCGCCGCCGACCGACCTCCACGCCCACGGCGTTGATATAGGCCTCGGCGTGACGCGGGTTGATGTCGATGGCGCGGCGGGCTGAAGCAAGCGCCTGGTCCGGCTGGCCCAGGTCGTTCAGCAGGCTGGCCATGTTGCTCAGCGCTTCGGCATAGGTCGGCTGCAGGGCCAAGGCGGCCTCGTATTGCGCGCGCGCCTCCGTCAGCTTGCCCAGCCGCTTGAGCGTATTACCCAGATTGTTGCGCGCAAGCGGATCGTCCGGCCGCAAATGCACCACCCGATTCAGGCAGACCAGGCTTTCGTCCAGCTTGCCGGCCTCTTGCAGGATGATGCCCAGATTGTTCCAGGCGCCAACGAAGGTGGGCTCCAAGGCCAGCGCCCGGCGGGCGGCCTGCTCGCCCTCGTTCAACAGACCGCGCTGGCGGCACATTTCGGCAAGGTTGCTGAGATAGGCCGGCGGCGCGCGCGGCGCCTGGCAGGCCTTCCGAATCTGGTCGATGGCCAGGTCCAGATTGCCGAAGGCGTAGGCCATCAGGCCGAGCAGGTGGAGCGCGTCGCTCTGGCCCGGCCAGGCCGCCAGCACCTGCTGACACAGGTGTTCGGCCTGGTTGCTCTGGCCGGCTTCCCAATGGGCGTGCGCCTGGGCCAGGGCCTGTTCGATCGACATGCCCTGGGGCTGTGGAGAGGTGTTCATCAGGGCTTCTTCTGAGCGGCGGTGAAGGCGTCGGCCAGGCCTTCCAGGCGTACGGGCACGGCGATGGGGGCATTGGCGGCGTCGAGGAAGGTCACCGTCATGGATTTGGCTTTAAGCAACCGGGTCAGTACGTCCGGCTGAAGCACCGCGATCATCATGCATCCGTCCGATGCGCAGGTCTGGAAGGGCACGCCAATCGGCTTGTCGGCGTCCAGCGCCAGATTGACCCCGCCGGCTAGGCTGACGCCAAGGGGGGCGGTGACGACAAGGCGCGGCTGGCCATCGGGGCCGAGATAGCCAAGCTGTACATGCAGCACAACCTGGTTACGCGCTTGGTCAATGGCGAACTGCTCGACATAACAAACATTCGTTCCGTCCGGCCGGGTGGCGCAAGCTTTGGCCCAAAGCAGCCCACGCGCGGTGGATAGAGGCGCCGCGGGCGAAAGCGCCGCAGGCGAGAGCGCCGTCGTGGGCAAGGCGATGGCCGAGGCCGACATAGCGCTCGAAAGCGCCAGCCCACACACGCCGGCCAAAACGAGGCGGCGGGGCGGCAAACCGGGTAGGACGGGGATCATGAACCTGAGTTCCTCGGAAGTTTAGCGACCTGCGCGCGCATCCAACCGGCACGCTGATCGCGGGGTATATCGCGCTCAGGTTTCGCCGCCCGTCAAGCTGGTGAAGCATATCAAGCAGCTCGCCGAGATGGTGTTGGAGGCGCCGGCGACCAGCCGCCAAGCGGCTGGAGGCGCCCCAAATGAGACTGGGCGGAGCGCCGCGAACGGGGCTAGGTGGCCGAATGTCGGGGAAGATGGCATATCCTGCTGGTCATGGATCTGATCTGCTACCTCCACCCGGGCTGGGCGCCGCTGATCCGGCCGGCGCCGGCGACGCGGGCTTGGATGGATGCGACGCCGGAGTCCTTCGCCTATCGCTGCCTGCCGCTGAACATTGCCAACGCCCATGGCTGGGAGGTGCTCAACCCCGTCGGCTTCGAGGCCGTGTGGGATGGTGGAACGGGCGTGGACGCGGTCACCGTCCGGCCCGACCCAGGGGCGCCGCCGGAACAGGCGGGCGTCTCCCTGTTCGGTCAGGGCATTCTGACCTTCCACGTGCAGGGCGTCATCCGCACCCCGCCGGGCTGGAGCCTGTGGGCGGGCGGCTCGCCCAACCGGTTCAAGGACGCCATCGCGCCTCTGACGGGCGTGATTGAAACCGACTGGTCGCCCTTCACTTTCACCATGAACTGGCGCTTCACCCGGCCGCATACGCCCGTGCGGTTCGAAGCGATGGAGCCGTTCTGCTTCCTGTTCCCGGTTGAGCGGGCCGCGATAGAAGCTTTCGAGCCGCGCTTCGAGCCCTTCGCGGCCGACCCTGAGTTGGCGCGGCGGTTCGCCGAATGGAGCGCCTCGCGCGACGCGTTTCACCAGCGCATGCGCGAGCAGCCGCCCACGGTTCCAGCTGACCGCTGGCAGAAGCACTACTACCGGGGCGTGGACGCTTCCGGCGAGGCCTTGACCACCGACCACCGCGCCAAGCTGCGGCTGAGCCCCTTCGACCGCGCCGCCGCGCCCCAGGCGCCCGCTGCGCCCACTGAGGACGTGTCTGCGCCGTCGGCCTCGGCCGCCGAGGGCGAGCTCGAGCGGCTGAGACGCGCCCTGACCAAGCGCGAATGGCTGCTGGAGACCCTGGAACGCCAGCGCGACCTGGCGCCGGGCGTCGCCGGCATCGAGCGCCGCGCGGGGCTCAGCGCCGACGAATTCCTTGCCCGCTACTATGCCGTGGGCCGCCCTGTGATCCTGACCGGCGAACTGGCTGACTGGCCGGCGCTGAGGCTGTGGACGCCCGACTACCTGAAGGCCAAGGTCGGGTCGCGGCTGATCGAGTACCAGGGCGAACGCGCCGCCGATCCTCGCTTCGAAATGGACAAGGACGCCCACCGCCGGCAGGCCCCCTTCGACGCCTTTATCGACCGCATCAGCCGGCCGGGCGCCGGCAACGACGCCTACATCACCGCTTATAATTCGGCCAACAACGCCGAGGCTCTGGCCCCGCTGGCCGCCGACCAGCGGCCGCTGGACCGGTTCCTTGACCCGGCGGGCGGGCATCCCAACGGCATGATGTGGATCGGCCCGGCGGGCGCCTTCACCGCCCTGCACCACGATCTGACCAACAACTTCATCGCCCAGGTCGTGGGCCGTAAGCGCGTTCTCGTGCTGCCCGCCTCGGAAGTCGGCCGGCTGTACAACACCACCCATGTGTTCAGCGAGATCACAGACCTCGAGGCCGGCGCCGACATATCGCGCCATCCGCGCCTAGCCGGGGCGCGGTGCTATCCAGTGGAACTGCAGCCGGGCGAGATCCTTTTCGTTCCCCTGGCCTGGTGGCATCAGGTCCGTTCGCTGGACTTTTCCGTCACCTTGACCTTCACAAATTTCCTCTGGCCGAACGATGCGGCCCAGACTTATCCGGCTGGATAGGGCCGGCTTCCGGCCCGAAACCAGACCTCATCACGTTGGGCCGCTACGCCGGAACTCCCAGACTAGAGCGGGACCCGTTTAGACGGAACCGTAGCCGGAGTTGACGAGGTAGTTGGCGCACTCCTTTGGGCTGAAGAGGTCCAGGAGTTGACCGGCCTTACGCCAAGTGGCTTCGATGTCTCGCGGCTGGGCCTTTCGCATCA
>CAYVHP010000146.1:0-4990 GCA_964451265.1 uncultured Caulobacteraceae bacterium | reverse complement strand
GGCGCCCGTGATCGAGCCCGAGTTGCTGATCGTGCCGATCGTGCCGCTGTTGACGACGCCCGCAGCCGTGGTCCCGGAGATGAAGCCGCTGTTGACGACGGTCCCGATCGTGCCGCTGTTGACCAGGCCCGAGTTGCCGCTGACGATCGAGCTATTGTTGAACACCGCCATCGAGCCGGAGTTGCTGAACCCGGCGCCGTCGGAAATGATCCCGCTGTTGCTGAAGGTGCCGATGGTGCCGGAGTTGAAGAAGGCGGTGGCGTTGCCGCTCAGCAAGCCGGTGTTGGTCAGCGACCCGATGGAGCCGGTCGCCGCCTCGTAGAAGGCGTAGGTCGCGCCGGTGATGCTGGAGCTGATGGTGGCGTTGTCGATGGTGCCGCCGACATAGGCGTTGGCGATGGTCTGGATCAGGTTGTTGCCCACCGCAGCGATGGTGGCGTTCAGACCGGCGATGGTCGAAACGCCGAGCACGTGCGTGAAATCCGACGCGGCGCCGGCCGACAGGATGGTCGTGGCCGTCGCGCCGTTCAGGTAGTTACCGCCCGCCGAGAAGGCCGAGCCGCCGGTCAGGCTGGCCGAGCCGGTGACGATCAGCTCGCCGGCGCCCGACACGCCCAGGGCGGCGTTGGAGGCGCTCTGACTGAAGTTGCCGGTGACGGTGACCACCCGGAACAGCGATAGCACCCCGGCATTGGTCACCGTGCCCGAACCGGAAGCGACCGTGACGTTGTCGTTGAGCAGGAGATTTCCGGCCAGCGCCACGTTGCCGGGGTTGGTGATGGTCCCCACGGCGCTGATCGGCTGTCCGGTCAGGGTGCCGACCACGGTTCCGGCGCCGCCGGTGATCGACAGAGTCTGGCTGACCGCGTTGGAGATGTTGCCGGCGATCAGGCCGGTGTTGATGATCGGACCCAAGGGCGCGCCGGTGTTGCTGATCGCGATCACGGCGCCGATCGTGCCGGAGTTGTTGATCCCGCCGAGCGTGCCCGAGTTGGCGATGGCCACTGCGGTTACGGTGTTATGCGTTGTGATCAGGCCGGAATTTATGATCGTGCCGATCGAGCCTGAGTTGCCGATGCCCTGGGTCAGGCCGGTGATCGTGCCGGAATTGCTGACGGCCGTAATCGAGGCCGAATTGCCGATGCCGCTCTTGGCGACGCCCTGCAGCAGGCCGCTGTTGGTGATCGTGCCGATCCCGCCGCTATTGCCGATGGCGCTGTTGCCGCCGACGACCGAACCGGTGTTGTTGATCGAGGCGACCATGCCGGACACGCCGACGCCGGAGTTGGACGAGGTGATCGTGCCGCTGTTGTCGATGAGTCCGATCGTGCCCAGGGCCGCCACACCGGCCAGTGAGCCGGTGATCGAGCCGGCGTTGACCAGCGCCGTCAGGGAGGCTGTGTTGATCGAGGCGCCGACCACGCCGACGGCCACGCCGATCTGTCCGCCCGAGATCAGGCCGCCGAGGCTGTTGGTGATCGTCCCCGCACGCGCGGTCGAGCCCAGTTGCAGCCCGTTGTTCGTGCCGAGGATGGAGCCGCTGTTCCTGATCTGAGCCACGACCAGGGCGCTATTATTGATGACGCCTGCGATCGAACCGCTGAGTACGCCGCTGTTGGTCAACGTGCCGAGCGTGCCGCTCGAGGCGATATACAGGCCATAGCTGGGGCCGCTAACGGCGCCGCTGTTGGCGAGGGTGGCCAGCGAGCCGCCGACATAGTCGTTGCGGATCACGTTCAGCAGGTTGTTGCCGCTGACCGTCTGACCGGCCGACAGGCCGGCGACGGTGCTGGAATATAGCGACAGGCCCGAATAGGACGAACCGGCCCCGCCCGCCACCAGGGTGTTCAGGGCGGCCAGATAGTTGCCGATGGAGGAGAACAGCACGCCGTTCGTCACCGTGCCGCCGGAGATGCTGGCAGCGCCGGACGCCACCAGTTCGCCAGTGGAGCCCAGCGACAAGGAGCCCCCGGTCTGGCTGTAGGCGCCGGTGAGGCTGATCGGGCCGTTGAGCTGCAGGACCCCGGACGAGTGCGACAGGGTTCCTGAGCCCAGGTTCACCGCGTCGTTCAGCACAAGGTTGTTGTCCAGGGTCAGGGCGCCGACCGTGTCGGTGATCTGACCCACGCCGCCGCCGAAGCCGGTCAGCGTGCCGAACACGGTTCCGGTCCCGCCCGAGATGACCAGCGCCTGGGCGACGCCGTTGGTGATGTTGCCGGCAATCAGGCCGGTGTTGCTGATCGTGCCGATCGAGCCGGAGACCAGCTTGATGGCGCTGACGCTGCCTGAGAGGGTGCCGGAGTTGTTGAAACCGGCGATGGTGCTGACGCCGGTAAAGGTTGAACCCCCGCCGCCGATGGCGCCGCCGTTCTGCAGGCCGATCGAACCGGTGATCAGCCCCGCGTTGGTCAGCGTGCTGATCGAGCCGACGTTGGCCAGGCCATAGCCCGCGCCCGAGATCGTCCCGCCCAACTGATTCGTCAGCGTGTTGATCGAGCCGGCGTTGCCCAGGCCGTAGGACCCCGCCTGGCCGGCGGCGATCAGACCGCTGTTGGTCACAACGCCGACGCTGCCGACATTGGCCAGGCCCACACCGTTGGTCGAGCCGCCGTCAATGGTCCCGGTGTTGTTGATCGAGGCGATCACGCCGCCATTGTTGGCGAGGTTGACCATCGAGCCGCTGTTGGCGACCGTGCCGATGGACCCGAGGGTTCCATTGCTCACATAGCTCATGAACCCGGCGTTGGTCAGGGCGCCGATGGAGCCGTTATTGGTCAGGGCGTTGTTATTGCCGCCCGCCTGCATGCCGAAGCTGGTGATCGAACCGGCGTTGGCGATGGAGGCGATCTGGCCGTTGTTGAGAATCCCCGTGCCGCCCGAGATCAGGGCGCCGAGGCTGTTAGTGATCGTACCGATAGAGCCGTTGTTATTGATGCCGTAGTAGGTCCCGACGACCGAGCCGCCGTTGGCGAAGATGCTGCCGGCGTTGTTCAGCAGGCCGATGGAGCCCAGCGTGCCGACTAGCACGCCCTGCTGGATCGAAACGCCGCCCACGGTGGTGAAGGCCCAGATCGAACCGGTGTTGTTCAACGTGCCCAGCGATCCGCTGACGATCACGCCGTTGACCGCCCCGGGACCGGAGCCGAACGCGGCGCCGGAAATCGATCCCGAGTTGGAGAGCAGGCCCACTGTCCCCGCCACCTGCGCGCCGACGACGTCGATCAGCGAGCCTGTGTTGGTCAGGGTCCCCAGGCTGCCGGTCGAGGCGACATAGGCGCCAAAGCCAAAGCCGATAATGGTCCCGCTATTGGTCAAGGTGGCCAGGTTGCCGCCGACGTAGTCGTCCAGCACCGTGAACAGCAGATTGTTGCCGCTGACGGTCTTGCCAAGGACCATGCCGGGCAGGCCCCCGGTGATGCTCAGGCCCAGGCCGCCGTAAGACGACCCCGCTCCGCCCGCCACGAGCGTTCGCGACGCGACGCTGCCCTGGATGTAGTTGCCGGTGGAGGACAAGGTATTGGTGACGGCGATCTGAGAGCCGGTGAAGCCGGCCGCGCCGGAAACCACCAGCTCGCCCGATGTCCCCAGCGACAGCGTGCCCCCGGCCTGGCTGTAGGCGCCGGTGAGGCTGATCGGACCGTTGAGCTGCAGGGTGCCGAACGCATACGACAGGGTTCCTGAGCCCAGGTTCACCGCGTCGTTCAGCACAAGGTTGTTATTCAGGGTCAGATTGCCGACCGTGTCGGTGATCTGGCCGATGGAGCCGCCGAGGCCGGTCAGCGTGCCGAAGATGCTGCCCGTGCCGCCCGAGATGATCAGAGACTGGGCGACGCCGTTGGTGATATTGCCGGCGATCAGCCCGGTGTTGCTGATCGTGCCGATCGAACCGGAGACCAGTTTCAGGGCGTTGATGCTGCCCGAAATCGTGCCTGAATTGCTCAACGAGCCGATCACGCCGGCGTTAAACAGGCCGGTGTTGGAGCCGATCAGCGATCCGCTGTTGCTGAGCGAGCCCAAGCTGCCGGTGGCCGCTTCGTAGAAGGCATAGCTCGCGCCCGAAATGGCGCCGCTGTTGACCAGGCTGGCCAGGCTGCCGCCGACATAGTCGTTGTTGACTCTGCTCAGCAGGTTGTTGCCGGCTGTGGAAAGACCCCCGGACAGGCCGGTGACGCCGGAGCCGCTCGCCAGACCCGTGTAATTGGAGCCCGCGCCCCCCGAGACCAGGGTCGTGGTCCCGGCGCCCGCTGTATAATTGCCCGTAGCCGAGAACACGCCGCCGGCCACCGAGCCGGATATGACGGCCGCGCCCGTCACGACCAACTCGCCGCTGGGTCCGAGAGCGAGGGTTCCGCTGGACTGGCTGAAGGCGCCGATAATGGTGATCGGCGCGGTCAGGGACAACATGCCGGAACTGGTTACGGTCTGGCCCGCGACATTGAAGTTGTCGCTGATCAGCAGATTGCCGCTGAGATTGAGCGCCCCGACCGTGTCGGTGATCTGGCCCACGCCGCCGCCGAAGCCGGTCAGCGTGCCGAAGATGCTGCCTGTGCCGCCCGCGATGTTCAGGGGCTGGGCGATCTGGTTGGTGATATTGCCCGCAATCAACCCGGTATTGTTGATCGTGCCGATCGAGCCGGAGATCAGGTTCAGGGCGGCGACGCTGCCCGAAATCGTACCGATGTTGTTGAAGACGCCGATGGTGCCGGGGCCGGAGAAGGTTAAGAACGTCCCGCCGAGTTCGATGCCGTATGCGCCGGTGATCAGACCCGCATTGGTCAGCGTCCCGATCGATCCGAGATTGCCGACGCCGCCGGAGGGGCCGCTGATCGTTCCGCCGGCTGAGTTCGTCAGTGTGCCCAGCGTGCCCAGGTTGCCCACGCCCAGGTTGCCAGCCCCGCCGGCTGTGATCGTGCCGCTGTTGGTCAGGACCCCGATGCTGCCCAGATTGCCGATGCCAACGTTGTTGGTCGCGCCGGCGTCGATCACGCCC
>CAYVHP010000145.1:0-7709 GCA_964451265.1 uncultured Caulobacteraceae bacterium | reverse complement strand
CGATGGAATGACCGTTCCAGCTCGGCTCCAGATCGGAGGGATGGGCCGTCTCCTTCAGGTAGATGTTGCGGGCCAAGGGGCTATTTTCGGAGATCATCGTCACCCGATCAGGCGTTTGCAGGATCTCCAAGGCGAATTCGTTGACCATCATCCCCGGCATGCCAATGGGCAGGCACTTGCGGGAGTTGTCCGACAGGGTCTGAGTGGGGCCGGATGCGGCCTTGCGGGCCTCGGCTTCCTTAGCCAGGACTTCGGGCTTCAAGGGAAGGGTTTCGTGACGCTGGTAATCGGCCGGGTCGGCCAGCCACATGCCGGTGATCGTCTTGGCTGGCGACCCCGCAGCGTTCGCCGCAGTCGTTTGTCCAAAAAGGAGCAATGCCCCAGTCAGAGCCATGGCCCGTCCGACGAGGCTGAATTTGCATAGGCCGTAAGCGCGAGACATCGGATGAACTTCCCTCAATCCTGACCCCGCAGACTATACCTTGGGCCAGCCCGTAGCGGTCTGCGCACCGCAGCGCAGCAGTTTCAAATTTGATCTGAAAATGCAGGAGGCAGGGGAGGCCTCAATTGAGCGAAAACCCGACCCAGCGACCGAATCCAACGATTGCAATCCAGCAAATCATGGAAATCCCCGCCGCCGCCCTGACTCCAACAGGGGTTCGTACCGAGCGATCCCAGTGCGCGACGTCGCGGTAGGGCACAAAGTGAAAAACCAGCATATTCACGCCCGCCAAGGCCATCGTCAGCATCTTCAGGCGGAACGGCAGATCGTTCGCATAGGCGACCGCCGAGGATGAAAACAGCAAGAATCCGGTGCATGCCGCCAGTCCATAGGCGGCCCAGGTGCAGGGCAGGACTTCCCGCGCCAACTGGGTGACCGGCCTGCCGCGCGAGGCTACGCCCAGAAGCCGCAGGTCGACAATGAACACCGTTCCCACCACCAGAACGATGGCGAGGACATGAACACTCTCGATCCAGGGGAACACCAATTCATTCTGACGCACGAGAACGGCGAAAGGCGCCTGTTCCAACGCCGACCATAGGTCATGAAGCGACATCAACTATCCTTGGGCGTAGGCGATCCAACGCCCGGCAAAAACGATGCAGGCCCAGACCGCCAGTGAGACGAGCGCGATGGCGCACGCCGCCGCGCGCCGGCCAGGGGTTTCCCAGAACCGGTCATCTCGGCGCAGAGGCAGTTGGACGGTCAAGGTGAGGGCGCTGGCGATCAGCAGTAAGCTCATCTTCAGGACGAAAACGGGGTTTTCCAAGGAGCGCCGGGGCTCGCCGACAATCAGCGTCGCCCCGGTGGCCAGCAGGACGAGCAAGGACCACCAAACCCAGGGCAAATAGCGCCCGGCAAACTGGGCGGTGGTCTGCTCTCGTCCCACAACACTGAGAAGCCGCAGGTCCAACATCAGCACGCCAGACATGACCACAGCGATAGCCAGAATATGCACGGACTGAACCAGAGGCGTGATCCAAGCGATGTCGCCGATCCCTTGGCTGACCCGCGTATGGGCCAGCCAGGTGACAAAGGGGGTAAGGCGGTCCAGCACCGACATGGCCTATTTGCCGCCCGGATTGTAATGGAGCGACGGGTCGCTCATGCGCTGCGCCTCCACGTCGAACGGCTTGATCGCGGCGATGTCGAGTTTTTGTATCGCGTCCAAGTCGAGCTCACAGACCGCTTCGAGGCGTTCAGAATCATTGGGCATGCGGGCGAATTTCAGCGATACCGTCCAAGGCCCGGCCAACATCTGCGGGTCTTCCATGGTCATCTCGTCGGTTAGGGTCTGACCGTCTGGCGACAGACTGAAGCGTTCGGTGATGTGGGTCGCCTCCGTGCGGGGGACCCCGCCCAGCAGATGGGCTCGGTCATTAAAACCGACCGTGTCGACGATCAGCACGTCGTGGTCCCAATGCCCGATGGAATGCCCGTTCCAGGAGGGGTCGATGTCTTTGGGCTGCACCGGTTCGTTCAGATAGATGGTCCTGGGCTCGTCGGGCCCGGGGTCGTGTTCGGTGATGATGCTGATCCGGCCGAAGCTTTCCATGATCTCGATCGGCGAACGCCAGACCATCAGCTGCGGCATGCCCGTGGGTAGGCACTTCATGTTGGACAGCTCGCGGACATAGCCCTTTTCTGTCGCCGCGTGATGGAGCGCCACGACAGCCGCCGCCTTGGGCGTCAGCGGCGGATGGCCGGGGGGATGGCTATAGTCGTACTGCCACATGCCGGTGATGTCGGGGGCTGAGCGCGCGGCGCCGGCGGCGAGCGCCAGAGCCATGCCGAATCCTATTGCCAATGGACGTGGGCGCAGGGACATGGTCGCCGCCTAGGGTTCATTGAGCGATTGGGCGTTCCAAAGGACCTTGCCGTTGGGGTAGGTGACATAGACCACGCTGCCCGCCTTGGAGCCGTCCTTCATCGGGTGCATCGTCACGGCGATCTTGTCGCCCGGCTTCAGGCTGTTCACCGTCCAGCCCTTACGGGCCACAAGGTTGGGGCTGTGGGCTTCAAAGCCCCATTCCTCCTGCGCGCCGCCCTTGGTCATCGTAACCACGTAGAACCAAACGTGCGGCATCTTGAATTGGTAGTCTTTGATGGTCCCGTCGACGGTCACCACCTTGTCCAACGCGAACATGTTGAACGAATGGTGGGCGAACGCCGGCGCGGACGCGGTCAATGCCACGGCCATCGCGGACGCTGACAAAAGAGGGTGTAGGACGCGGGGGTAGCGAGCGATTTTCATGGGCGGGCACTCAAGGGGCTGGCTTCTGGACGTATTTTAGCGCCGGGTCGTCGCCGCGTTTGGCGGGGTCGAGCAGGCGGGCGGCTTCAGGATCGGCGTCTTTGACGGCGTTGAGATCCACGGTCTTGAGCGCCTCCAGATCCACGTCGCAGGTGACTTCAAACCGCTCTTCGGTGTCCGCCATGCGGTCAAATTTCATCGTGGTAGTCCAAGGCTTGGCGAGGTTGACCGGGTCTTCCATCGTCATCTGATCAGCCAGAACCTTGCCGCCGTCCTCCAGGGTGAACCGTTCCACCAGGTGCGCCTTGTCCGAGCGCGGCACGCCTCCGGGAAACCCGCCGCGGTCGTTGAACGCCACGGTGTCGACCACCAGGGTTTGGCCCTCCCAGTGGCCGATGGAGTGACCATTAGGGCTCGGGAAAATGTCTGCAGGCTGCGCGGTCTCGTTCAGATAGACCGTGCGCGGCTGGTTGAAGGTCTCAGTTTCAAAAATGAAAGTCATTCGTCCAAAGCCGGCGAACACTTCGAACGGCGAGCGGATTGCGAACAGGGACGGCCCGCCGC
This sequence comes from uncultured Caulobacteraceae bacterium, assembly GCA_964451265.1. Lineage (GTDB taxonomy): Bacteria > Pseudomonadota > Alphaproteobacteria > Caulobacterales > Caulobacteraceae > BOG-938. Next base: position 4,389 of record CAYVHP010000145.1, on the reverse strand, counting down.
CGCCTTCACACAGCATGTTGCCGACACTTCGCACATAGCCCTTGGCGGCCGCTTCCCTGCGGCGCTGGGTCAGTGCAGCGGCCTGCGGGGTCAGGGCCGGCTCAGGCAATAGGCGTTGGCCGAGGTAATAGGGCTGCTGCACCATCCATACGCCGGTCAGGTCGGGGTGAGATTCGCCGGCCTGGGCGGCCATGGCGCTTAAGGCCAGAGCGCTCGCCGCCAAGACAAGAGCTCGACCCGACCGCTTTGCTGAAGTTCCGTTCAGACCAAACAACACCGACTTGAAATCCTTCGATCCGACGACTGCCGCCAAGTCCAATCTCGTGCAATTCATCGGGGCGGACGAGCCCCGCAATCGAGCCAAGATTTTCAAATGGGATTGAACAATCCCGTCGACGCCCAAGGTTTGATCAGTAGTCGTGATCCTTGAGCACCGCGCCTGACGGGGTCGTCAGGGCCATGATCAGTCCCGCCGACCCGCCATCGCGCAAGGGATGGACCTGAACGCTGACCCGGTCGCCGGCCTTGAGCGAATGGGCGCCCCAGCCCTTGCGCACCAGGATATTGGGCGTCGAACATTCGATGCTCCAGACCGTCTGAGCACCGGCGTCGTTGACGGTTAGCACCTCGATCATCGCGTGAGGGTTGGTCCAGCGGTAGTCCTTGACCGCGCCGCTCAAGGTGACGGTCTTATTCGGGTCGAACATGGCCGCCGAATGGTGCGCCAAGGCGGGCGACGTCAATGCGCAACCCGCCGCGATAAGCGCCGGGAGGGACCAGGCGCGCCAGCCGCGAAGCCCGCCGGACAGCATGTTGGATGGAATCAAGCCCATGACACCCGCTCTCTTGAACGACGACGCCGTAACGTCTGCGCGTCAATGAGGCCCCCAAGGCGCTTGGGATCAGGGCCTTCGCACAAGCGAAGAGCAAATCCCGCAAACCGCTGAGTTTGTCATCGACAGCGCCAGTCTATGCTTTCCGCCATCCGATGGGGCCGACCAATGAGCGGGAGGACTTTCAATATTTGTTTTATAATTTCAAACGCGGCTTGGCTGTCTAATGCTCGCTGCCGATCCCTCGTCTCGGGCAGTTCCGGCGACGGGGAGGCAAGATAAAGGGCGATGCTGATGTTTGCGCCGCACAAAATGTTGTCTGTCAGTTTAGCCGCTCTCGCGCTAGCCGCGAGCGCCCCCGCCTGGGCTGAGCCCGACATCACCGGCATGTGGGCGCTGAACCAGCCGACAGGACCGGACGGCGAGCGCCTGCACCGTGATCGTCCGCAATTTACGCCCGCCGCCCGCGCCGCTCAGGACCAGGTCAATAAGATCAACCAGGCCAACCACCGGCTGATCGGCGAGGCTCACACCAAATGCCTGCCGACGGGCATGCCTGGGCTGATGTCCACGCCGTTCGGTATCGAGTTCCTGCAGACCAAGGGTCGCATCACGATCCTGAACGAGGTCAGCAATCTGCCCCGGACCATATATCTGGATGAGAAAACCCATCCCGACAGCGTGATCCCCGGTTGGAACGGCCATTCCATCGGTCATTGGGACGGCGATACGCTCTATGTCGATACGATCGGTTTCAATGGGCGCAACCCGAATGTGTCCGAACAAATGCACATGACCGAGAAGCTGTATTTGAAGGACTCATATCTGTTCGACGAGATGACCCTGGACGATCCGCTGACCTACGTCACGCCCTACAAAGTCACCTATCGCTACAAGCGCGCGGAGCCCGGCGTCGCCTCCGAGGTTATGGAATATGTCTGCGAGGTCGATATCGCCAATTTGGTGGCGTACGAGGCTGAGCAAAAGGCCGCCGGCCGGCCCTCCGACTTCGACCCGGCGTGGGCGGCGCAAAACTTCAGCAGTCCGGCTCCTAAAGCCACTGCCGCCAAATAGCGGACGCTGACCATGTTAGGCTTCAGCGCTCGACAACTCAATGTAAGCGGTCGGCCTTGGCCATCGCGCGGCTCGTCAAAACTATGAAGACGGTCAGGGGAGCCGGGGGGATTGTCACAGCGCCGCACCGTAGCGCGAGCAAGGCGGGGCTTTCGATTCTCAAGGCGGGCGGGAACGCCGCCGAAGCCGCTGTCGCCATCGCCGCCGCCCTGGCTGTCGTCTACCCACACATGAACAGCATTGGCGGGGACAGCTTCTGGCTGCATTGCGAACCCGGCCAGGAGCCGGTCGGGATCGACGCGTGTGGCCGAGCCGCGCAAAAGGCCGATCTGGCCCTATACGAGGGCAGGTCCGCTATCCCTTGGCGGGGTCCGTTGGCGGCCAATACGGTGGCCGGGACGGTGTCCGGCTGGGCGGAGGTTCTGCGTGTCGGCGGCGGGCGACTTCCGCTCGCGCAATTGCTGGAGCCTGCGATCACCTACGCCGAGGACGGCGCCGAGGTTACCGCCGGCTATGTCGAGATCGTGGGCAAAAAGTTCGCGGAGCTGGAACCCCAACCCGGCTTTGCCCAGGCTTTCCTCCCCCGGGGGCGCCAACCCTCGCTGGGGGACGTTCTACGCCAACCCGCGCTCGCGCAGACCTTGCGCACCTTGGCCAATGAGGGATTGGATAGTTTTTACCGCGGGCCACTGGCCGAAATCATGGCTGCGGACCTCGAGGCCCTGGGTTCGCCGCTGCGCCTGGCCGATCTCCATGCCCACCGCGCAGAAGTCGTAGAACCCCTGCGTACGCAGATCGGCGCCGGGACGCTCTACAACATGCCCCCGCCCACCCAGGGTCTGGCGTCGCTCTTGATCCTGGCTCTGTTTGATCGCTTGGGGGTCGAGCAGGCGGAGGGGTTCGATCACATCCACGGTCTGGTGGAAGCGACCAAGCAGGCCTTCAAGGTCCGTGATCGGCATGTGGGCGACCCCGCCTACATGGACATCGACCCCCAGGCTTTGCTGGATGATCGCGACCAGCTCGCAGGCATGGCGACGGCGATTGATCGGCGCCGGGCCGCCCCCTGGCCTTCGCCGATTTCCGACGGCGACACCGTCTGGTTCGGCGTCATTGACGGCGAAGGTCGCACCGTCAGCGCCATCCAAAGCACCTATTTCGAATTCGGCTCCGGTCTGGTGCTGCCTCGGACCGGCGTCACCTGGCAAAACCGGGGCGCCAGTTTTCGTCTGGTCGAGCAGGGTTGGAACGCCCTGCGCCCGGGCCGCAAGCCATTCCATACCCTCAACCCGGCCATGGCCGTGCTGTCGGACGGGCGGACGATGGCCTACGGCAACATGGGCGGTGAAGGACAGCCGCAGTCGCAGGCGGCGATTTTCTCCCGCTACGCCATGTTTGGCGAGGATTTGCAGGACGCTATCACCGCGCCGCGATGGCTGCTGGGCCGCACCTGGGGCGAAGACAGCACCAGCCTAAAACTGGAAAGTCGATTTGACCCCGAACTGGTGAACGCGCTGCGGCAAGCCGGACACTCGGTCGAACTGGCGCCGGCCTTCACCGACATGATGGGTCACGCCGGGGCTCTGGTCAGGTGGGCGGACGGAACCCTAGAGGGCGCGAGCGATCCTCGCAGCGATGGGGCGGCGCTGGTCATGTCGCCGGCAAGACACCCGGCCCCGGATGGCGCGGGCGAACGTCGAGTTGGTCTGTCGGTTCCCGTTACGGATGTCTGAGGCCGTCTGATGTTGCATGCGTCACATCTCTCTCCTGGCCAACGCGCCGTCGCTCGCTGCGACGCCCTCGCCGTTGCGCCCTATAGTCAAGCCGCTGAATGCCTGGACCGCCCTTATCTGTCAGGCGCCCATAGGGCGGCCTTGGATCAAACGGCAGTCTGGATGCAGGAGGCTGGAATGACGGTCCGGATCGACCCCTTGGGCAATCTGGTGGGTCGATACGAGGGTTTAATAGCGGGGGCCAAGGCTCTGCTGATCGGGTCGCACATCGACACCGTGCGTGATGGCGGTCCCTACGACGGGGCGCTGGGCGTCATGATCGGCATAGAGTGCGCGCATGTGCTCCATCGGGCGGGGCGCCGCGCGCCGTTCGCTATTGAAGTGATTGCGTTCGGCGACGAGGAAGGGTCGCGCTTTCCTGCCTCGATGATGTGCAGTCGGGGTATGTCGGAACCCGTAGGGCAAGAGGCTTTGGCCATGGTCGATCCGTCTGGGACGACCTTGGCCGAGGCCATGTCGGCGTTCGGCCTCAACCCCGACGCCCTGGCCAAAGCGGTCCGAGCGCCGGATGAGATTCTCGCCTTTGTCGAAGCGCACATAGAGCAAGGGCCGGTCCTGGAGACCCTGGGTCTGTCCGTGGGCGTAGTGAGCGGCATTGCTGCTCAGAAAAGGCTCAAGGCGCGCTTCATGGGCCACGCCGGTCACGCCGGTACGTCCCCCATGAACCTGCGGCGCGACGCCATCGCAGG
>CAYVHP010000144.1:0-9331 GCA_964451265.1 uncultured Caulobacteraceae bacterium | reverse complement strand
GACGGCGCGCGCCTACGCTCAGGCCCAGAAGTTCGGCGCCGAGATCGCTATCCCGGTCGATGTTCAGGCCTTGGACTGCGGCGGCGCTGATCGCCGACCGGGCGACCCCTTTGCCCTGAAGATCGCTGGTCAGTCGCCGGTCAAGGCCCGCGCGGTGGTCATCGCCTCCGGCGCCCGTTACCGCAGCGCCCAGATCGAAAACCTCGACCGTTTCGAGGCGCAGGTGTCCTATTGGGCCTCGCCCATTGAGGCGCGGCTCTGCGAGGGCGAGGATGTGGCCCTGATCGGCGCGGGCAATTCGGCGGGCCAGGCGGCGGTCTATCTGGCGTCCAAGGTCCGCCGGCTGCATCTGGTGGTGCGCGGCGAGGGATTGGAGGCGTCCATGTCGCGCTATCTGATCGACCGCATCTCCGCCCTGCCCAATGTGGAGCTGCACCGGCGCACCGAGGTGGCGGCGCTGGACGGGGACGCCTCGGGCGATTTGGCCGCCGCCCAGTTTCGTGACCGCGATAGCAACCGAAACTGGACCGTCCCGATCCGCCGGCTGTTTCTGTTCATCGGGGCCGACCCTAACACCGACTGGCTGAAGGGGTGTCCGGTCGCCACAGATGACAAGGGCTTCGTACGCACCGGAGAGCCGTCCAACGCCGCGCCCTGGCCCGCGTTCAGCCGCTTGCCCATGCTGCTGGAAACCAGCGTTCCCGGGGTGTTCGCCATCGGCGATGTGCGGGCCGGCTCGACCAAGCGGGTGGCCGCAGCCGTCGGCGAAGGCGCCCAGGTTGTGGCGGCGCTGCATCAGGTTTTGGCGGATTGAAAAATTGAACCACGAAGAACACGAAGACCACCAAGACAATCGTCATCCTCCGGCCGCCTGAAAGGCGGACCGGGGGATCCAGCAGCGAAGACCTGTATAAGACGGCGGCTGATCGCAGCGGAAAGCCTGGAGCGGCTGGGTCCTCGGCTCGGCCTCGCTTCGCTCGTTGGCCGAGGATGACGGATTTTATTTGTCTTGGCGGGCTTCGTGTTCTTCGTGGTTCAATAACCTGGGTCCCGGCTCGCGCCGACCGAAGCCGATGGATGATGTGGGCGGACCTAAGGAGCATGGGAATGGACGACGACGGCTGCGGTCATCACAAGAACATCAAGTCAGTGACGCCTAGCGCGCGCGGCTGCGAGGATTGTCTGAAGATAGGCTCGGACTGGTTCCACCTGCGCCTGTGCCGCACCTGCGGCCATGTAGGCTGTTGCGATGAATCGCCTAACCGGCATGCGACCAAGCACTTCCATGCCGTCGGCCATCCGATCATTGAAGGCTATGACCCGCCCGAAGGCTGGGGCTGGTGTTTCATCGACGAACTGTTCGTCGACCTGCCCGACCAGACCCCGCAGATCGGCCCGATCCCCCGGTATTATTGATTTTTTCCTCCCCTGCGAAGCCCAGCGTAGCGGGGGAGGGGGACCGCCTGAAAGGCGGTGGTGGGGGCAGGCCCCTTCCACCACACTGCGTCCCAGCCCTACGGGCGTTCGTCGCGATGGCCAAACCATTGGCCATCGCATCCTCACCCCCCTTCCCCGCTAAAGCAGGGAAGGAGAATTAGTCAGCCTCGGCCAAGGGATTGGGCGCAGGGGCCGCCACCCGCCGCAAGGTGTTGCGGTCGGTGTGGTGGAAGGGTTCGGGGCGGCCTTTGACGGTCATGACCGTGTCCTCAAAATAGGACCAGGTTCCGTCGTCGTTGACGGTCACGCGCATGAGGAAGCTGTCGGTGCGAAAGGCCGCGTCGATGAACGGCCCCGAACAGATGCCGTTGGTGGTCGAGCCGCGCTCGGCGCGCACTTCGAAGGTCTTGGCGTCGGCGGCGGCTTGGCCCATGGCCAGAACGATCTGGGCGCGGGGAATGGTCAGGGAGTGGAACAGGGCGCCGGTGGCCGGCTCCCACAGCCAGTAGCCCACCTGGTCGTGATAGGTCTCCACCTCGCCGGGTTTGACGATGTGCGTGTGGTAGCGCAGGCCATAGAGCAGCTGCGGCCCATTGGACTGGGGATCGATCGGCTGAAGCTCTATGGTCTCCACAAAGGCCTGACGCCGTTCGCCCTCGTAGAAGGGGTTCACGTCCAGGCCCTTGACCCCTTCCCATACCCCCGCTAGCGGCGCGAGCGGCCCAAGGTTGGCCAAGGCGTCGACATCGACGTCTTCCTGTTCGGCATAGATATCGGCGGGAATTTGGGTCATGGCGAGGGCTGTCCGCAATGGATTACAGCCAAGGTTTTGAAGGTCGGGCCCCCGCGCCGTCAAGACAAGACGACCGGCCATTGAACAGGGTGTGTCAGGTTGCCTGCGAGCTCACGGAGAAATCCTTATTTGCCTACAAATTCACTAGGAATATAACCGCTCTCAAGTCTGGGTGGCGAGGGACGGAAGAACGACAATGGTGGCTCACAGCGAGGCGTCGCCACGCAAACCTTACACATGGCAGCAGGCGGCCAGTCTGCTGGCCTCCGTCGTGGCCTTTGTGCTGGTCGCCCTGGTGGTGGCGCGGATCAGTCAGGGCGGCGTGGCGTCTCATGGCTCGACCGACGGCTTTAATCCGCTCTACGCCGTGTCCGGGCTGCTGGTCGGCGTGCTCGTCGGCTTGACCGGCGTGGGCGGCGGCTCATTGATGACGCCCTTGCTGGTGCTGTTGTTCGGCTTCAATCCGGGCACAGCCGTCGGCACCGATCTTCTGTACGCCTCGGCCACCAAGGCCGTGGGCACGGCGGTGCACGGCGCCAATAAAACCGTGGATTGGAAAGTCACCGGCTACATGGCCATGGGCAGCGTGCCGGCGGCCGCCGCCTCGGTGGTCCTGCTTTATGTGTTGCACGCTCACGGGGATGGGGCGTCAAAGCTGATCTCGACGGTGCTCGGGTTCGCCCTGTTGCTGACCGCTGTGACACTGCTGTTCCGCAAACAGATTTTTTCGTTCGCAGCCAGTCGCTCGGTCGCGCCCGGTCCGCGCGCGACGACGATTCTGACCATCGCACTGGGCGCGGTTCTGGGCGTGCTGATCACCCTGTCGTCGGTCGGCGCCGGGGCCATCGGCGTCACGGTGCTGATCTTCCTTTATCCGAATTTGCCACTCTCGCGCATCGTCGGCTCGGATATCGCCCACGCTGTTCCCCTAACCCTGGTGGCGGGTCTAGGACACTTCGCCCTGGGAACCGTGAACTTCCCCCTGCTGGGGTCGCTCCTGACCGGCTCCATCCCCGGCATCATCATCGGCAGCCAGCTAACGGCACACATTCCCGAACGGATATTACGCCCGGTCCTTGCGGGGACCTTGCTGCTGGTGGGAGGCAAGCTGGCGTTTTAAGCGAGTCCTGGTGGCATGCTGGGTGCTGGCGGCCGGGAGCAAGACACCGAGCGGTTCGCCGCTCAAATATTGACGGCCAGGAACGATTCGCGGCGTCCTAGCCCCAACCAAAATCCCATATAGTCTATCAAAATCGCCTCAAATAGCCTATGTGTGGTGATGATCATGAAGACCCCTCGCGACCTCACCTTTCAAGACTTGGCTTCCGCAGGCAAGGCCGCGTCCGCTTCGGCTGTACGAGAGGCGCAACTGGCCGGTGTTACGCCAGCCAGGCTGGCAGGGCTTGAGGGCAACCATCTGCCTGTCAAAGCCAAGGTTGCCCGGGCAGCCCAAAATGGCGGTCATTTGGCCAAGGTGCTGACGCTCGGCGCGCACATGTGCAAATGGCCAATTGGCGACCCGTCATCGGATACGTTTACGTTCTGCGGGCGCCGCAGCGTTGAAGACGGCCCCTATTGCAAAGAGCACGTTCGGATCGCCCAATATCCGCAGGTCAAGCGAAAGGCGTTGTCGATAGCCGTAGCAGGTCAGTTGAAAGACATGTCGATCAAGGTGCGGACCCGAAAGGGTGCCTGAAGCGCCATTCGTTTTGATGATCGCGGGGCCAAACGGCTCAGGTAAAACGACATTGACGGACCAACTGCGGCGCGACGGTGTCGATTTTGGCCGTTACATCAACCCCGACGAAATCGCCAAGACCCTTTCCGGGGAGTATTCGGTGCGGGTGCGCAAGGCTCAGATGCTCGCGGATCAAGACCGTGAGCGCTGCCTCCGACGCCTAGAAAATTTCTCGTTCGAGACTGTCATGTCTCATCCGTCCAAAGTGGACGTACTGCGCCGCGCGAAAGAGCGCGGGTTTCATGTGATCGTCTACTTTGTCGCGACCGAGTCTCCCGATCTCAACGTGGCGCGAGTTGCGCAACGGGTTGCCCTCGGCGGCCATGACGTGCCTGAGGACAGAATTCGCGAACGATACGGCCGCGCTCTCGCCCTGCTTCCTGAGGCGCTAAGCTTTGCCGATGAAACCGTTCTTTTTGACAATAGCTACGCCCTGGGGCCGGCTGAGACGGCCGTCCTCCGGCCATTTTGCCGGCGTGCTGGCCCGGAATGGACCTTGGCTCCTCCGGTACCCGGATGGGCGCTAAGGTCGCTCAAAGACTGGTTGCCGCCACTGCGTCCTTTATAGAGGCCGCGCTGCGTTTGTTTCTACAGGGTCCCGCGCACGTGTCACAAAAGGGCATGGCGCCCTTGGTAGCTGGGGGCGGGATCGAACCGCCGACCTGTGGGTTATGAATCCACCGCTCTAACCATCTGAGCTACCCAGCCCCGCGCCGCGAGGGAGCGGGGTTTATAGGGTTGGCGGCGCCCCTGTTCAAGCCGGTTGGGAAGCTGCGCCTAACCCGCTAGGGTTAGGCCGATGAGCGTGCTGCAACTGTTGGGCTCGGCCGAGGACGGCGGGGCGGAAACCTACTTCCTCGCCCTGACCCGGGCCATGGCCGAAGACGGCCTGGTCCAGGCCTGCGCGATCCGTGACCATGCGGGCCGTCGCGCGGCGCTGGAGGGGCTCAATATCTCGACTCGCGTTCTGCCCTTCGGCGGGCCGCTGGACTTCAAGACTCGCGGCGAGGTCGCCCAGTTCGCCAAGGCCCGTGGCGCAGGAGCCCTGATCGCTTGGATGAACCGCGCGGCGCGCTTTGCGCCTAAGGGGCCGTGGGGCCGCATCGGGCGGCTCGGGGGCTATTACGGGCTGAAATACTATCGCGGGTTCGACGCCCTGGTGGCCAATACGCGCGATATCGAAGCCTGGATCGTGCGCCAGGGCTGGCCGGCGGACCGGGTGCGCTACATCCCCAATTTCGCCGAGCCGGGACCGGAACCTGCCGCGTCTCGGGCGGCGCTGGATACGCCGGACGGAGCGCCCCTTTTCCTGGCCATGGGCCGCCTGCACGAGAGCAAGGGGCACGACGTCAGCCTCGAGGCCCTGGCGCGCCTTCCCGAAGCTTATTTGTGGATCGCCGGCTCCGGTCCGTTGGAGGCCGAGCTCAAGGCCCTGGCCGTTCAGCTGGGCGTGGCCGAACGCGTGCGCTTTTTGGGCTGGCGCTCGGACGCCTCGGCCCTATACCGCGCGGCGGACGCCTGCCTGTTTCCCTCGCGGTTCGAGCCCCTGGGCAATGTGGTGATCCAGGCCTGGGCCCACGGCCTGCCCATTGTGGCGGCGGCCAGCCAGGGTCCGGCGGCTTTGATCACCGATGAGGTGGACGGCCTTCTTGTGGCCATCGACGATGAGCAAGCCTTGGCCAAGGCGGCGGGTCGACTGATCAAAGAACCCGGCTTGGGCGCGCGTCTGGCCCAGGCCGGCGCCGCGCGAGTCGATGGCGAGTTTTCCAAGGCGAGTGTGCTATCGCAGTGGCGTGCGCTGCTGGGGGCGTTTGGAGCGGTGTAATGTGCGGCATAGCGGGGCAGATCGGCGAGATTGGCCCGGACGGCGAGGGCGAGACCCATGCGATGATCGCCGCCCTGGCCCATCGCGGACCGGACGGCATTCGCAGCGAGGTCATCACCCGCCCCGGTCAACCCTCGCCCATGGCCGCCCTGGCCCATGCGCGCCTGTCGATCATCGACCTGGAAGGTGGTTGGCAGCCCTTGCATGCGGCGGGCTGCACGGTGATCGGCAATGGCGAGATCTATAATTACCGTGAACTGATCGAGCAGTTCGACCTGAGGGATGTGCTGAGCACCGGCTCGGACTTCGAGCCCCTGCTGCACATCTTCGCCCGTGAAGGCGAGAAAGCCTTCGACCGCCTGCGCGGCATGTACGCCTTCTGCCTGATCGGGCCGGACGGCCGGGTGTGGCTGGCGCGCGATCCCTTCGGCATCAAGCCGCTCTATTACAAACAGACCGGCGGCAAGCTGGCCTTTGCCTCCGAGCCGCGCGCCCTATTGGGTCCCAAGAAGATCGAGATTGAGACCGAGCCGCTCGACGACCTTCTGGCCCTCAACTACGTCACCGGCCGCCAGACCCCGTTCAAGGGCGTGCGGCGGCTGAAGCCCGGCGAGGTGGCCGAGGTGATCTATGGCCGCCTGTCGCCCCGGCGCGTACGTCCCGCCCTGCCCAAGCTCGCCTCCGGCGCCCGTCCGCCCCGCAGCGAATCCGAAGCGCTCGATCAGCTGGACATGGTGCTGCAGGACACGGTCGCGGTGCATCAGCGTTCGGACGTGCCCTATGGCCTGTTCCTGTCCGGCGGCGTCGATTCCGCCGCCATCGCCACCATGATGAGCCGACTGAACGAGCGGCCGGTCACCGCCTATACCTGCGGTTTTGTCCCGGCCCCCGGCCAGGCGCCGGTGCGCGACGAGCGGGCCCAGGCCGAGAAAGTGGCCCAGGCCCTCAATCTGGATTGGCGCGAGGTCAGCTTCGGCGAGGAGGACTTCTGGCGCATCCTGCCCCAGGTCGCCGGCGCCCTGGACGACCCCACCGCCGACTACGCCGTCCTGCCCACCTATAAGTTGGCGGAAGCCGCCAGGGGGACCTTGACCGTGGTCCTGACCGGGGAGGGCGGCGATGAGCTGTTCGCCGGCTATGGCCGTTATCGCCGCGCCCTGCGCCCGCCCCTGTTCGGCGGTCGACCGGCGGGACCCAGGGCCGATGTCCCCTATCTGCGCGACGGGGGCGAGGGCGCCGTCACCCGCTGGCGCATGGCCACCGATCCGCCCGCCGAACTGGATCGTCTGCAGGCGATGCAATACCGGGACATCATCGGATGGCTGCCCAATGACCTGTTGCTCAAGCTCGACCGCTGCCTGATGGCCCATGGGCTGGAGGGCCGCACGCCCTTCCTCGATCCGGAAATGGCGCGCTTCGCCTTCCATCTGCCCGAGGCCATGAAACTGCATGGGCGGCTGGGCAAATGGCTGTTGCGTCGCTGGCTGCAACGGCACTGCCCCGCCGCCGAGCCGTTCGCCCGCAAGTCCGGTTTCACCACGCCGGTCGCCGGGTGGATCGCCCCGCGCGCCGCCGACCTGGGCCCCCGCATCGCCAAGGTTGAGGGGATCAAGCGCTTGTGCGATGTCGCGGCGGTGCAGGCGGTGTTCAAGGACAGCCGTCTCGCCGCCCACCGCTGGCCCCTGCTGTTTTTCGCCGTCTGGTGGGGCATCCACGCCGAGCGCATGCCGCCCGACGCGGCGCTGGCGCGGGTGCTGGGGGAGTAGGGAATATGCCGACGACTTGGAACGGGTTAGCTGTCGGCAGGTCGAACGCTCTTGACGCGCGTTTAGTCCGAAAACCGGCTCCCACTTTTCGGAACGCGCTCTACCCGCGCCGATAGCGGCGGGGAATGCGCATCCCGTCGATGACGTTCAGCGCGTAGTCGACCTCTTCTTGAGTGTTGCGGAAGCTGGGGGTCAGGCGGGCGTGGCGCACCGCATAGGGCGCGGCCGAGGCGACGATGCGGGCCCGGCGCAGAGCGTTCACGGTCTGGTCTGCGGTGAGACCGGCAATGTCGAAGCTGACAATACCGGCCGACATCGCGGGGTCCAGCGGGGTGCGCAATGAGACGTGGCCTATCGCGCTCAGGCCGGCTTTCATCCGTCCGGCCAGTTCGGCGGTTCGGGCCGCGATGGCGGCCTTGCCGATGCTATGGTGAAACTTGAAGGCCTCGCTCATCGCCCAGATGTGTTCGAAGGCCTTGAAACCACCAGGCGTCATACGCGCGGCGGTGTTTGGTCCGGGCTCATAGCCGCCGATCCAGGAGCTGTAGGCGCCCGGCTCCAGGAAAGTGGGCACCGTGGGGCTCACCCGCGACCAGCCGTAGTGCGTGCCGAACACCACCGCCGTGCCGCGCGGTCCGAACAGCCACTTGTGGCAACTGGAAACCAGAAAGTCGCAGCCCAGGGCCGGTAAGGTGACATTCTCCACGCCGAAGCCGTGGGCGCCGTCCACGCAGAACAACACGCGGTCGCGCAAGGGCCGCGCGGCGTTGATCGGGGCGAGGGCCGCGGCGATCGCGGCGATCGGCATCTTCAGGCCGGTGGATGAATGGACCCAGGTCAGGGCCAGGACGCGGGTCTCGGGCCGGATATTGTCGATGATCAGCTCGACAATCTGATCTGACTGAGCGGCTTCCGATTGGGCGAACAGGGTGATCTTGCGCACCGTGGCGCCCGTGCGGGCCGCCGCCATGCGCAGGGATTCATGGGTGACGTAATAGTCGTGGGTGGTGGTCAGCACTTCCTGACCGGGGCGCAGGATCAGGCCGTTGTAGAGCAGGCCGATGCCCGAGGTGGTGCTCTCGCACAGGCCCACGGATGTCCCGAGCGTGCCGAAATACCGGCCGGCCTGCGCGCGCGCGGCGTTCTGCAACGGCCTGTTGTTCTCTTCCAGATACGTCACTGGACTGGCGTCCAGCGCCTGAGCGTGCCGCTCGATCGCCTGGCGCACGGACGCCGGGTGCGAAGCGAACAGCATCGCCGACAGGTTCACTTCGCGCGGATCCAGCGTCCACTGGCTGCGAATCTCGTTCCAATCCACCGCGCCACGCGCTTCGCTGGTGAGAACCGGCGGAAAATTGGCGAGGGCGCTGTCGTCTTCCCAGCCGAAGTCGGGACCGGTGTCCTGCTGCGTCGGTGGGGCGGGCGCAGGCGCGGCCGGCAGCCTCGGCGGGACCTCCTGGGCAGCGGCGGCGCGGCTCAACAGCACAGCCGCCGCTCCCGCCCCCGAACCGGTCAACAGATCGCGTCGCTTCAGGCCTTGCGGCGCTTCAATCGGTATATTTTTCAAGCCATCCCCCGCGTTTGAAGCTTCGCAGGCGCCGCGACCGCCGGGCAATACGATTCTCTTTTGGGGATATGAAGGCGACGGGAGACGGCGGGGGGCGGGAAGCGACGGGGGCAACCACCCCCCCAAGTACGTCAGCAACTAAGACCACGGGCGACTGGGGGGGGTGTGGGTACCCCTCTCCCCCCACAAACCCCACCCCCGCCAG
>CAYVHP010000143.1:0-6181 GCA_964451265.1 uncultured Caulobacteraceae bacterium | reverse complement strand
GATGTTGAAGCTCTGGCCCAGCAACTGAAGGATCAGGGTCGCGGCGGCCAGCACCACCGGCACGGCGACGACCGCCGCCAAGGTCACCTTCCAGTCGCGCAGGAACACCAAGAGGACCAGCGCCGCGAGCACCACGCCGATTATGATGGCGTTGCGCAAGGATGAGGCGGACTCCAAGATCAGGTCGCTCTGGTCGTACCAGGCCCTGACCTGCATATCGCCCGGCCCCTGGGCGCGCAGGGTCTTGAACGCGGCCTGGACGTCGCGGGCGATCTGCACCGTATTGCCGCCGGGCTGCTGATAGACCTGGACTAGCACCGCATCGCGGCTGTCGGCGGTCACCCGAACCCACTGGGGGGCCGGTTCGGCCTTGACCTCGGCCACGTCGCGCACGCGCACCACCGCACCGCCCACGGTCTTGACCACCACGTTCTCAATCTGACGCGGGTCGGTCAGGCGCGAGTCGGCCAAGACCAGCAGCAGCTTGCCCCTGTCCTCCAATCGGCCGGAGGCGGCCAGCACATTGGCGCCGGAGATGGCCACAGCCACGTCATCCACCGACAGGCCGTACGAGAACAGCCGCGACGGATCGGTCTCGACCCGATATTCGCCGGCCGCGCCGCCCTGGTTGGCGACCTTGGCCACGCCCGTGATGGTCGACAGGGCCGGGGCCAGGGTGCGGTCGGCGAAGCGGCGCAGCTCCACCGGCGTCGCGCGGGCCGAGGTCAGGCTGTAGGCGGCCACCGGAAACACGGTGGGGTCCATCCGGCGCACATCGAACACTACGCCCGCAGGCAGGGTGGCCTGGGCGCGGGTCAAGGCCGCCTCCACCCTTTGCAACGCCAAGTCCATATTGGCGCCCCAGGCGAAGTTGACCGACATTTCGGCCGAGCCTCGGCTGGTGGTGGAGCGCAGGGTCTGCACGCCGGGAATGGCCCGCACGGCTTGTTCCACCGGGCGGGTGACCACTGCCTCCATCTGATCGGGCGGGCGGTCCCCCGCGTCCATGGTCACGGCGATGCGGGGAAACAGCACCGTCGGAAACAGGCCCACGGGCATGACAAAGGCCGCGACGATCCCCGCCGCCACCACCATGCCCAGCAAGGTCAGCAGCGAGCGACGGCGCCCCGAGGCCATGGCGGCCAGATTCATTGGCCGCGCACCTTGGCGGCCATGCCGTCCTGTAGCTCATAGGCGCCTTCCACAGCGACCTGAGCGCCGACGGGCAGCGGCCCCTTGATCTCAATGTTGTCGCCGTCGTCCAGCCCCACCGTCACAAACACCCGATGGGCCTTGCCATCGGCCAGGGTGAAGACGTGTGGACCGGTTTCGTCGAACACCACCGCCGCGCGGGGAACAACCAGGCCCGCATGGCTGCCGACCGTCACCTCGCCCTTCACCGGCGCGCCGATGGCCAAGCTCGCGCCGCCCAGGGGCGCTATAGCGTCGACGGTTTTGGTGACCGGGTCAGCCGCGCGGCCGACCAGGGTCAGCTTGGAATTGATCGCAGGCCCGCCATAGGCGGGTTTGATCACCACCGACTGGCCCGGCGCGAAACGACCTGACGACGGTTCAAGGCCTAGCTTGACCACTGCGGCCCCTGCGCGCGCCAGGGTCACCAACGGCGCGTCCTGGGCCACGTGATCGCCGGGCGAAACCGACACGGCGGTGATCACAGCCGCCTGCGGGGCCTTGATCGTCAGGCTCATGGCCCCCGCGCCCTGCTTCTGCTGCGCGATCAAGGCCGATTGGGCGTCGGCCAGGGCCTTTTTGGCGGCGCTCAGCTGATCGGAAGCGGCCAGGCGTTCGTCATACAGGCGCTGCACCCGCGCCAGATCGCTCTGGGCAAAGGCCGCAGCGTCCTGCGCCTGCTTGAAGGCCTGCTCGGCGCCCGGCGCGCTGAGCACCTCGACCAAGGGTTGGCCGGCGGTGACGCTCTCGCCGGCCCGAACCCACAGCTTGCCCACGATGGCCGCCTTGGGGGCCGCCACGGTGACGCTGCCCGCCGGATCGGCCTGGACCAAGCCGTAAGCGGTCGAGACCTCGGCCACGGACTGACTATGCACGGCGGCCACGGTCACCTCGGCGGTCGGGGTGGCGTCGGCGTCCGCGTCCGCGCCATGACGGCGCAGGATCATCACGGCCAGGATCAACACGACCAGGACGATGGCCGCAGCGATCATCATTTTTCGGCTCATTGCGGCGCCCTTGCGTTGGCCGGCGGGAGAAACAGCGCCGTTTCAATCTGAATCTCCGCCAGGCGGACCGCCAATTCCCGGTCATCCAGGTCCGCCCGCCGCCCCAGCGCGTTCTGCTCTAGGGCAAAATGGGCCTGGCTATCCAGATCATGGCGCTGGAAGGCGGCGTCCGCCGGACGGACCAGGGCTTCCAGGCGGGGCACATCCTTGCGCAGGACCTCAGCCTGGGCGGCGGCAGACGCCAGTTCCGCTTGCGCCGTCTTCACCTCGGCGTCGGTCTGATCCAGCCGAGCCTGGTATTCGGCGCGCAGTTGTTCGCGGGTGGCGGCTTGAACCCTCGCTTCACCCCGTCCCCCATTGAGCAGGGGGAGGGCGAATGCGCCTGATATGCCCTGGGTGACCACCCCGGCCGGGTCCTTGGCGAAGTTCAAGGCGATCTGGTTGATCGGGAACTGGGCCAGCACCGCCTTGCGCAGATTGGCGTCCTGGGCGTTGTAGCCCGCGCGCAAGGCCAGCAGGTCGGGACGACGCTGATCCAGGGCGGCGAGGGCCTGACTCAGGGCGGACGCGTCGTATTGGCTGGGCTCTGGGCCGCGCGTCAGAGGCAGCACCACAGACGCCTCCAACCCAATCAGAGCATTCAGGTCACGGCGCGCCTTCTGGGTGTCATGATCCGCCGTCGCCAGCAGGGCCTGAGCATCGAGCTTGGCCGCCAAATCAGCGGCCGAGGTCTGGACGCTGACGTCCCGTTGTTCCAGGGCTGCGCTGGAGCGGGCCGACCGGTCAGCAGCAAGGGCCTCTACGCGGCGCAGATAGGCGACCTTGGCGTCGCCCGCCAGGATGGTTTCCGCCAGGCTCCGGGCCTGCTGAGCGGTTCCCCACTCGGCCCACAGCAGGTCCAGGTCCGCCTGTTGGGCGGTGAACCGGGCGGCTCGGCGCAGATTGCCCCGAGCGATCAGGGCCGCCAGGTCGAGACTAGGGGATAGGTTATAGGCGTTCTCGGTGTCCGGTCCTGCCGTGGGGCGATCCACCCCGGCCGAGACTTGGACATCGGGCAACAGGCCGGAAGCGAACACCTGGGCCGCGCTCACGCCCATGGCCGCGCGCTTGGCTTCCAGATCGGGGCTGGTCAGAACGGCCAGGACGGCGATCTGCAGCGGATCAAGCCCTGCGGAAGGGTCAAGGCGAACACTTTGAAGCGGCGCCAACCGCAGCCGCGCCGGATCGATCCTGAGTGCGGCGAAATCCGTCTTGAGGTTCGGCTGAGTCGGCAAAGGCGGGGAATGATAAGCCACGCAGCCCGCCAGGCTCATCGCCGCCAGAACGACTCCGCATATCCCGCCTGCGCGCACAAGTCCTCCGGATCAACCCGCCGATTCTGGCCCTACCAAGCCCATACGTCACTTATTTGATCGCGCGTGACAACGACCGACCCCTGGCGTGGGCCTTGCGCCGTGATATCGAGAGCCGGGATCGGCCGCCACGCGGCTAGGGAGAGCCAGACCATGCACGCGGGCACCGCCAAGGACTACCAGAAACTGGCGCGTCGGCGGCTGCCGCGCATGGTGTTCGACTATATCGACGGCGGCGCCTTTGACGAGCTGACCCTGGGCCGCAACGAGACCGACCTGGCCGCGGTGAATCTGCGCCAGCGGGTGCTGAACGACTGCACCACGCTGAAATTGGAAACGCGCCTGTTCGGCCAGGACATGGCCATGCCCCTGATCCTGGCGCCCGTAGGCATGTCCGGCATGTACGCCCGGCGCGGCGAGGTTCAGGCGGCCCGCGCGGCCCAGGGCGCCGGGGTGCCCTTTTGCCTCTCCACCGTCTCGGTCTGCTCGATCGAGGAGGTCGCCGCTGCGGTGTCGGCGCCGCCCTGGTTCCAGCTCTATATGATCAAGGATCGCGCCCGCCTGTCCGACCTTTTGGCGCGGGCCCAGGCCGTGGCCGCCCCGCCCCTGGTGTTCACCGTGGACATGGCGGTGCCGGGCCTGCGCTACCGGGATTCTCGCTCGGGGTTCGCCGGAGACGCGTCCTTCTCGCGAAGCCTGACCCGCATAATCGACGGCGCTAGCCACCCGGCCTGGACATGGGACCTATTCGTCCATGGGCGGCCTCATAGCTTCGGCAATCTCAAGGGCGTCGAGCAGACCGGCCCGGGGCAGGAACGCGGCCTGGCCGCCTATTGGAACTGGATCCGCGAGAACTTCGACCCCAGCGCCACCTGGAAGGACCTGGATTGGCTGCGCGAGCGCTGGAAGGGACCGATCATCATCAAGGGCATTCTCGATGTCGAGGACGCCAAGCTGGCGGCCAAGGCCGGCGCCGACGGGCTGATCGTGTCCAATCACGGCGGAAGGCAGCTGGACAGCACCCCCTCCTCCATCACCGCATTGCCGCCCATCGTCGATGCTATCGGCGGCAAGATGACGGTGCTGATGGACGGCGGCGTGCGATCTGGCCTGGACATCCTTAAGGCGCGCGCCCTCGGGGCGGACGCTTGCCTGATTGGGCGAGCCTGGGCCTGGGCCCTGGCGGCGGAGGGCGAAAAGGGCGTCGCGCGCCTGTTGCGGACTCTGCGCCAGGAGCTGACCGTGGCTATGGCCCTGACCGGCTGCCACGATATCGCCAAGGCCGACCGCAGCCTGATCGCTTCGCTCTAGGGCTCTAGGCCGCCGGAATATGGGCCTTAAGCGGCGTGGCCTCATCCGCCGCCTGTTCGGCTGTCAGCGGCGCATTGGCCTGGATCAGGCGACGGGCGGCGATGTGGTCGGCGGGCTTATTGACAGACTCCGCAGCGATCAACCGCCCGGCCTTGAAGCACAGGGTCGAGAAAGCGCCGGCGGCCGGATCGCCGCGCACCACCACCTGATCGTAGCCGGCGCTCAGGCCCGCCATCTGCAGCTTGAGATCGCCCTGATCGCTCCAGAACCAAGGCACGGCGTCATAGGGTCTTGGCTTGCCCATGAGGCGCGCGGCCACAAGACGGCCCTGGTCGGCCGCGTTCTGCACCGACTCCAGGCGTACAGGCCCCGTCCCGCTGAAGCGGTTGGGATGAAGCGCCACATCGCCGATGGCCGATATGGCGGGGTCGGAGGTCCTGAGCAGCTCGTCCACGACGATGCCATTGCCCACCGTCAGCTGAGCCGCCTCGGCCAGCTCCAGATTGGGCATGACGCCGATGCCCACCAACACCAAGTCTGCGTCGATGAACGAGCCGTCGCCCAGGGCCACTTCCTGCACCCGGGTTTCCCCGCGAATCTCGCGCAGGCCGACGCCGAAGCGGAAGTCGACGCCCCATTCCTCATGTTTACGCCGGAAGAAGGTCGACATCTCGACGGTGAGGGCCCGGGCCATGACCCGGTCGGCGATCTCGACCACCGTCACCGCCACGCCCAAGGACCGGGCCACGGCGGCGAATTCCAGACCGATGAAACCGGCGCCGACAACCACCGCGCCCTTGGCGCCGTCCATGCGCGCTTTCAGGGCCTTGGCGTCCTGCAGGGTGCGCAGGTCCAGCACGCCTTGCAGCTGGGCGCCGGCCGCCGGCAACGGCCTCTGGCGCGCGCCGGTCGCCAGCACCAGGTGGTCGTAGTCCAGGATGCGGCCGTCCGACAGGCGCACCCAACGCTCTAGCCGCTCGATCGCTTCCACGCGTACGCCGTCGATCACTGTGATGCGGTTGTCGGCGTACAGCGAAGGTGCGCGCAGCAGAATGCCCTCGTCGTCCATCTTGCCCAGTAGATAGGCCTTGGACAGGGGCGGCCGCTGATAGGGCCAGCCGGGCTCCTCGCCCACCAAGGTCAAGGCGCCGTCATAGCCCTCGTCGCGCAGGGAGATGGCGGCCTGAACCCCGGCCTGGCCGGTCCCGACGATGACGATCTTGTCCATGTGGCGGCCCCAATTGCCTCACGCCCGAAACCCCGAGCGGCCCTTCGCATAGTCCAACATCCAGGGCGGGACAATCGGCGCGAACGTGGAGA
>CAYVHP010000142.1:0-33900 GCA_964451265.1 uncultured Caulobacteraceae bacterium | reverse complement strand
CGTAAATCTGGAAAACGCTCTTGGCGATATCCACCGAAAATCTGCTAATCTGGAACATGGACGGTCTCCTTTGCTGGTTAGGCACACCAACCAGTCTGGCACATCGATGCCGTCGGGGGGCCGTCCACCCATCATCCTCGGGGCGCCGCAGGCGAGCCCGGGGACCCAGCAAGCGGAACGCCTGGAGCGGCTGGGTCCCCGGACAAGCGCTTCGCGCTTTCCGAGGATGACGTGAAAGGACAACCGCGATGACCACTGCCCCCCGCCTGCTGCTGCTGCCCGGCGACGGCATCGGCCCCGAGGTGATCGGCCAGGTCCGGCGCGTGGCCGCCTGGATGGGCGAGCACGCGGGGCTGGCGCTGGAGATCGTAGAGCGGCCCTTCGGCGGGACGAGCTTTGACCTTCATGGAACGCCGCTGACCGATGAGGCGCGCGATCTGGCCCTGGCCAGCCAGGCGGTGCTGATGGGCGCGGTGGGCGGGCCGCAATGGGCTGAGGTCCCGCGCGACAAGCGGCCGGAAATGGGCCTCCTCAATCTGCGCAAGGCGATGGACGCCTTCGCCAACCTGCGTCCGGCCCTGTGCTTTGAGGCCCTCGCCGACGCTTCGACCCTCAAGCGCGAGATCGTCTCCGGTCTCGACATCATGATCGTGCGTGAACTGACCTCAGGGGTCTATTTCGGCGACAAGGGTATCGACAACAACGGTCCGGGCGGCGAGCGGCGCGGCTATGACCTGCAGGTCTATACCCAGAGCGAGATCGAGCGGGTGGCGCGGGTGGCCTTTGAGCTGGCGCGCGGGCGGCGCAACAAGGTGACGTCGGCGGAGAAATCCAAGGTGATGGATTCCGGGCTGTTCTGGCGCCAGGTGGTCACCGCCCTGCACGCGGCGGAATACCCCGACGTGCAGCTGGAGCACATGCTGGCGGACAATACCGCCATGCAGCTGGTCAAGAACCCCAAGCAGTTCGACGTGATCGTCACCGACAATCTGTTCGGCGACATCCTGTCGGACGAGGCCTCCATGCTGACCGGCTCCATCGGCCTTCTGCCTTCGGCGGCCCTGTCCACGCCCGGCAAGCCGGGCCTCTACGAGCCGGTGCATGGGTCGGCGCCCGACATCGCCGGCAAGGGCCTGGCCAATCCCCTGGCGGCCATTCTGTCCTTCGGCATGGCTCTGCGCTGGTCGCTGGGCCGACCCGATCTGGACGAGCGCCTCTATGCGGCGGTCAAGAGCGCCTTGGACAAGGGCGTGCGCACTGGCGACCTGGGCGGCCATAATTCCACCGCGCAAATGGGCGACGCGGTGCTCGCCGCGTTATAGCCATCCGAGGCGCCTAAGCTGGCGTTTGTGGAGCCCACATGTCACCCGCCGCCGTTCTACGCACCGCCCTGTTGATCCTGGCCCTCGCGGGTCCGGCTTGGAGCCAAACCGCGCCGGCGCCAGACCCCGCGACAGCCTCCGCCGACGGCGAGGACGTTCAACACGAAATCGAGATCATCGCTCACCTGCCGGGCCCTGCCCTGTGGCGGGTGTCCACGCCTAAGTCGGAGCTTTGGATTATCGGCCTGGTGGGGCCGGTGTCCAAGCGTCTGCAATGGGATACGCGCCGCGTTGAAGCGGCCCTGGACGGCGCGCGAGAGCTGGTCATCCCGCCCGGCGCCAATATCGGCTTGCTGGACATCGCGGGCCTGCTGCTCGACCCGTTCCACCGATACCACTACCCCGGCGGCCAGACCCTGCGCGGGACCATGAGCCCCGATCTGCGCGCCCGGTTTGAGGCCGCAGCCTCGGCTGTGGGCCAGGATCCGGCCCACTATGATCATTGGCGGCCCCTGATCACCGCTATCGCCCTGTTGTCGGACGCGCAAAAACACGATGCGCTGAACGCCGAGGGTCCGCAGAAGACCCTCATGAACTTGGCGCGGGCCAAAAAGGTGCCCTTCCGCCGCCTGACCAACTATTCGGTGGGCGAGCTGCTGCGCGCCTTTTCGGACGCCGGCCCGGCGGCGTCCGACACCTGCCTGTCCATGGTGGTGGACCTGATCCCGCGCCTGCCCAACTATTCGGTCCGGATCGGCGAGGCCTGGGCGCACGGGGATGTGGAAACCGCGCGAGCGGGCCGGACCGAGATCACCTCCGATCAGTGCCTGACCGCTGTTCCGGGCGTGCAGAAGCTGCAGGACCGGGTGATGGCCGATTGGGCCAAGGGCCTGGCCCAGACCCTCAGCAAACCCGGCAAGACCGTGCTGGCCATCGATATCGAGACCCTGACCCGCCCCGGCGGCCTGCTGGACCAGCTGCGCGCCCAGGGCCTGGATGTCACAGGGCGCGCTTACTGACGGTCACGGGCGGCGCGGGCCTTGCGAAATCAGCCTTGAAGGCGTAACTGCGCGCTTCCTTCAAACACGAGGAGAATTCCGATGGGTTACCGGGTGGCCGTAGTCGGCGCCACGGGCAACGTGGGCCGTGAAATGATGGCGATCCTCGAGGAAGTGAACTTCCCCGTGGACGAAATTTTTGCCGTGGCCTCGCGCAAATCCATCGGCATTGAGGTCTCCTACGCCGACCGCACCCTCAAGTGCCTGGACCTGGAAACCTTCGATTTCTCCAAGGTCGATATCGTATTGATGTCTGCCGGCGGCGATGTGTCCAAGGCCTGGTCCGAGAAGATCGGCAAGGCCGGCCCGGTGGTGATCGACAATTCCTCGGTCTGGCGCATGCATCCGGACGTGCCCTTGATTGTGCCGGAGGTGAACCCCGACGCGGTGGAAGGCTTCCGCAAGAAGAACATTATCGCCAATCCGAACTGCTCCACCGCTCAGCTGGTGGTGGCGCTGGCGCCCTTGCACGAGGCCGCGCGCATCAAGCGGGTGGTGGTCTCGACCTATCAGTCCGTCTCCGGCGCCGGTAAGGCGGGCATGGATGAGCTGTGGGATCAGACCAAGGCCATCTACGGTCTGGGCGACGCCACGCCCAAGAAGTTCACCAAGCAGATCGCCTTCAACGCCATTCCCCATATCGACGTCTTCCTGCCGGACGGCTCGACCAAGGAAGAGTGGAAGATGACGGTTGAGACCCAGAAGATTCTCGATCCCAATATCGAGCTGACCGCCACCTGCGTTCGTGTGCCCGTGTTCGTTGGCCACTCCGAGGCGGTGAATATCGAGTTCCACTCGCCCATCGGCGAGGACGAGGCGCGAGAGATCCTGCGCGAGGCGCCCGGCGTGATGGTGATCGATAAGCGCGAGGACGGCGGCTATATCACGCCGGTGGACGCCGCGGGGGAATTCGCCGTGTATATCAGCCGGATCCGCAAGGACCCGACGGTGGAGCATGGCCTGAACCTGTGGTGCGTGTCCGACAACCTGCGCAAGGGCGCGGCGCTCAATGCGGTTCAGATCGCCCAGCTGCTCGACGAACGCGGCCTGCTGGAACGCGCGCACGCCTGAAACTCAGTTCTGCGACGGCTGTAAAGACGTCCTTAGAACCTATCACCACATAAAGGCGCATTGAGCCGTCGGTCGGGCGGTGTCGCGGAAGCGTCCGATGGCGTGGTATGGCCAAGTCTAACAAACCCATCCTGGGCGAGCAGGACGTGATCGCCAGGCTTGAGGCCCGTTTGCAGCGTGAGCGCCGCGCCCGGCGCAAGGCGGAACTGATTGCCGAACGCGGCCGCCGCGATCTGTATCAGGGGCAGAATGTCCAACGCTTGGTGGAGGCCATCGCCATGGCCACCAACCAGCACGAAACCCTGCAAGACACCTTGGCCTATGCCTTGGCGCAGATTTGCGGGTTTATGAGCTGGGCCACCGGGCACGTCTATTGGGTGGACGAGGACGGCGACACCCTGACCAGCGCCGATCTGTGGCACGGCATGGACGGCGAGCGAGAACTGTTCCGCTTTTCCACCCTGACCATTGGCCTGCGACGGGGGCGGGGACTGCCGGGGCGGGTCTTGGCCTCCGGTGAGCCGGTATGGGTGCCGGACGTGACGGTGGACGACAACTTCCCGCGCGCTCGCGTGGCGCGGCTGTGCGGGCTGCACGCCGCTTTCGCCTTTCCCGTCCTGGTGGGCCGCGAAACGGCGGCGGTCCTTGAATTCTTTTCGCTGGAAGTGGTTCAGCCCAACGCGGCGGTGCTGCGCGCCATGGCCCAGATCGGCTCGATCCTTGGCCGCGCGATTGAGCGGGACCGGGCTCAGAAGCGGCTGTTGGAAAAGGTGGCCGAAGCGGAGGCTCAGCGCCTGGCGGCCGAGACCGCCAACCTGGCCAAGTCCAATTTCCTCGCGGTTACCAGCCATGAGGTGCGCACGCCGCTCAATGCGGTGCTCGGCCTGGCCCAGGTGTTGAGTCAGGAGCCCTTGACCGTCAAGCAAAGCGAACTGGTCGGCGGCGTCCTTGAGGCGGGCCATATGCTCATGCGCCTGCTCAACGCCGTACTGGACGTCAGCAAGATCGAGGCCGGAAAGATGTCCCTGGACGAGGACGCCTTCGATCTTCGCTGGACGGCGCAGACGGTTGTTCAGATATGGAGCGCCCGGGCCCGAGAGCTGGGCCTGGACCTGAAGCTCGACATGGAAGGCCTGGGCGGGTCTTGCCGGCTGGTGTCTGATCCGGGCAAGATCGAACAAATCCTGGTCAATCTGATTTCCAATGCCGCCAAATTCTCTCCCACCGGCGGTCGGGTCACGGTTCGTCTGACGGCTGCGGCCGAACAGGACGGACGTCAGCGCATCCGGGTGGAGGTCGAGGACCAGGGGCCGGGGGTCAGCCCTGAGGAACGCCGGCGCATCTTCGCCGCCTTCGAACAAACCGATCTTGGCCGCAAGGCCGGTGGCGCGGGCCTGGGACTGTCCATCTGCGCGGGGCACGTGGCCCTGCTAGGGGGGGCAATCGGCGTGGATGACGGGGCGGAAGGCGGCGCTCGCTTCTGGTTCGAGTTCCTCGCCGAGCCTGCCGGGGTGCAGCCCGAGCTCCCGCAAACGCCCGAAGTGACAAGGGGAGGCGCTGAGGGCCTGAGGATTCTGGCGGCGGAGGATCACCCGGTGAACCGCCAGGTGCTGAAAGCTCTATTGGAGCCCATGGGTCCGCACGTCAGCTTCGCTGAGAACGGCTTGCAGGCCCTGGAGGCCCTGACAGGCTCGTCATTTGATCTGGTGCTGATGGACGTAAACATGCCGGTCATGGACGGGGTCGACGCGTTGAAGGCCATCCGCCGCATGAGCGGGCCCGCCGGCGCCACGCCGGTGTACATGCTGACCGCCAATGTGTTCGACGACGACGTCCGCAGCTACCTGGGCGCCGGCGCGGACGGCGTGCTCAAAAAGCCGATTGATGTGCAGGCCCTGCACCATCTGGTCGAACAGATCGCCCAACGGGTGGCGCCTGAAAACCTGGCCGCTTCGCGCTTCGGCGCCAAGGCTTAGAGGCAGGCGTAAAGCGCTTGGATCAAGCGGCCGGGACGAGGGTCCCCGATGAGCCAGGCCGATTGGCGGTTCATGACATAGGCCAAAGACAGGCGCCGCTCAGGGTCCGCCGCCACGCAGGATCCGCCCCAGCCGGAGTGGCCGAAGGCATGTTCTGAGGGGCCATAGATGCCCAGGCCCTGGTTTCGCAGAAGGCCGGCGCCCCAGGTCAAGTCATAGGGCAGGACCAGATCGCGGCCGCTGATCCGCCCGCGCGCCGGTTCGAGCGCCAGGCCGGGCGGAAGAATTTCCCGCCCGTCGACCTGCCCGTCGCAGGCGAACACCGCCATCATCCGCGCAAGCGCCGCCGCGGTGGCGTGACCGTTGCTGGCCGGAAGTTCCGCTGCGCGCCAGCGGTGAATATCTTTGGTGGGCGGCGCCGACCAGGGCTTGAAGAAAGCCAGGGTCTTGGCTTCGGTCAGTTTGCCCAGCTCGGGCAAGGTGGGCGGGCGCACGGTTTCGGCCACGCGATCATCTTGCTCAGGGGGCAGGCCGATCCACAGGTCCAGACCCAGAGGCTCGCACACCACTTCGCGCAGGGCCTGACCCAGGGTGCGGCCGTCGGCGCGGGCGAACAACTCGCCGGCCAGGACGCCGAAGGTGGAGGCATGATAGCCCGAGGCCGTCCCTGGCGGCCAAAGCGGCTCGGCGCCGGCCAGGCGAGCGGCCATGGCCGGGCCGTCGAACCATTCGCCGGGGTCGAACGGCTCGCGCAGGCCGCATAGGCCCGCCTGGTGCGATAGCAATTGCTCCACGCACAGCTGGGCCTTGCCGGCCTGGGCGAAGGCGGGCCACAGCTGGGCGGCGGGCTGGTCGTACGCCATCTGACCCCGGCCGACGCTCCAGGCCAGCATGAGGGCCGCCGCAGCCTTGGTGGAGGAGAACACCGGGGTGAGCGTCTGCGCGTCGAACGGACGGGTCTGCGCGCGGTCGGCATGGCCGCCCCACAGGTCGAGCACGATCTCGCCCTCCACCGCCACGCTGAACCGAGCGCCCAGTTCGGCGAAATCGCCTGAGAAGTTGGCTGCGAAAGCCGCGCGGACCGGCTCGAACTTGGCCGGACACACGCCAAAGACGGCCACGGTCACCCCAGGCGCTCCATGCGCACGGCGGTGGACACGCTCTTAAGGCGCCCGCCCATCTCGCTCACCGGCAACTCGGGATAGCTGCGCGAATTGGCGTAGGCGATGGTCTCGGCCACGCCGCCGACCGCGCGGGCCAGGGCGTAGGATATCGGTTGACCCTCCAGCAGGGAGGCGGCGAACAGGGCGGTCAGCAGATCACCGGCCCCGTTGGGGGCGCTTTGCGCCTTGTTATGGGCGGCCAGCCACGCCTGGCGACGGTCGGCATAGACCACGCCGATCTCCGGCCCGCGCGGGACCGACGACACCAGCACCGGCCGGCCCAGGATGTGGGCGGCGTTCACCGCCGCTGCCGGATCCTTCACCTGGGTATGGGACAGGCGTTCCAGCTCCCAACAGTTGGGCGCCAGGATATCGGCGCGCGACACCAGCTCTTCGGCGATGGCGCCGGCCACGGCCGGGTCGACATAGAGCCCCTTGCCCGCGTCGCCCATGACCGGATCCACGATCACCAAGGGTTTGCGCGGCCCATCACCTTGCCGGGGCGCGGCGCGCACGGCGTCGATCACTCGGGCCGCCGCGCGAACCTGGGCGGCGCCGGCGAAATAGCCGGTGAGGACCAGATCGATCTGAGGGAACAGGCCGTTGGCCTCCACCCCGTCGAGCATGCCCTCGAAGGCTTCCACCGGCACAAGGGCCCCGCCCGGCGCGCCCCAACCGGGGTGACGTCCATACAGAACCGTTGGGATCAAGATGGTGTCGATGCGGAACGCCGCCAGGGCCAAGGCCTGAACCGTGCCGCCCACCCGGCTGGCGGCGACGTGACTGGAAAGGATCAAGGCGTTGGCCATAGGCCCCTATAGATGGGTTCAGCCCGCACTGGAACGGTTAGAACGTCGGCCCCGCCTAATACCGGTAGTGCTCGGGCTTGAACGGCCCTTCGACCGTCACCCCGATATAGGCCGCCTGCTCGGGCTTGAGCTGGGTCAGGTGAACGCCGAGCTTTTCCAGATGCAGCATGGCGACCTTTTCATCCAGCCGCTTGGGCAGGGTGTAGACCTTCTTTTGATAGGCCGCGCCATTGGTCCACAGCTCGATCTGAGCCAGGGTCTGGTTGGTGAAGGAGGCGCTCATCACGAAGGACGGGTGGCCCGTGGCGTTGCCCAGGTTCACCAGGCGGCCTTCGGACAAGAGGATGATCTTCTTGCCGTCTGGAAATTCCACGTGGTGGACCTGGGGCTTGATCTCGTCCCACTTGAAGTTGCGCAGACCGGCGACCTGAATTTCCGCATCGAAGTGGCCGATGTTGCATACGATGGCGTTGTTCTTCATGCCGCGCATGTGGTCGACAGTGATGACGTCCTTGGTGCCCGTGGCGGTGACGAAGATATCGCCGTCCTTCAAGGCGCCTTCCATGGTGCGGACCTCATAGCCCTCCATGGCCGCCTGCAGGGCGCAGATCGGGTCGACCTCAGTGACGATCACGCGTGCGCCGCCTTGGCGCAGGGATGCGGCCGAGCCCTTGCCCACATCGCCATAGCCGGCGACCACGGCGACCTTGCCCGAAAGCATCACGTCGGTGCCGCGGCGGATAGCGTCCACCAGGCTTTCGCGGCAGCCGTACAGGTTATCGAACTTGGACTTGGTCACGCTGTCGTTGACGTTGATGGCGGGGAAGGGCAGCTCGCCCTTTTCGGCCATCTGATACAGGCGGTGGACCCCGGTGGTGGTTTCCTCCGACACGCCCTTGATGGCGTCGCGGATGGCCGAATAGAAGCCGGGTTTTTCTTTCAGATAGCGCTTCATTACCGCATAGAGGGCTTCTTCCTCCTCATTTTGCGGATCGTTCAGGATCGACGGGTCCTTCTCGGCCTTGGGGCCCAGCACGCACAGCAAGGTGGCGTCGCCGCCGTCGTCCAGGATCATATTGGGATAGCCGCCGTCGGACCATTCGAAGATCTTGTGGGCATAGTCCCAGTACTCCGGCAGGGTCTCGCCCTTGACGGCGAACACTGGCGTGCCAGCGGCGGCGATGGCCGCAGCCGCGTGGTCTTGGGTGGAGAAGATGTTGCATGAGGCCCAGCGCACGTCCGCGCCCAGGGCCTGCAGGGTCTCGATCAGCACCGCCGTCTGAATGGTCATGTGCAGCGAGCCGGCCACGCGCGCGCCCTTCAGCGGCTTATCCTTGCCGAACTCCGCGCGCAGAGCCATCAGCCCCGGCATCTCCGTCTCGGCGATGGCGATTTCCTTGCGGCCCCAATCGGCCAGGGTGATGTCGCGGATGATGTAGTCGGCCATGGGTCGGCTCCTGCTTTATAGGGAACCTATAGCGGCGCGGGCGAGGGGAGGCAATAAGGATATAAAGATGTCTTTATATGAAGTGGCGGGACGGCCCTCGCTTATCGCCCCGCCAATGGCGATTTCGGAGGCGATTCGGCATAAAATTACCCGCTCGCCCCGGCGGAGGCCGGGGTCCAGCTCATAGAGCGCCGCCTTGTCCTTTTACACATATATCATGGCCAGCGGTCGCAACGGCACGCTCTACGTTGGTCACACCGACGATCTGCCTGGCCGGGTCTGGCAGCACAAGAGCAAGGCTCGCCCCGACAGCTTCACCGCCAAGTATGGTTGCGACAAACTGTTCTGGTACGAGGTCCATGAAGAGCGTGAAACGGCATTCCGGCGCGAGCGGCAGATCAAAGAATGGCGGCGACCCTGGAAGTTGAGGCTGATCGAGGAGATGAATCCAGGCTGGGCTGATCTCAATGAAACGCTGAATTGCTGAGGCGTTTCGCCTTATAAACTGGACCCCGGCCTCCGCCGGGGTGAGCGGATTTTATTAGCCCCGCCAGAACGGCTCGGCGGCCACCAGCTTATCCAGCAGTTTGCCCGCGGTCTTCAGCATCGGCTTTTCCGATTTGGCGCGCGCGCCGATCATCAGGCCGGCGGCGAAGGCTTGGCGGGCGCCTTGGGTCGCGCTGTCGCCGGCGGCGCGGCCTCCGCTTTCGGCGAGAGCCAGGCCATGCCGGCGCGCCACCTCCAGGTCGTTCAGGCTCCCCAGCGCGTCCTGCAAACCCTTGAGCGTTTGCGTAAACGCCTTGCGGCCGTGCGCGCCGTCGTAAAGGTCGCCGAAGAATTCCACCGCGTAGCGCAGTCGTTTGGCGCGGATGCGCAGCTTGTGGCGCAGGTCGGGGCTCAGGCCCTCCAGCCCCTTGCCCTGCCGCTTGATCTGTCGGCGCAGTCGGTCCAGTCCTTGGCGGGCGAACGGGCCGATGGCGCCGGATGCGCGGCCGTCCGGCGCGCGCCACGCCCCGCTGTCCAGCCACGCGGCCAGATCCAGGGTCAAGGTGAGATAACGGGGGCTGTCCAAGGCCTTAAGGGCTCGGTCGTAGGCCGCGCCACGCGCCGCGTGCATGCGGCGGCCGAGCTCAGCCAGGCCCTTCTGGTCATGGAGGCGATCAGCCGCCGGGCGAAAGGTGTCGGCGATCATCACATCCAGATCGCGCGCCTCGTCCATCTCGCGGCCCAGCCACTTGAGCTCTCCGGCCAAGCGGTCGTAATCGTTGTCGCGGGCCGCCGCTTCGAACAGCTTGAATGCCGTACGCAGACGCCGGATGGCCACCCGGGCCTGGTGCAGGGCCTCGGGTCGACGCAAGGCGCGCAGGGTCTGAGCATTGGCCGTCAGCTGCCTAAGGCCCCGCGCGCCGATGGCGGCGAAGGCCTGCGCGACCGTCATATCGGGGTTCAGCCGGGGCGGCTCGCCGTTGTTGGGACCCGGCGAGACGGCGGAAAGCAATCTAAAGCCGCGCGCGGCCTTGGTTTCGAAGCTCAGGCGCAAGGGTTCGCTTTCAGACAGGCGTCGGGCCAGGCCGAACAGGGCCTCTGGAAGCCCGCTCTTCAATTCAAGCTCCAGCTCGCATACCGCTATCGTGCGCCCTGCCGCTTCGATGTCGCCCCTATCCAGCGCCGCCTCCACCTCGCCGGCCGGTTCGCGGATCAGCCGCCGGGTGCGGCGCATGCGGGTGGAGAAGATCGGCTTGAGCAGCGGGGCCGCGTCGCCAAAGGTCTCGGCAAAGGGCGTCTGGCTCAGGGCGTCCAGATTCAATCCGTCCTGGACCAGGTCGCATTCCCATTCACCGCGGGTGAATAGGCCATCGCCCACGGTCTTAACCGTCTGGATGCTTCGCCCGCCGTCCGTTCTGACCCGCAGGGTTAGGCCGGCTTTGCGCAGAGCTTGGCTCGGGGTGTCGTAATAGACGGAGACCACCGTCTGCGCCGGGGAGAGATCCGCCGCCCGTACGGTGAGGCGTTCCTCAAGCCGGTCCAGGGCTTCGGGTTCTAACTCGAACTTGAGTTCGACTTCCTGCGCGGGCTTTGCGCCCACCTTGGCGAAGTCACCCATGACCTTCACTGATCCTCGTCGAAACGCCCTTCGACCAGTTCCACTAAAGCGCCTATGGCCTGTTCGGCCTCAGGCCCCTCGGCGGTAATCTCAATTTCACAGCCCGGACCCGCCGCCAGCATCATCAACCCCATGATCGAGCGCGCGTCCACCGTTTGTCCCTCACGCCCGACCTTGACCTCGGCGTCGAACGTCGAGGCGAGCTTAACAAACTTGGCCGAGGCCCGCGCGTGCAGACCTCGGGCGTTGCAGATGTCGACGGTCCGGCTGACGGTCATTTTTCGCCGGCCAACACATAGGATGCGACGGAAATATATTTGCGGCCCGCCTCCTGGGCGTGAGCCACGCAGGTCTGCAGGTTTTCGCGGCCGCGCACGCTGGCCAACTTGATCAGCATGGGCAGATTGAGCCCGGCGATCACCTCGGCCCTGGTCTGTTCCATCACCGAAATGGCCAGATTGGAGGGGGTGCCGCCGAACATATCGGTCAGCAGGATCACGCCTTGACCGCCGTCCACCTGTTCGGCGGCGGCCAGTATGTCGCGTCGACGCTTTTCCATGTCGTCCTCAGGGCCGATGCAAACCGCGCGCACAGCCTGTTGCGGCCCAACGACGTGCTCCATGGCCAGGACGAATTCTTCGGCCAGCCGCCCGTGTGTGACGATCACGAGCCCAATCATACGCAGTCCTTCAACGGGGTCTCCCGAGTCGGCGAGCGCCGAAGCCGCTTGATACGCCGCTTAGGGCTTAGCTCCAAGCCGACTCAACGCCCACTGGAGTTTTACCGCTGCGGAAGCTTCAAGCGCATTAAGACGCAGCACCGGAAGCTTAACGCCCAGAACCTCGCGATGTTCGACCTCAGGCATGCGCTCGATGACATCGCCTTGATTTTGGCAGATCACCAGCAGGACGATTTGCGACTGTCGCAGCGCCGAAACTCGGCCCAGTCCCAG
Source organism: uncultured Caulobacteraceae bacterium (assembly GCA_964451265.1). Classification (GTDB taxonomy): domain Bacteria; phylum Pseudomonadota; class Alphaproteobacteria; order Caulobacterales; family Caulobacteraceae; genus BOG-938. The sequence continues at coordinate 21,998 of CAYVHP010000142.1, read as the reverse complement.
GGCGCGAACCTCCATCCACCCGGCAATGGTGGGCGGGCAGGCGCCGAACAGGCGACCCTCGCAGGGCCAGACCTCGGTTTGGTCGTCCGCCACCAGTCTCAGGCCCAGGGCCAGGGCGCGCAGGGCGAGATCGCTCTTGCCGGCGCCCGACGGCCCCTCGATCAGCGCCCCGCGCCAGCCGGCCGGCCCATAGCCGCTGACCAGACCCGCATGCAGGATCATGAACGAATGTCCGGGCGCGGCTCGGGCATGGCGGCCACAAAGCGCGCGCCCTGCACGGCGCCGTCCGGTCCCCTACGGTTTTCCGCCCATAATCGCCCGTTATAGGCCAGCACGATCTGGCGGGCGATGGACAAACCCAGGCCCGAGTTGGAGCCGAACGCCGCGCCCTTTGGCCTGGATGTGTAAAAGCGCTCAAAGATCGTCTCCAAGTTCTCTTCCGGCACGCCCGGCCCGTCGTCCTCCACGGCCGCCAGGATCTCGCGATCACCCCGCCACAGCCTGACCCTCACCTCGCCGCCCGGCGGGCTGAAGGAGCGCGCGTTATCGATCAGATTGCGGAACACCTGGCCAAGCGGACCTTCCAGCCCCACCACCAGCATCGGCCCGGGCGCGTCCGGTGCGATGAAGCGCACCGGCGCTCCGGCCTTGCGCGTCGACGCGGCGTAAGGACCGATCAGGTCCTTGAGCAGGCGCGCCAGATCGAACGCCCGGGGCTCCTCGCGCGAAAGCTCAGCGTCTAGTCGCGAGGCGTTGGAAATGTCGGTCACCAGCCGGTCGAGCCGCGTAACGTCCTGCTGCAGGATGTCCATCAAACGCGCTCGGGCCTTGGCGTCCGACACGAGGGGCAGGGTGTCCACCGCTGATCGGATGGAGGTCAAAGGGTTGCGGATTTCGTGGGCCACGTCGGCGGCAAAGTGCTCGATGGCGTCCATCCGCTCGGACAGAGTGATGGTCATGCTTTCCAGCGACCGGGTCAGATCGCCCAATTCGTCCTCCCGACGCGCCAGTTTCGGCAAGGTTATGGCCCGGGCTCGCGACAGCCGCACCCGGTCGGCGGCTTCAGCCAGCTTGAGCACAGGCCGCGCGATCAGTCGGCTCATGAGCAGGGACGAGACCAAGGTCGCGCCAAACGCCACCAGCACAAAGGGCGCCAGCGCCCATCGTTGCGCGATGATGGTGGCGTCGATGTCGCCAGCTTCCAAGGTCAACACCCCCAGCACCGCCTTGACGTTCTGGATGGGCAAGGAGACCGAGACAACCTGTTCGCCCCCGGAATTGATCCGGATATCGCTGATCCTCTGGCCCTTGAGGGCCTGGGCCACTTCGCGTTTCAGGGCGTCGCGCGCAAGGCCCTGGGCCTGGGCGTTGGGCTGTTCGGCGGCCTTTTCGGGGATCGGCAGCCGCCATTCCCCCCGCTTGTGGGCCGGCGGCAGGGGCTCGACCTCCACGCGGTCGGCGATCAGATAGGAATCGGCGATCAATCGACCGTGGGCGTCGAACAGGCGCGCGCGCTGGGACCTGGGAATGAACAGCGCCTGCAGCAGGTCGGTGGCGCGTTGTTGTTCCAGCATCGGTTCGGGCGAGCCTTGGGTGGCGCCCACGGCGATGACATTGGCGATCAGCTCACCTTGGGTGCGCAAGCTGTCCGCGCGGGCTTCCACCAGGGATCGGCGGAATTCGTTGAGCACCAGGGCGCCGACAACCAATATCGCCAGGCCGAGCAGATTTAAGCCGACAATCAGCCGTCCGAGCCGGGATCCCGGCAGCCATTGACGGCGACTTTGGCGCCGATCAGGCGATGGGCGCGTCGTCCGGCCGGCGGCGTCCGATGGGTGACCGTCGTCGCCTGACCGATTCCGCAATGATCGATGCAGCAGGGTTCTAAGTTTCGCGATAGCGGTATCCGACGCCATAAAGGGTTTCTATCGCATCGAAGGCGGGGTCCACCTGCCGAAACTTCTTGCGCATGCGTTTGACGTGGCTGTCGATCGTGCGGTCGTCGACATAGACCTGATCTTCATAGGCGGCGTCCATCAGGTTGTCCCGGCTTTTGACGAAGCCCGGCCGTTGGGCCAGGGCCTGCAGCAATAGGAACTCCGTCACCGTCAGCTTCACCGGCCGGCCTTCCCAGAGGCAATCGTGCCGCTCCGGATCCAAGGTCAGCCTGCCGCGTTTGATCGCTCGGGCAGATGCAGCCGCCGAGGCGCCGGCGGCGGAGGCCGCATCAGCCGCATCGGCCCCCGCCCGGCGCAAGACGGCCTTGACCCGCTCGATCAGCAGCCTCTGGCTGAACGGCTTGTGAATGTAGTCGTCCGCTCCGAGGTTAAAGCCCAGGATCTCGTCGATCTCCTCGTCCTTGGAGGTCAGGATGATGACCGGAATGGATGAGGTCTGTCGCAGGCGCCGAAGCACCTCCATGCCGTCCATGCGCGGCATCTTCACGTCCAGGATCGCCAGGTCAGGGGGATCGCTTTCTAAAGCGGCCAAGCCCGAGGCCCCGTCATAATAGGACGTGACGGCGTGGCCGTGACTTTCCAGAGCCATGGAGATGGATGCGACGATGTTTTCGTCGTCGTCGACCAGTGTGATGTTCGCCATCGTTCGCCTTCTCGTCAGCGCGCCTCGGCCATAACTCCTAGAGGCCCGTTTGGGCGCCATCAAGGCAAGTGTCCGTCCATCTGCGCTTTGAAGCGTCATGGACCGCGGTGCGATGTTTCAACGCGATATTAAGCTTAAGTCCTGCATTTTGCGGCGATTGAGGGCCGCAGAGCATGAGCGACGATCAAATCCACTATGAGGTTTTCGCCCGGCGCAACGAGGCGGCGAGCATGGCCTTGGAGTTGGCTACCGAAGACCGTGGCCGCGCCATGGAGTTCGCCGAGGAACTGCTGTCTCAGACCCGGGCGGTGGCTGTCAGGGTCACTAAGGAAATCCGTGACCCGGATACCGGCGAATATAATTCCATCACCATCCTAGCCAAGGGCACGGCGGAAAAGCGCAAGACCAAGGGCCTGACCGAAGAGGCCGGCCCGCTGTGCGTCGCGCCTCAGGACCTGTACACCCTGCACGCCCGCCAAAGGATCGCCCGTCTGCTCGAGGGCTGGCTGACCCGTAACAAGGCCACATCGTTCGAGCTGCTTCACCGGCCGGATTTGGCCGAGAAGCTTGAAGCCGGGGGCACCGATCTGCAGCACGCCGTGCAGAAGATCGCCATCCCCGAGGCCCAAGCGCGCAACGCGTCGGTGCATGAGGTCATCCGCACCTTCAACGCCTTGATCGAGAGGACCATCAACCGCCTGATCAAGGACGGTCGGCGTGGCGCCCTGGCCGATTTCAGCAAGGAGTCCTTTGCCCAGGCCTGCGTCCGCCTGATCGACGATCCGGAAGGCGCCTACAAGATCGGCGGCGGCGTAGCCCAATATCTGGCCGACGCCCGGACCTGGAGCGCCAAGATAGATCGCTTGCTGGATCTGGCCGACAAGGCGCCGGCGGAGGAACGCCCGCGCGCCTTGGCCTTCCAGGTGCTGGAACAGCCGCTGGGCGAGATCATGGGCTCGCCCCTGGGCATGAGCGAACTTCTCGGTCCTGGTCTGGACCTGGGCGGCAGCCTATGCGCCATGACGCGCCTAGCCGCCGGATCTACGGTCAATCTGCTGGCGAGCATGGATCCGAACGTCGCCAACACCATTCCGCCTTTGGAGGGCGCTGCGGCGCGTCTGTCGCGCTGGATGGAAGGCGCTTATTTCGAAGGCGTGCGTGTGGCGGTCGGCAGAAAGGTGCTGGGCGAGGTCAAGGGCTCGCGTCGCCTGCGTCCCTCCGACGCCCAAGCCGAGATTGATGTGCTGCGCGCCCTGGCCATGACCTTGACGGCCGCGGCCGGCAAGCTGCTGCCCAAGGAAGACATTCTGGACGCCTTTATTGAGCGTTCGCGCATGCTGGTGGGGTCTGAATTTGTCACCGCCGCGGTCGCCAAGTCGGCCAACGCCTCTGAGGAGGTTCGCGCCCTGATCCGGGTGGCCGAGAACGTCACCGGCCCCGCCAATAAGCGCCAGGCCGCCCAGTGGCTGATCGGGGCGGTGACCGCCCTGCGGTTTGAGAAGGACATGCGCCAATCCAGCGAGCCCACGGGCCATCGCCTACTGGCCCTGGCGGACCTTCAACGAACGGTGGGCCGCATTGAAATTCCGGAAAGTGATCGGCTGCTGATCATCCATCGCCTCGGCGAAGTCGGGGGCCTGATCGAGTCCGACATCAATCTGGTGGAGTGCCTGATGCGGTCGGGCGCCCCGTCGATGCAGAAACTGGCCGTATTGCTCAAGCTCGCCCTGGGCGAGGCCGCCCCGATGGGCCCTGCGGCCAACAAGGCCAAGGCCGCCGTGTTGAAGCTGGCCAAAGAGCCCGAAACCCGCGCGGAACTGGCCCGCTCGCCTCAGGTGCTGGACCGTATCCGGCCGCTGATGACCGCGGCTTAGAGCCAGATAACGTGAGGCGAGTCCGCCTTCGCGCGCGCAGCGAATAGAAACATTGAACCACGAAGCTCACGAAGATCACCAAGGGCTTGGTGTTTCCTTTGTGTCCTTCGTGATCTTTGTGGTTCAATAATCTTGGTCCCGGCTTGCGCCGGGAGCGCCGATTACCCCGCTGAAATGTCGAATTAGAGCTCGTTCGTGCGCCACACCGCCAGCCGGGCAAAGGCCAAGGTCAGGGCCTTGCGCCGCGCCGGGGCCAGGGCCGCGTCCGGCGCCGGGCGGATGATCGCCCCGCCGAAACCGTCCGCCACGATCAGCCCAGGCTCGCCGGGCAGCACATCCTGAGGAAACTCCGGTGAGACGGCGAAATAGAAGGCGTCGCAATAGGGCAGGTATTCGCCCCATTTGCGATCCGTCCGGAAATCCTCGATCCCCGACTTGACCTCGCAGATGGCGATCTGGCCCTTGGGTCCCAGCGCCATTACATCGGCCCGCCGGCCGTTCGGCAGGCCCACCTCCAGCAAAGGCGCATAGCCCAACGCGATCATCAGCCGCGCCGCGCCGCGCGTGACGACGCCGGTGGTTTCCGGGCGGGACAGGGCAATGAGGGCCAGGGCTTCCATCGACCCTAACCTGTTCGGCTTTCGTTCCGGATGCAAGTAGGGGGGGCGGCCTCAAGTTCTGTGCTCGGCCCTACTCGCCGCGTTCGGCGACCACGACGGGGAACACCAGCCGGCTGGCGTCATAGCCTAGGGTCGCGACGCGTTGGATATAGGCTTCGCGCTGGGCTTGGGGGGTCTGCGGGTCACGGCACAGGACCCAGACATAGTGCTTTCCGGGCATGCCCAGGATGATCCAGGCGCCGTCGGGGGCGGAGTCCAGCACCCAGTAGTCGCGACGGATGAATCCGCCGAAATAGTTCATGCGCCACTTGGTGTTGCCGGCCGGATCCAGCGGGTCGGCGGTGGCGCGGATTACCCGTCCCGGCGGGGCGCCGGGGCCCTTGCTGCAGGTCTGGGTCACGCGGAATTTGCCGCCCGGCAGGGGATCCCAGTCGGTGGTGGCGAAGGGGCAGCCGTTTTCCGCCAGATTGGGCACGCGGGCGACTTCGTACCAGCGGCCCGCCAGCCGTTGAATATCCACCGGCTTGGTCGGTTGCGGCAGGGGCGGCGAGGCCGCGACGGCGGCGGCCGTCAGGCCCAATCCCAGCAAGCCGGCTAAGACGGCGATTCGCCAAACGCGTAAGGACTGGAACAAAAAGCGAGCTCTCCAAGGCGGCGAAACGACCCAAACCGTCATGCTACACAGGCATGAGGCCAAATTGAGATGCAAAACCGGCGCCTTGGCAAGAGCACGCCTCCCATAGGGGGAGTTTAGGCTGTAGGGCGCCTATGAGGGGGTCAACCGCCTGGAATCATCCGGTGATAGTCGTCGACCCCGCGCAGGGTCGTTTTCAAGTCAGTGACCAGGCCGTTGGCCAGGGAATAGACCCAGCCGTGCACCTTGAGCGGCTGACCGCGCGCCCAGGCGTCTTGCACGATTACGTCGGAAGCGACGTTGCGCACTTGGCGGATCACGTTCAGTTCGCACAGGCGGTCATGCCGCCGGGCCTCGGGCAAGTCGGCCAGCTCCCGCCGATGCTCGCCGGCGACCTCGCGGATGGGATGCAGCCAGTGGTCGATCAGGCCGTGCCGCTTGCCGTCCACCGCCGCAGCGACGCCGCCGCAGCCGTAATGGCCCACCACCAATATGTGCTGAACCTTCAGCACCTCCACGGCGTATTGCAGGACGGACAGATAGTTGGCGTCCTGGGGCGGGGCGAGATTGGCCACGTTGCGGTGGACGAACAACTCGCCCGGATCCAATCCGACGATGTCATTGGCCGGAACGCGGCTGTCGGCGCAGCCGATCCACAGATATTGCGGGGTCTGCTGGCCCACGAGGCGCTTGAAATAGGTGGGGTCGCTGCGGGTCTTGCCCTGAGCCCAGGCGATATTGTTCTGAATAAGCTGATCGACCATGGCGCGTCGGTAGGAAAAAACGGCGTCGCACGCAAGCCTGTTAGAGTGCGTTCCGAACAGTGGGAACCGGTTTTCGGGCGAAACGGACGTCAATACAAACCTAGGACTTGTCCATGGCGTCTTCGATGGCTTGGGCCTTGTCCAAGTCCTGTCGCAGGTCGGGGGCCAGGCCATTGGCCACCGCCCGAATTGAGGCGATCTGGCCCCCGCGCGCATAGGCGTCGATCACCGCCAGGGTCTCCTGATGAATCTGAACCTGCTGCTCGATAAAGGTGCGATCAAAATCGCTCGGCTTTTCCCGATTCAGCAGATGAAGCATGGATTGCTGTTGTTCGGTGGGCTGGGTTGGGACGGGCACGGGCTGGCCGGGGCCTTTTGCTGCGGCGACCAGCAACGCGCGCGAAGAGGCGTGCTCCTCGCCCATGGCCTTGGCGAAAGCCTTGATTTCGGCCGAGTGCGCCTTGAGCGCGGCGACCTTAGCCGCCTCGATCTGGTAGAGGTCCGCGCCCACCGCCTTGGTCAGAAAGTCTTGTGCAGCCAGGCTGGCGGCGGCGCCGTCGCCCAGGCTCATGGCCTTGGGTCCGCCGCCGTCCGGGCGCAAGCCGCCGCCCAGCGGCGGGGGTCTGTCACATCCGGTCAGGCTCGCCGCAGCCCATAAACTTAGGCACAGGCAAAGGCGGAAGGCGGGATTGCGCATGACTGGCTCCGGCGGCCTCCTCATCGGGAGCCCACAGTAGAACCGCCAGGCCCCGCCGCGCGTTCCATCCGGCGTCGCGACGCATCCGACCCGCCCAGTTTAGACTTGGCGTTTACCGATCCGGAGCGATAATGCCCCATCGATCTCTTCGGAGCTGCGCCATGCCCGCCAATTCGTCCCGTCCCTCACCCGATGCCGCCCGCAAGGCGACGGCCGAGGCCGCCGCCGACACCGCCCGTGCGCTCAACGACCTTGCGCGCCGCGCCGGCTCGGTGGTGCATGACCGCTTCGACGACTTGGGCGTGGATCCGCGCGAATACACCGACTACGCCGGCAAACGGCTGGATGAGGCCCAGACCTATCTGGTGGACCGCATCAATGAGCGGCCTGTTCCGGCCGCCTTGGCCGCCCTGGCCGTGGGCGTGGTGCTGGGCATGATGCTGTCGGGCCGTCGGCATTGATCATTCGCAAGATTGTTCTGGCCCTGGTCGCAGCCGCCGCGATCATGGCTGCGGCCGGCGTTATTGTCCTGGCGGCCGCCTTCGCCCTGTTCGCTCTGGCGCGTCCGGTTTTCGGCCCGGCCGGGGCGGCGGGCATGGTTTGCCTGGCCGCCGGGTTGCTGATCGGTTTGATTGGTCTGATCGCCGCCCTGCAGGCCGGCGCCATGCGCCGAAAGTTGATCCGCCCGCGCGCCAATGGCGCCGGCATTGTGGATCAACTGTTTGAACTGGCGCGCGAGCGGCCGATCGTGTCCAGCAGCGCCCTGATCGCGGCTGCGGCCCTTGCGGTACGCAACCCATTGGTGCTGGCGACCATCGTCAAGGTGCTGCTGAACAAAAAAGACGCCCCAAAGGGCCGTTAGAGCACAGGTACGGCGCGCTACTCCGCTCTTCCCGGGCGAGCGGGACCCAAGATTATTGAACCACGAAGGCCACGAAGATCACCAAGAGGTCGGTGCTTCCTTCGTGTTCTTCGTGAGCTTCGTGGTTCAATTTTCTATTCGCTGCGCGGGCAAGGCGGTAGGCGCCAGGACGCGCAGCCGCGCCCCAAATGTCAAATCGTCCTGAGTGTTCGGGGAGGGGTGCGGAGGCGGCAGGCCGGGCTGACCGGCCCTGAGTCGGGGGGGCGTCGCCGCCTCCGCAGACTCATAAACCCGCTGGTTGAAAATCAGTTCCGAATAAAACTGTTCCGGCGAGTTAGTCGGCCGGCGGCAGGGCTTCCAACTCGGCCCGGCTCAAGACGGTGACATAGCCGTCGCCTGAGCGAACCAGAGAATCCAGCGGCAAGACGCGAAGAACGCGCGTGACCCGGATCAGAACCTGCCTGGGGCGACCGTCGGCATCGGCGATGACTTTTTCGACCTCGCCCACCACCGCGCCTTTGGAGTCCTTGAGCTTCTGTCCGACCTGGGGCGGGGCCGCGGGCGTCTGGGCTCCGGTAGCCGTCGCTGCGCCGGCCGCGATCAGGAGCGCAAGGGCGCCGCAGAGGACCCGTCGAAACGACATGCACAAGACCCTTTCCGGTATTGATAGGTCATCAAAACCGGAAAGGGCATGGATTCACAATCGCTCAAAGGCGTTTGAGGATAAAAATCGCCGGTGCGCAGGCTATTGCAGGTTTAGGCGGCGACCTTAGCCTTGGCTGGGTGGAAGAACAGGGCCTGACCGATGGCCGCCTTCACCGTTTCGGGCTGGAACGGTTTGGTGATCAGGAAGGTCGGCTCGGGACGCTCCCCGGTCAGCAGGCGTTCGGGGAAGGCCGTGATGAAGATCACCGGCACGCTATCGTTGGCCAGGATGTCCTTGACCGCGTCGATGCCCGATGAGCCGTCGGCCAGTTGAATGTCGGCCAGAACCAGGCCGGGCATTTGACGGGCCACGGCCTCGACGGCTTCACGCCGGGTGGCGGCTATGTCCGACACGCGATGGCCCAATTCGCGAACCAGGGCCTCGATATCGGCCGCGATCACCGGTTCATCCTCGATGATCAGCACATCGGTCGCCAACTCGGCGTCGATTTCGGCCTGGGCCTCGGCGATGAGGCCTTCGATATCGTCAAAATCGGCTTCAAGAATTTGGGCGGCCTCGCTCAGGGTGAAGCCTTCCAGGGCGGTCAGAAGAAAGGCCTGACGCGAACGCGGGGCGATGCGCAACAGGCGCCGCGAAGGATCGGCCGGGCGCGCGATGTCCTCCTCCGGCGCCTCCAGACGGGCCCCGGTCGTGCGCCAGATGGCGTGAAAAGTATGGTAGAGCGCCGCGCGGGCCGGCATGGTCGCTTCGAGCGACCGTTCACCGGCCACCACGGCTTCCAGGGTGACGCGGACGTAATGGTCGGCGGTCAACTGATCGCCGGTCAACGCTCGCGCATAGCGGCGTAGATAGGGCAGATGGGGCGCCAAGCGTGCCAGCAAACTCAATAGTGTATCCTCCCCGACAGGATCGCAGCGGGCAGTGTGCGCTCGCACGATCAGATCGGAAACGCAGATTTTGCTTCACGGTTCCCGCCGGACGGCATTTTATGTCGGTCACGTGGGAACCGAGCCGAGAATTCAGGCGTTTGCATGCCGACAGATAATCACAGGGGGCGGTCGCCGAAGCGGCCTGCAGGGATGATTGAGCAAACACCTATGGAACCTCGCCGCAGATCCGACCCCCATGTGGATGAGGCCCGTCTGCGCCAACAGGCGATCGGCGTGAAGCTGCGGCAGATGTTCGACGAACTGGTGGCCGAGCCGGTCCCGGATGAATTCCTCGAAATTCTTCGGCGCGCCGACGATGGATCGGCGGGTCGGAAAGATGACTGACACCGCACGCACGCCGGCCGAAGACGCCGCCTTCAAAGCCCAACTCATCGGCCTGATCCCCCATCTGCGGGCGTTCGCCAGAAGCCTTACCGGTGACGCCACCGCGGCAGACGACCTGGCGCAGGACGCCATGATGAAGGCGTGGGACGCCCGGGCGTCCTATCAGATGGGCACCAATATGAAGGCCTGGACCTTCATGATCCTGCGCAACCAGTTCTATTCGGAACGGCGCCGGTCTTGGCGCACCAATCAGCTTGACCAGGAAGCGGCTGAACGCACCCTGGTGGCCATCGACAATCCTGAAGCCCTCGTCGCCCTGGACGAATTGCGCCAGGGGCTGGCCATGCTGCCGCCCGAGCAGCGCGAAGCCTTGATCCTGGTCGGCGCGGGGGGCTTTGCCTATGACGAGGCCGCTGAAATCTGCAACTGCGCGGTGGGCACGGTCAAAAGCCGTGTGAGTCGCGCGCGGCGGGCCCTGCAGGCTGTCTTGACGGATGGACGGTATGACCGCGACGGCGCCCCGGCTGGGGATGCGATGCGGTCCATCCTGATGGAGTCCGAAAGGCTGAGTTCATCAAGATAAGACGATGTCCCGGTTAGGGTGGGGCCCTCTGACCATTCGCGTTCGGCTGGGGGCCGCCCTGGCTGCCGCCCTGGCGCCGATCCTATTGTTGGGCGCGGCCCAATCGGTGGTCGCCGTTCGGCGCGAAGCCGATGAACGCCGCCTTCTGCTGACGGCCGCCGCCGAACGCAGCGCCGTGGCGGGCAGCTACCGCATTCAGGGCGCGCAGATCATGCTGCACATCGCCGCCTCCCAGGCCGGGGGCGGGGACTGCTCGTCCTTGCAACGCCTATTGGTCAACCGGCAGCGCGGATACGCCAATCTTATGCGGTTCGACCCCCAAGGCCGGCTGATGTGCTCCGTCGCGCCGGTCGGCGCCGATCCTGGCCGGGGCCAATCGGATTGGTTTACAGCCCTGAAGTTCGGCGCGAATTCCGTCGCCGCCCGCGCCCCCGCCGGCCTGTACGACCGCGAGCCCGCCGTGATCGTGGGGGCGCGAGAAACGGATGCGAACGGCCGCTTTGAGGGCGTTCGGGCATCGGTCATTCTCTTATCGGCCTTGATGCCCGATCTGACCGACCGATCCCTGCCCGACGGGGCTCAAGCGGCCATTATAGACCGTCAGGGTCATTTTATCACACGGTCGCACCCAACGGCCTTCTCCCCCCTGCCTAAACCCGTTCTTGATGCGGCTTTGACTCGACCACAGTTCTTCATCGGCAAGGACGACACGGGTCAGGACCGGGTGTTCACCACCGCGCCCTTGCTGGGGGGGCTCAGTCTGGTGCTGTCGGCGCCCAATGAGGGCCTGTTTTCCTGGGCTAAGCTCAATCCCCTTTCGGCCGTGCTTCTGCCTCTGGCCGCTTTTTTCCTGGCTCTGGCGGCGGTGTGGATCGTCGCCGAGCGCGTGGCCGTGCGCTGGCTGCACTATCTTGACCGGGTGGCGGCGATCTATGCCCGCGGCCGGTTTACGGTTCGCCCGGTCAAGGCTGAGTCCGGGCCGCCGGAAATCCGCGCCTTGGCCCATTCCCTGGACGTCATGGCCCAGGCCATTGTCGCGCGCGACCAATCGCTGCTGGAATCCCTGGCGCAGAAGGATGCGCTGATGAGGGAAATCCATCACCGGGTGAAGAACAACCTTCAGGTCATCTCGTCTCTGCTCAATATGCAGCAAAGGGCGCTCTCGGACCCTGCGGCCCGCGAGGCCATTTCAGACACCCGGCAAAGGATCGGCGCCCTGGCCTTGATCTACCGGGCGCTCTATCAGGGGCCGGATCTGCGGCGGGTCGATCTGCATCAGTTTCTCGACGAATTGATCGGCCAGGTTCTGTCGTCCGACTCCGGCAGCAATCCTCAGATTCGCACGGATTTGCAGGCCGATGAACTGACGATCGACCCGGACAAGCTGGCGCCCCTGGCCTTGTTTGCGGTGGAAGCGGTGTCCAACGCCCGCAAGCACGCTTTCGCCTCAGGCGGGGTGCTCCACGTGCGCTTCCGCCTGCAGGGCGACACAGCCACGCTGGAAATCGCCGATGAGGGCTCCAAGATCGGGCCGCCGGTCATCGGCGATGGGGTGGGGCGCACCTTGATGACCGCCTTTGCACGCCAACTCCGCGGAACTGCAGAGATCACGCCCAATGAAGCCGGAGGCGTCACCGCCCGACTGACCTTTCCTTCGCCCGCCGCTCCGCCGAACACGGCGGACCCTGCCCGGACGCCGACCAAATCCTCGCGTATGGCCTCGGTCTAAAGGACCCGGCCTTAGGCTGCCGCCCGGTGCTGCGGGTTGCGGATGTACAGCCCCCGACGACCGGGTACCGGACGGAAGGCCTGGGTCAGGCCCGTGGCGGTCTCGTTCAGGCCCAGCATCAAAAAGCCGTCCTCGGCCAAGGCCAAGGCCAGGTGTTCCAACACCATCTTGCGCGTGGAGTCATCGAACGCCGACAGCACGTTGCGGCAGAAGATCACGTCGAACTGGCCCAGGGCGCGCAGGTCGCCCAGCAGGTTCATGCGCCGCCAGCGCACCATCTGCCGGATGCGCGGGGACAGGACCCAGGCGTCCTCGACCTTCTCGAAATATTTGATCAGCAGGCGCGAGGGCAGGCCGCGCTGGACCTCAAACTGGGTGTAGAGGCCGCTGTGCGCCTTCTCCAGGCAGCGCTCGGACAGGTCGCTGGCGAAGATGTCGACCTTCAATCCTGCGTGGGTCCCGCGCTCCTCGTCAATCAACATAGCCAGGGAATAGGGCTCCTGCCCCGTGGCGCAGCCCACGCTCCAGATGCGGATCGGGTCCTGTCGACTTCGCGCCAGCACCGGCAGGATGTCGTTTCGCAACTGATCGAACGGGGTGCGGTCCCGGAAAAACAGGGTCTCGGTCGATGCCATAGCTTCCACCACGGGCCAGATGAGCTTCTCGTCGCGACGTTCGGCGATCTCGCGGATCAATCCGCTGATCCCGGGAAAGCCTTCGCGTCGGGCCACAGGCGCCAGCCGGCTTTCAATCAAATAGGTCTTGTCCACATCCACCACGACGCCGGAGCGGCGGCGGACGAGATCAGCGATCAGGGCGATTTCCTGAGGGGTCATATCAGGCCCGCCTCGGCGAACTTGGATTCGACGATTTCGCTGTCGAACGGCTTCATAATGTATTCGTTGGCGCCGGCGCTCAGCGCCTTGGCGATCCGTTCGGGGCTGCTTTCCACTGTACAGAACACCACGACCGGGGCGTCGCCACCGGGCTCGCGCCTCAGCTGTTGCAGGAACTCCAGGCCGTTCAGCACCGGCATGTTCCAATCCAGAAGGATCGCCTCGGGCATGGACGCCCGGCACCAGGCAAGCGCCTCCATCCCGTCGCCGGCCTCGGCGACGTCAAAGCCGATGTCTTCGAGAATGCGCCGGGCGACTTTGCGAATAACGCGGCTGTCGTCGACGACCAGACAGGTTCTCAACGGTCGGGGTTCTCCTCGACCTTCAGTAGTGCGTCAGCTTGGTTAAGGAGGCGTGAGAATCCGGTCAGGGATTTGACAAAGGAAGGCGCACCGTCACCGTGACGCAATCCTCGACAATCTCGCTGTCCACCCGCCCGCCGGCGTCCGCCACCAGGGTGGCCAGGTAGTAGGGCTGAACCCATTGGCCGGGCAGACCTTCGCTCGCCGCCTCGCCGCGCAGGCCCGATTGGGCCTCCGGACGCAGGCGCGCGCGCGGACCGACAGCCTTCATCTCGATGACCAGGTCGTCGCCCTCGGGCTTCATCGACAGACGGGCGACGCCGCCGGTGGGCAAGGCCGTAGCGCCCAGTTGGGCCAGATTGAGCAAAGCGCGGGCGGCGGGCTTGGGCAGGCGGTCTTCGCCCATGGTCCAGTCCAGCTCGGCGCGCACGTGCGAGAAGATCCCGCGCGTGAGAATCTCAAGATCGCGCGGATCGAAGGTCTCGGCCGACGCCGACGAGCCATAGGCCACCCGGGCGAAGGACAGGGCTGCGGCCAGTTTGCGCGCGCTCTGGCCGATCAGGTTCATGGCGTCCTCGCGCATGTCCTGGGCCGAAGGGTCGTCCAGCAGGTCCAGGCCCGACACAATGGCGCTCACCGGGCTGATCAAGTCATGGCAAAGCCGGCCGGCCAGGTGCGCGGCCAGGTCCGCCTGATTGGGCAAAACGGGCGCGGGCTGCCCGGCGTTGTCTGCTTCAGACGCGGAATTGGCGAGGGTGGACGTGGACATGGAGGCAAGATTGTCCTGATTTGTCGCTTTGGCAAACCTAGCCATCATGCCAAACAGAACCGTGATCGACTTGTTTTTAGAGCCCGGCGCCTTGGTGCGCCACCCAGACCGCGCCGATTGGGGCCTGGGTCAGGTGCAGACTGTGGTCGGTCACAAAGTCACCGTCAATTTCGAGCACGCCGGCAAGCAGACCATCGACGCGGCTCAGGTTTCGCTGGTCTATGTCGGTCCGGACCCGCGCGAGTAATAGCCCCAACCCATGACAGATCTAAGCGCCGCCGGAGTGATCCTGGCCGATATCGTTGAGCGGGCTTCTGCGGAGATTCTGCCGCTATGGCGCGGTGTCTTCGCCACGAGTCGCAAAGACGACGACAGCCCGGTGACCGAGGCGGACCACCGCGCCGAGGCGGTGATCCTCGAGGCGCTCGCCCAGGCCTTTCCCGATATTCCGGTGATTTCCGAGGAAGACGCGGCCGCCTATGGCACGCCCTCGGCCATCGGCCCGCGCTTCTTCCTGGTCGATCCGCTGGACGGCACCAAGGCCTTCGTGCGCGGGGACGAGCACTTCACCGTCAATATCGGGCTGATCGAACACGGGGTTCCGGTGGCCGGCGCGGTGGCGGCGCCGGTGCAGGGCCGCACCTGGTTCACAACCGCTCAGGGCGCCGTCCGCCGGGCTTTTGGCGGCCAGGCCGAACCGGTGCATGTGCGCCCCTGGCGGCAAGACGAGGCCCTGGCCCTGATCAGCCACACCATGAAGTCTGAGGCCCTGGCCGAGCTGAAGGCGCAATACGGCTTCGCCCACAGCCTGGCGATGGATTCCTCGATCAAGCTCTGCATCATCGCCGATGGACAGGCCGATCTCTACGCCCGCCACGGCCCGACTATGGAATGGGACATCGCCGCCGGTCATGCCGTGTTGGCGGCGGCGGGCGGATCGGTTGTTCAACCGGATGGCTCGCCGTTCCTCTATGGAAAAGCCGACCAAGGCTTCCGCAACGGCTGGTTCGTGGCGCGCGGGGGATAAGAAATATCAACCACGAAGACCACGAAGACCACCAAGGATCGCGCACAAGCGCGATCATCCGTTCTCACTGCGCGAGCCGGCGACCTGCTGAAAGCGCCGTCATCTTGGTGTTCTTCGTGTTCTTCGTGGTTCGTCCCTTTTTGAAGCTTCGCTTCCGGTTGACCTTGCATGCGCCGTCACTAGTGTGCGCCCGCGAAACCCGTCTCTATAGACAAGGCCCGGCATACCGGCCCGCCAGCGAAGGTCCCACTCATGGCCCAGTACGACGTCATCATCATCGGGGGCGGCCCCGGCGGCTATAATGCGGCGATCCGCGCGGGTCAGCTGGGGCTGAAGGTGGCCATCGTGGAGGGCCGCGCGACCCTGGGCGGCACCTGTCTGAACGTCGGCTGCATCCCGTCCAAGGCCCTGCTGCACGCTTCCGAACTTTACGAGATGGCGGAAAAGGACTTCGCCGGCATGGGCATTGAGGTGAAGCCCAAGCTCAATCTTCAGCAGATGATGGCCAACAAGGCCGAGAGCGTGACCGCCCTGACCAAGGGCGTCGAATTCCTGATGAAGAAGAACAAGGTCGAGTGGCTCAAGGGCTGGGGCAAGATCGCCGGGTCCGGCAAAGTCTCCGTCAAGGCGGCGGACGGAACCGAGACGGTTCACGAGGCAAAGAACATCGTCATCGCCACGGGCTCTGAGCCTGCGGGTCTGCCCGGCGTGGTGGTCGACAATAAGCGCATCATCGATTCCACCGGCGCCTTGGCCATTCCCGAGGTTCCCAAATCCATGGTGGTGATCGGCGCGGGCGTGATCGGGCTGGAGCTGGGCTCGGTCTGGCGCCGCCTCGGCGCCAAGGTGACGGTGGTGGAATATCTGGACCGCATCACCCCCGGCATGGACAGCGAGACCGCCACAGCCTTCCAGCGCGCCCTGACCAAGCAGGGCTTCGAGTTCAAGCTGGGCGCCAAGGTCACCGGGGCCAAGGTCACTAAAACCGGAGTTGACGTGACTTTCGAGCCCGTCGCGGGCGGCGCGGCCGAGACGCTGAGCGCGGACTATGTCCTGCTGGCCATCGGCCGGCGGCCCTATACCCAGGACCTGGGCTTGGACAGCGTGGGCATTGTCCCCGACAAACGCGGAATGATCGCCAACGATCACTTCAAGACCACCGCTCCTGGCGTGTGGGTGATCGGCGACGTCACCGCCGGCCCCATGCTGGCGCACAAGGCCGAAGACGAGGCGGTGGCCTGCATCGAACTGATCGCCGGCAAGGCCGGGCACGTGAACTACGACATCATTCCGGGGGTGATCTACACCTATCCGGAGGTCGCCACGGTGGGCAAAACCGAGGAGGAGCTGAAGGCGGCGGGCGTCGCCTACAAGGTCGGCAAGTTCCCCTTCCTCGCCAATAGCCGCGCCAAGGTGAACCACGAGACCGAAGGCTTCGTAAAGGTCATCGCCGACGCCAAGAGCGACCGCATCTTGGGCGTGCACATGATCGGCCCGTCGGTCTCGGAAATGATCGGCGAATACTGCGTGGCCATGGAGTTCGCCGCCGCCTCCGAAGACATCGCCCGCACCTGCCATCCCCACCCCACCCGCTCCGAAGCCCTGCGCCAAGCGGCGATGGGCGTGGAGGGGTGGACGATGCAGGCATAGGTGGGCGTATTTTTGCCATATTAGGCGTTCCACCTAGCCTCAATACACGTCATCGTTGAGGCGAGCGGGACCTTGACCCGACTATACCGGCGCTCTCGACAACATCGCCAATGAATGAAGTTTGGGAGGACGCAGTATGCTTACCAAAAGCGTCCCGGTCCTTGCCGGACTGGCCCTTGCGCTCGCAGCAGCCCCGGCCTTCGCGGCGTGCACCATCCAAAAATTCGCGGAGATCCCGGTCACCATCGTCGCCGGATCGCCGGTTATCCAGGCCAAGATCAACGGCGTGGACGTGACGCTCATGGTCAGCAGCGCCACATCCCGAAGCACGCTCAGTCCGCAGACCGTGGACGCCCTGCACCTCGTCCAACAGCAATCAAACATCAATCTCCGCGGGATCGGCGGCGAATATTCCCACCCCAATGTCGCCACCGCCCAAACCTTCACCATCGCGGGCCAGACGATAGTCCAATACGACTTTCTGGTCGCACCGGGGGCAGGACCCAAGGCAGGCGTGGTCGGGCAGGACATCCTGGCCCTGGCGGACGTCGAATATGACCTGGCCAACGGCGTCATCCGGCTGTTCAAACCGCAGGATTGCTCCGCCGACCCCTTGGCCTACTGGGCCAAGGGAACAGACTATTCCGTGATCAGCATCGACGCGATCAAAGATAACAGAGACCACACGATCGGTGATGTCGTGGTCAATGGCGTCAAGCTCCGGGTGCAGTTCGCCACGGGCGGCGGGTCGGTGCTCTCTCGCGATGCGGCCGAGCGCATCGGCATCAAGATGGATTCCCCGGACGTCAAGTTCACAGGGCTTTCAAGCGGGATCGGGTCCCATCCTGTGAAGACCTGGATCGCGAAAGTCGCCAACCTCAAGATCGGCGACGAGGAAATCCGTAACACCCAGCTCCATATCAACGACAGCCCCATCGGATTTTTGGGCTTTGAAATGACGCTGGGCGGCGACTTCTTCCTGTCGCACCGCGTCTACGTCTCAAATTACCAGCACAAGCTATACTTCACCTACAACGGCGGCCCGGTGTTCCGGTTCGATGCGCCGGCCCAGGTGCAGGCCGGAGCGGACGGCCAACAGTCGGCTTCAGCCGATCAAGCCACCGCAGAGCCCGCCGACGCCGACGGCTATGCGCGCCGGGGGGCGGCCTTTGCGGCCCGCCATGATCTGGTCCACGCGATCGCAGACCTGACCAAGGCGTGCGAATTGGCGCCGACCCAGGCGAGCTACTTTTACCAGCGCGCCATCGCTTACTCGCAAAACAAGCAACCGGCGCTGGCCATGGCGGATCTGGACCGGACCCTCAGTCTGACCCCGAAGAACGTCGACGCCCTGCTGATGCGTGGGGCCCTGCGCATTTCCGAACACGACAAGTCCGGCCCGGCCGATCTGGACGCCGCCTCGGCCCTGTCGCCGAATAACGACAACATGAGGTTGAGTCTGGCCGGGCTCTATGCCCGCGCGGACCTGTTCGACGCCGCCGTGGCGCAATACGACCTTTGGCTGGCCGCCCATTCCGGCATCGGCCGCGATGCGGAGGCCTTGAGCGGCCGCTGCCGCGCCCGGGCCATGTCCGGCCACGATCTGGCCAAGGCCTTGGACGATTGCAATCGGGCCTTGAGCGCCGCCTCCGGGACGCCGGTCATGCTCGAAAGCCGGGGGCTGGTCGAGCTGAGGCTCGGCGACAACGACAAGGCCATCGCCGACTACACCGCCGCCCTGGCCACCCAACCCAAACGCGTCTGGGCGCTGTATGGCCGCGGCTTGGCCGAACAGCGCGAAGGCAAGAACGCCGAAGGCGCCGCAGACATCGCGGCGGCGTCCGCCATCAATCCGAAGCTGGCCGACCTCGCCAAGGCCTATGGCTTCACAAGCGGCGCCTGACGCCTCAAGCCCTCGGGTGCGCCTTGGCGTAAGACGCCATCAGGCCCGCCGCGTCCACCGCCGTATAGCGCTGAGTGGTTGAGAGCGAGGCGTGGCCCAGCAACTCCTGGATCGAGCGCAGGTCCGCGCCTGCGCCGAGCAGGTGGGTGGCGAAGGCGTGGCGCAGGGCGTGGGGGGTGGCGCTGGCGGGTAGGCCCAGGCGCCCGCGCAGGCGCTGCATCAGGGCCTGGACCGGGCGAGGGCCGAGGGGGCCGCCGCGTTTGGCCCTGAAGAGGGGCTCGCCGGGCTGCAAAACGAAGGGCGCGGCGGCCAGATAGGCGTCCACCGCCTCGCGCACGGCCGGCAACACCGGGGCGATGCGCGTCTTGGAGCCCTTGCCGAGGATTCTCAGGCTATCGGTCAAGGGCGCGTCCGCGCGGGTTAGGGCCAGGGCCTCGGAAATGCGCAGGCCGCAGCCGTAAAGCAAGGTGAGCACCGCCGCGTCGCGCGCCAGCTCCCATTCCTGCCTGTCGGGGTCGTCGCCTGCTTCCTGGATCAGACCGAACGCCTGGTCCTCGCTCACGGGCCGAGGCAGGCCGGCCTTGACGCGGGGACCACGCACTAAGGCGATGTGAGGATTGGCGATGCCTAGGCGCCGATCTAGCCAGCGATGGAAGCTGCGAATGGCCGATATCGCTTGGGCCAGGCTGCGCGGCGCCAGGGGATGATCGCCGGCGCGGCGGAAGGCCAGATAGGCGCGCAGTTCGGCCGCTTGGACATCGGCCAGGTCTGCCGCGCTGACCGGACCGCCGCGATGGGTCTGCAGGAAGGCGAGGTAGCGGCCGACGCAATCGCTATAGGCCTGCACCGTGCGCGGCGACGCCCGCCGTTCCTGGGCGAGATAGGCGAGCCAGGCCTGCAGCGCATCTTCCCCTCTCCCTCTCGAGGGGGGAGAGGCCGGGAGTGGGGGTGTGGAGCTCGAGGGTTGAAGGTTTTCGCTTGAGGCGCCGCCTCTAATGAGAGTTGCCGACGGGTCGGCGCGAGCACCCCCATCCCCGCCCGTTCGGTCGCTCGCCTTTGGCGACCGGCTCTCACCCCCTCGAGGGGGAAGGGTTCTTACAGAACCGGCCATCGCTCGGCCGTGCGTTCGACGACGCGGGCCAGGAGCGCGATCAGCTCCACGCCCATGTCGGGGGTGAAGCCGTCCGGATCGGCGGAGGCGAAGGCCAACAAAGCCGTGCGGGCGGGCGACCAGATCGACAGGCGCACGAGGGCGCAGCTTTGCAGGGGCGCTTCCAGGGCGCCGAACAGTTGCCCGGCAAAGGGATTGGGACCCATCCAGGCCTGACCCTCGGCCCCTAGGATCCTGTCCGTCAGGCCCGGCGCCATGGGCCGCCAACCGGCCGGCGCATGGCCTTCCACGGCAATGACCCCGGCGAGCAGGCCGAACCTGAGTTTGGCGGTCTCGTCCAGACGCCGCGCCAGATCGGCGTTGTTGCGCGCTTCCAGCAGATCGACCACGCCGGCGTGGCACTGGGCCTGGGCGGCGAAATTGGCCCGCGCCGTGCTTTCAAGCTGAAGCCGGGCGTTGCTTTCGCGCTGATGGGCGGCCACGTGACGGGCCAGGGCGGCAGGCCCGAATTCCACCACATTGGAGGCATTGATGCGCAGGCCGAGGTCCGACAGAAGCTCGGCGTCCTCGCGCACCAGGGCCGGATGGGCCTGAAGAAAGGCGCGCACATCGCGCCAATCGGGCTCTTGTCCGTTGCGCTTGACTGCTTCGCTCACGTCGCCCCCTGGGTTAGAGGATCGACTGCCCCGTCTTGGCCCAGTCGCTCATGAACTGTTCAAGACCCTTTTCGGTTAACGGGTGCTTGAAGAGGGCCGTAAAAATTGCGGGCGGCAGGGTCGCACAGTCCGCTCCGGCCAGGGCCACGGCCTTCACATGCTCGGGCGAGCGGATCGAGGCGGCGAGGATTTCGGTGTCGAATCCATAGTTGTCGTAGATGGTGCGGATGTCGTGGATCAGGCTGACGCCGTCCGCGCCCTGGTCGTCCAACCGCCCGATGAAGGGCGAGATGTAGGTCGCGCCGGCCTTGGCGGCGAGCAGGGCCTGGACGGCGGAAAAGCACAGGGTGACGTTGGTCGAGATGCCTTCGCGGGCGAAAACCTGCACCGCCGACAGGCCTTCGGGTGTCAAGGGCAGCTTGACCACCACGTTTGGCGCCACGGCGGCCAGGCGGCGGCCCTCGGCCAGCATGGTCTCGGTGTCGGTCGCCGCCACTTCGGCGCTGACAGGCCCCTCGACGAGGGCGCAAATCTCGGCGATGACCTCCAGCATGGGCCGACCCGACTTGGCGATCAACGTAGGATTGGTGGTGACGCCATCGACCAGCCCCCCCGCCGCCAGGGCTTTGAGCTCGGCGGTGTCGGTGGTGTCCAGGAACAGTTGCATGAAGGATGTCCGCGAGAATGGGAAGGCGAGCATTTTAGCAAGCCGCCAAAGCAAAGGACACCCTTCCCCCTCGATGGGGGAAGGGTTGGGGATGAGGGTGCTCGCGCTGTCGTTTCGGGCTTCGCACAAGAGGCGCGCCGCCTCCTGCGCCCACCCGTCCATGTCGCGCACTTCACCCCCATCCCTGCCCTTCCCCCATCGAGGGGGAAGGATGGTGGTCAATTCGGCCCGCGCATGACCCGTATCGCCCAGGTCCTTCTGCCGATGCCCCTGCCTGAGGCGTTCGATTACGCCGAGCCGGAGGGCATGGCTTTGCAGATCGGCGAGCATGTGGCCGTGCCGCTGGGGCCGCGCGAGGTCGCCGGGGTGGTGGTCAGTCTGCGTGAAGGGGCGGGGGGAAACCGACCGCTCAAGCCGGTGCTGGGCAGGCTGGATCTGCCGCCCCTGCCGCCGGGCGCCCTCAGCTTCATTGAATGGGCGGCCCGCTATGCTGTGGATGTTCCGGGCATCCCGCTGCACATGGCCATGCGGGGCGCGCGCTCCCCGCCCGCCCGCGCAGTGCGCAGTCTCGCGGCTACGGGCGCATCCCCCGCGCGGCCCACCGCGGCGCGAACCCGTGTGATCGAGGCCCTGGCCGAAGGGCCCGCCAGTGGGGCCGAACTGGCGCGCCGGGCGGGGGTCTCGGCGGGGGTGGTCAAGGGGCTGGTCGACG
>CAYVHP010000141.1:0-5019 GCA_964451265.1 uncultured Caulobacteraceae bacterium | reverse complement strand
ACCTGCTGTCGCGCCTCAAGGCCCTGCCGCCCGGGTGCCAGGACAGCGAGCTGATCCAGAACGAGGTCTATGCAGCCGGCAAGGACGCAGGCTTCGAGCCCCTACGCGCCTGGTTCACGGCGCTGTACGAGGTGCTGCTGGGGCAGAGCCAGGGGCCCCGCTTCGGATCGTTCGTGGCCATGTACGGCGTGGCCGAGACGATTGTCCTGATGGAACGGGCGTTAGCGGGCGAGGATTTGGCGGCTTAAGCGTGCTCCACCGCTTGCGGGGGAGCTGTCACGAAGTGACTGAGGGGGCGTTGACGGGGTGCGTCGGCATGCCCCCTCCACCCTTCGGGTCCCCCTCCCCCGCTGCGCGGTGGAGGACGTGCAGCACCTCCCCTTCATCCCTCAACCCACACTCCCACACCGTCAGCACGCGCCAGCCTAACGCCTCCAGCGCGGCCCGATGCTCAACGTCACGCGCCCGGTTCCTGCCGATCTTGGCTTCCCAATAGGGGCGGTTGGCTTTCGGAACGCGATCGCCCCGCGCGCAGTTATGGCCGTGCCAGTAGCAGCCGTGGACGAAGATCACCAGCTTGCGGCCGGGCATGACGATATCGGGCTTGCCCGGCAGGTCGGCTCTGTGCAGGCGATAACGCAGGCCCATGCGGGTGAGCAGACGGCGCACCAAAATCTCGGGCGCGGTGTCCTTGCCCTTGACCCGACGCATGACCGAGGAGCGCTTTTGCGGGGAAAAGACGTCAGTCAAGGATTTGAACCACGAAGCTCACGAAGAGCACCAAGAGGTTGCGTCTCCTTCGTGTTCTTCGTGGGCTTCGTGGTTCAATGTCTTTCCGCTTCGCAGGCCTAAAGCCCGTCGAACAAGGCCGTGGACAAATACCGTTCGGCGAAGCTGGGAACGATGGCGACGATGATCTTGCCGTCGAAGTCGTCGCGGGCGGACAGGCGGAAGGCGGCGCTGATCGCCGCGCCGGAGGAAATGCCCACCGGAATGCCGTCCTCGCGCGCCACGCGGCGGGCCATCTCAAAGCTTTCGTCGTTGGTCACGGTGACGATCTCGTCGATTACGCCCCGGTCCAATATGCCGGGCACGAAGCCCGCGCCGATGCCCTGGATCTTGTGCGGACCGGGTTGGCCGCCCGACAGCACGGCTGACCCTTCAGGCTCCACCGCGACCATCCGCAGGGACGGCTTGCGCGCCTTGAGCACCTGGCCCACCCCGGTGATGGTGCCGCCGGTGCCGACGCCGGAAACCACTGCGTCGACCTTGCCGTCGGTGTCGTTCCAGATTTCCTCGGCGGTGGTGGCCCGGTGGATCGCCGGGTTGGCCCCGTTCTCGAACTGCTGAGGCATGACCGAGCCTGGAATTTCCGCCAGCAGCTCCTGGGCCCGGGCGACCGCGCCGCGCATGCCCTTTTCCGCCGGGGTCAGCTCCAGCCGCGCGCCCAGCAGCACCAGCATCTTGCGCCGCTCCATCGACATGCTTTCAGGCATGACCAGGATCAGAGGATAGCCCTTAGACGCCGCCACAAAGGCCAGGGCGATGCCGGTGTTGCCCGAGGTCGGCTCGATGAGGGTGGAGCCGGGCTTGAGCACGCCCTTGGCCTCCAAGGCCGCGATCATGCCCACGCCGATGCGGTCCTTCACGCTGGCCAGGGGATTGAAGAACTCCAGCTTGGCCAGGACCTCGCCCTTGGGCTTCAGGGCCTTGGTCAGGTTGGGCAGGCGCACCAGGGGCGTATCGCCGATGGTGTCGATGATGGAGTCATAAACCTTGCCGCGCCCGCTGCGCTTATAGGCCGAGGCGTCGAAGGGAGTTTGGACGGTCATGAGCAATCTCTCGCAGGTCGATTGGGGGCGATCCTAGAGGGGCGGTCGGGCTTTGTCTTGACGCTTTGTCTGACGAGATTTGAAGATTTACTCGGCGGCCTGAGCCACTTGGCGTTGCAGCAGCGGCTCCAGCAGTTGCTCGGCCAGATACCTGACCACGGGCACGGCCACGCCGTCGCCCACCACATGCAGCGCCCCGGTGGCGGCCTTGGGCAGACGATAGTCGTCGCTCAGCCCCATCAGGCGCGCGCCTTCTCGCCCCGACACCAGCCGGCTTTTCACCTTGCCGTGCTCGATCACCAACAGCATCTGGCGCGAGGAGCCGCCACGCGGCGTGCGCAGGCATCCGGCTAGGCCATCGAAACGCACCTCTGCGCGCTGCACACGACGGCCGCCTTCCACGCGAATTCGGCGAAACACAGCGCCGATGCGCCGCTCGCCGCTCGCCTGGGCTTGTTCAACCTGCGCGCGGTGAGATGGATTCATCTGGGCCAGCAGGGCGCGGGTTTGCTGGGGCGTGCGCCACTTCGCCAAGGCGTCAGGCTCCAGCACACTGGCAAGGTCGCCGTTACGCAGCGCAGGCAGGGCGGGCGACCAGTCGATCCACAGAGCGCGCAGGTGCGACGGCAGGCGGTCGCGCGCGGCGCGCACGGCGGAAGATTGCAGCGGGCTCTCGCCGATCAGGCCGGGCGCCGGGTCCTCGCGAACGGCCACCACGAACACGCGCGGACGTGACTGGGGCAGGAAGGCCGCCGCGTCGATCTCCAGGGCGCCGAAGCGGTAGCCTTGCTCGCCGAGCGCCGCGCACAGGGCGGTGAAATCGGCGCCGCCGCGCGAGGTGAGCAGGCCCTTGACGTTCTCGATCACGACGACGCGCGGCGCGCGGCCCTCGCTGTTCAGTCCCGCCATCAGCCGCCAAAAGCCCCAGAAGGCCGAGGACCGGCCGCCCGCAAGGCCTGCGCGTTCACCGGCCAGACTGAAGTCCTGGCAGGGCGATGAGGCCCAAGCCAGGTCGGCGCGATCAGGCAGTTGGGCGGGATCGAGCGCCCAGACATCGCCGGGGACGAAATGGTCATCGCCCCAGTTGGCGGCGTAGGTCTTGGCCTTGAGCGGATCGAAGTCGTTGGCGAACAGGCAGCGCCAAGCCTCGCCCAGGCCCGCGCGGGCCATGCCGCCCCCGGCGAAGAACTCATAGTGGGTGAAGGCGGTCCGACTCACAGGCCCATGCTATGATGGGTTCCATCACCGCGCCATTGGGTCGAACCCAAACCCGCGTTAAGCTGCGCCCGGCTTTCAAGGGGGAGAGCGGATGCGCCCAATCCTAATCGGACTTGCCGGCTTCGGTTGCGCCCTGGCCCTGTGCGCCTGCCATCCGGTGGCGGGCGACAGCGCGGGGGTGGCTTCGCCTCCGGCCGACGCGCCCTCGGACGCCCCGGCCGGCGCGCCGGCCGATGCGCCGTCGGGTACGGGCTAGTGTCTTAGTGCACCGAAACGGGCGCGAGCTCATGAGCGATGGCGGCGGCCATGGCCGTATCGCGGTCGATCAGCACCGCCAAGCGGACGCCGTCCGCGCTGTGCAGAGCGTAGAGCGTCTGCTCCGGGGTCAGGGTCACGCCCTGGATCGCGTCCACCGGGGTTGCGCCCAGAATATCGCGCACCTTGACCGGCCGGACATAGACCAGATCAGGCGCGCCCAGGGCGGCGAAAGCTTCAGTCGTCAAATGCGGTGTCATTTCGACCACCTCCTAAATTCTATAAAGTCCAAACCGACGTCCGGGTTTCAGCCCGCCGGTTGGATGGGAATGCGTTTCACCAGCTTGGCCGGCGCCTTGCGGGTCAGATCGACGTGCAGCAGGCCGTGCTCAAGCGCGGCGCCGGTGACTTCCATCCCCTCGGCCAGAACGAAGGTGCGAAGGAACGCCCGCGCGGCAATGCCTCGATGCAGATAGGCCTTGTCGCCCTCCGAGCCGGTCTCGACCTGGTCCTCGCGGCGTCCGGAGATGACCAGCTGGTTGTCTTCGACGGTCACATTGAGGTCTGCCGGCGAGAAGCCGGCCACGGCCAGACTGATGCGCAAGGCGCCTTCGCCGGTCTCCTCGACATTGTAGGGCGGATAGCTCTCGCCGGCGGCTCTCGCAGCCCGTTCGATCAGGGCGCGGGTCTGCTCGAAACCGAGCAGGAAGGGGCTGTCGAACAATATCGTCCGGTTCATCGTGAAGTCCTCGCTCTAAGCGACTTCCAGCGCCCCCGACCCGTTATGGCGTCGGTGGCTTGGACCTCAAGATGGGGAGCCGCCCGGACGGTTTCAAGCCGGCTCAGCCCGGCAAGGCGGCCACAAGAATGACCGGGACGACAATGCCGGCGGCGAATAGCCCGCCGGTCAGCCAGGCGTTGCGGTTGATCTTATAGGCCATGTACAGGCCCATCAGGGTGTTGACGATGAGGCCCGCGCCCACGCACTCGAAAAACCCCTTCAAGATCCAGCGCACCGGGCCGATGGGCCGGGGCGCCGGCCGGGGGGGACCCTCTGCAGAAGGCTTGGACGGCTTGGCTTCGGGCGGCCTGTGCGGCGCGCCGAACACCTGGTCCTTATGCAAAGCGCCCAGACGCTGAAGCAGCACCGGCGCCGTATAACCCGGCGAGGATTGGTGCAGGCTGAGAATCTGGAGCATTCCGGTTGCAGCGAAAAACAGGATCACAGGAGCGATAAATACGCCGACGTAGAGGTGGGTCTTACGCACCCAGGCAATCAGAGGCATTTGCGCCGTTCCCTTGCTGCCAAGCTTTTGCCCATGCGCCGACTGCACTGCTCTAGCGTCGGCGTGGGTCGGCCAGCTATAAGCAGGCTCCGGCGTGCGCGCCAGCAACACGGTTCAACCGTCACAGAAAACCGTCAAAGTCGTGCAGCCATAGCGGAGACCAGCCCCCATGAAACGCCTCGACCTCCTCGCCACCAGCCTTATCGCCGCAGCGCTCGCGTGCGGCGGCGCGGCGACGGCGCAGGCTCCCGCCACCCCGGCCTATAAGGTCGTCAAGGCCGTCCCCCTCGGCGCGCCGGATCGTTGGGACTATGTGGTTCATGACGGGGCGACCCAGCGCATCTATGTGGCCCACGGCGACCGGGTCAGCGTGGTCGACGAGCGCGACGGAAAGCTCCTGGGCGAGGTCACCGGCATCACCGGCGGCA
>CAYVHP010000140.1:0-21411 GCA_964451265.1 uncultured Caulobacteraceae bacterium | reverse complement strand
CTTCATGAAGACCCTGAAGCACGAGGAGGTGGACGCCAGCGACTATCGCGATCTGGATCACGCCAGATCGGCCATCGGCGACTTCATCGAGGCCGTGTACAATCGCCAGCGCTTGCACTCGGCTCTGGACTACCTGTCGCCCACGGAGTTTGTAACCGCCCAACCCAGGCTGTGGACTGCGATCCCGCAGACCACAGCCTCAACAACAACTGTCCCTATTTAATTTGTCTCACCGAAGGGGTGCAGTCCACGGATCGGGAGCACAGCGTCGGGGAATTGGCGCGCATCGAAGCGGAGAAGCTGGGCACCATCTCAGCGCGTCTCAAGGTCTTGCTGACAGCCCGCCTCGTCAAACGACGGCGCGCCGGCCAGACCGCCTTCTACGCAATCGCCGATACCCACGTGCTCGACCTGATCCGCAACGCCATCGACCACGCTGGCGAACATCGTTGACGCTCATCCGAAGGAACGGACCCATGACGACCTGCACCCAGTCCCATCACGACAATCACAACCACGTCCACGGCGCGGGCTGCGGCCACACGGCCGTCCGGCATGGAGATCACGTCGATTATCTGCATGATGGCCATTTGCACCACATGCACGACGATCATGTCGATGAGCATGTCCTGGAGGTGAACGCCGGTAATCCTGACGCGTGCACCCCCGACCATCGCTGCGGCGGCCACGCTGCTGACCACGTCCACGGCGCGGGTTGTGGACACGAAGCGGTGCCCCATGGCGACCACATTGACTATCTGGTGGACGGTCACCTTCATCATCCGTATGGCGACCACTGCGACAACCACGGCCCCGTCGAAGTCCTGGCGGCTTAAGCGTCCCTTGCCCTGGCCGGGTTCTGCCCGGTCAGGGCGCAAGCGCGGCGCCCGAAAAGGCGGTATTGATACAAGGTATCATTTGGCCTATCGGTCCGATGAACAGCCATCTGGCTTGCATCGGAGATTGCCATGTCCGCAACGGAGCTCGCAGGCGCCGCCCCGGCGAAGATTCCCGTCACCGTGTTGACGGGGTATCTAGGCGCGGGGAAGACGACGCTGCTGAACCGCATCCTGACCGAGAGCCACGGCAAGAAATACGCCGTGATCGTAAACGAGTTTGGCGAATTGGGCGTCGATAACGACCTCGTCGTGAATGCGGACGAGGAAGTCTTCGAGATGAACAACGGCTGCATCTGCTGCACCGTGCGCGGAGACCTGATCCGCATCATCGAGGGCCTGATGCGGCGCAAGGGCCTCGACGGCATCCTTGTGGAGACCACGGGTCTGGCCGACCCGGCACCCGTAGCCCAGACCTTCTTTGTCGATGACGACGTGGCGCGCCGCACCCGACTGGATGCCATTGTCACCGTGGTGGACGCCCTCAACATCGAGCAAAGGCTTGCCGATAGCCACGAAGCCGCCGAGCAGATCGCGTTCGCGGACGTCATCCTCCTTAACAAGATCGATTTGGTCTCGCCCGACGCCCAGGCCGCGCTCGAGGGTCGGATCCGCCGTCTTAACGGCACGGCGCGCATCATCCGGACCCAGGGCTGTGGGGTGGAGCTCTCCGATGTCTTGGACAAAGGCGCATTTGACCTGCAGCGCATCCTTGAGATCGAGCCGGGGTTTCTTGGCGAAGACGACCATGAGCACGATGACTCGATCGCTTCGGTGTCGTTTTCCTCGGAACGGCCGCTCGATCCCGGCCGCGCTCAGCGATGGCTGGACACCGTGGCCCAGACCCTTGGTCAGGACATCCTCCGTTGGAAGGGCATTCTCAGCCTCAAGGGCGAGGCTCACCGGGTGGTCTTCCAGGGCGTGCACATGCTCCTTGCGACGGAGCGCCAACGTCCGTGGGCGCCCGGAGAGGCCCGGTCCTCCCGCGCCGTCTTCATCGGCCGGAATCTGCCGGTCGACGAGCTGAGGGCGGGATTCGAAGCCTGCCAGGCCTAAGGCGGCCGCTCGATGCAGGCTCCGCGCCGGGTTGATTTCAACGCCGCCGTGTTGGCTTTCGCCGACGGGCCGGCAGGCGTGACGGCGGTCGCGCTCGCCGATGGTACGCTGCGCCTGATCCCTGATGGCGGGCGCAGCGACGCCATCGGTGTCGAAGCGCATCGTGGGGCTGCTCTCCACGTCGCCTTCCACGCGCCGAGCGGAACGTTCCTCAGCGCCGGCGAGGACGGGCGCGCCTGCATGACCAACTTGAACGGCGAGTGCAGAGAGGTGCTGCGCTACGGCTCCAAATGGGTGGACAATCTCGTGGTGGAGGCGGTCTCGGGGCGCTGCGCCCTGACCGTGGGCAAGGACCTGCACCTTCTGTCTCCCGACCTCCAAGAGATCAAGCGTATCACCCTGCCGGCCACGCCAGGGACCCTGGCGCTGGACCATTTCGGCGGCCGGGTCGTAGCGCCGCACTATGGCGGGGTATCGCTCGCGCCTTGGGGCGCATGCGAGCCTCCGGCCGAGGCGGTCTGGAAGGGATCGCACCTGACCGCCGCCGTCAGTCCCGACGGGCAGTGGCTGGCGACCGGAATGCAGGAAAACAGCGTTCACGTCTGGCCCTTGGGCGGCGGCGAGTCCTTTGGGATGCGGGGCTACTTGGGGAAGCCCCGCTCCCTGGCGTGGACGTCCGATTCAATGCTGCTTCTGTCCACCGGGCTCGACAGCGTGGTTGCCTGGCCTTTCGATGGCCCCGGACCCGTCGGCCGGTCGCCACTCATCTTGGGGTGGGTCGACGGAGGTTTGTCGACGCGCGTCACGGCCCACCCGGTCGCGCCAGCCGCAGCGGTGGGATTCGACAACGGCGCTGTTCTGTTCGCCGACCTCGAGGAACGCCGGGCGGTGACGCTCGAGGAGGCGGGAGACAGGGGGGTCACCGCCCTTTGCTGGTCAGAGGACGGTCTGAGGCTGATGATTGGCAGGGAGGACGGACAGGTGATCGTGTATGATATCAGCTCCTGACCGGGCCCCGATGAGCGGACGGCACACAGGCCTATTCGTGTGCTCGAACGATCCCTATCCTTAGGCAGGAAGGAATCGGATCGTGGCTGAGGATGAGTTGACAGAAGCGCTCTCCCAGGCGCTGACGATTTGCCGAGATCGAGGCGGCCGCCTCACACCCCAGAGACGCGCTGTCCTGAGTGCGTTGCTGACAGCAGATCGTCCTTTGACAGCATACGATCTGCTCGATGTCCTTCGTCCGACCGATCCGGCGCTGACACCCGCAAGCACCTACCGCAGCCTCGACTTTCTTGTCGAGATGGGCTTGGCGCACCGTTTGGAAACCACACGCTCATTCATCGCGTGCCGGCATCCGGACCATCCCCATGCCAGCCAATTCCTCATCTGCCGGCGCTGTGGGAACGTGGTGGAGGCGGAAGATCCATCCTTGGCCGAAGCCACCGTTGGCCTCGGCCAGCGGCACGGCTTCAAGGTCGATCAGCGCACGGTAGAGCTGACTGGGCTATGCGCCCCCTGCGATGAGGATAGGCCGCCCCGATAGACCGGCGGTCGAGCGACAACTTGATATATTGTATCAGGTTGTGCCATGAACCACTCGTCACCGTGGGTACAGGCAATGCGTCCTCTCGATCCGGAAGTTGGTCCGATCCTTACTCCCCTCCGGGGGTGCGCTCCGGCTTCGGCTGTCCGATGATGGGACCCGATCTGGGCGACGCGGCCGGCGGCCTCATCTTCCTCCTGGGTCTGAGGCATGGCCTCGATCCGGACCACGTGGCGGTCATCGACAATTTCACGTTCCGCGCCGCGGAGGAGCGCCCGGCTCTGGCGCCATGGACCGGCGCGCTGTTCGCGATCGGTCATAGCCTTTCGGTCGGCCTGATCGCGATCTTGGTCGCGAGCTTCACGGCCCAACTGCACTGGCCGGGCTGGCTTGCCGAGGGGGTGGACTGGGCCGTGGTCGTGCTTCTGGTCCTGGTCGGCGTGCTCAATCTGAGGGCCTTGGGCAACCGAGGGCCCTACACTCCCGCTGGGTGGCGACAGAGCCTTCTGCCGGCGCGACTCAAGGGCGGTTCCCATCCGCTCGCGATCATGACGACAGGGGTTATTTTCGGCCTCGTCTTCGACACGGCGACGCAAGCCGCGGCGTGGGGGGCCGCCGCTTCGGCGCATGCCGGGATTGGAGGGGCCGCCGCGGTGGCAGCAGTTTTCGCGGCTGGCATGGTGATCACCGACACCGCCGACAGCCAGATCGTCGCCCGGCTCCTGCGCACGCGGGGCGAGCCCTCCGGCGTGTTGCGCTATCGCCGCGGGGTCGGCTGGACCATTGTCGCCCTGTCCTTCGGCATGGCCAGCTACGCCCTTTCGACCAAGCTCGGCTGGATCGGGGAACTGTCGGACATCGGGTTCACCGTCGCCGGCGCCATCATCGCTGCGGTCGTCATGTTGGCGTTGCTGGTCGAACGTCGACGTCAGCGGCAGTCCGACGCCGAACTCGCATGACCGTTTTCGCCAAGCGAACCAGCGTTGAGCAGATCGAACTCGGCGATTCCCTGGCGCCGAGGTTCGACGCCGACGGCCTGATGCCTTGCATCGTTGTCGAAGCCGGCTCTGGCGATGTCCTGATGCTTGGCTACATGAATGCCGAAGCCATCGGGCTCACCCTGTCCACTGGGCAAGCGCACTTCTGGTCCCGTAGTCGGCAAGCCTTGTGGCGCAAGGGAGAACACAGCGGCTTCGAGCAGCGAGTCGTACGGCTTCGCGTGGACGACGACCAGGATGCGCTGCTGCTGGAGGTGCGGCTGGAAGGGCCGGGTAGCTGCCATGTCGGCTTTCGGACCTGTTTCTACCGCGAGGTCTTGGCCTCTGAGGCCGCTGACCAGCCGCCCAGGTTGGCGCGGCTGGAGCTGGAGCCCGCGTTCGATGCGGCCGCCACCTACGCTGGCCTCGACAATCCGACGAAGGTCTGAAGCGTGACGCAGATCCCTGTCACCCTTCTCACGGGCTTCCTCGGCGCCGGCAAGACCTCGCTGGTGAAGCGGATCCTCCAGGATCCCCGGTTCGTCGACACCGCGCTCGTCATCAACGAGTTCGGTGAGGTGGGGCTCGACCATATCCTTCTCGAAGCGGCGCCGGAGATGATCATCGAGGTCACCGAGGGGTGCCTCTGCTGCACCATTCGCGGCGATATCTCCCGCGCCTTGCTCAAGCTGAAGCATCGCTCCGACCTCGGCGAACTGCCCCCGTTCTCACGGCTGCTGGTCGAAACCACGGGCCTGGCCGATCCCGCGCCGGTGATCCACACGCTGATAGCGATCCCCGTTTGTTGGAGCGCTTCCGGCTGGCGCACGTTTTGACCGTCGTGGACGCGGTCAACGGGTTCGACACGCTCGAGCGCCACCCAGAAGCCGTAAAGCAGGTCGCCGTCGCCGACCGCATCATCCTGAGCAAGGCCGATCTGTGCGAGCCGCCGCAGATCGCGGCGCTCGTCACGCGACTTGACGCTCTCAACCCCCTCGCGCCGCGCGCCCTGGCCGATGGCATGACCGGCGAAATTCTGTTTGCGGAAGACGGCCTCTACGATCCGAGCGGTCGCGTCGCGGACGTCGCGGCCTGGCTGCAAGCCGAAACACTCCTGAACCCAGCGCACGACCCCGATGCGCACGGCAGTCACCATCAGCATCGCCACGACGTGAACCGCCACGGGGACGACATCACCGCCTTCTGCGTGGTGCTCGATCGGCCCGTCCAGCGCCTAGGCTTGCACACGGCAGGTTACGGTGACAGTGCATTTAATTATCGGCGCAGCGGCTGATAGATTCTTGCGAAGCTTCAATTAACTGCACTGTCACCGTAACCCGTAACCTGGTGTGCCCTGCGCCCAGCTACCGCGTTTCGCACCGGAAGGACGCCGCCGTTTCGATGTCCGGCCTGAAGCGACGGGGTTGCGACGGAAAGGGGCACAGCAGGCGGGTGCGGCCGGGCCACGGCGTGTCCGCTGCGGCGGTTGCGGTGATGGCGCCGGGCGCAACGCCTCGCTCACGCCACGCGACCAGTTTGGAGAATATGTCGAACTGGGTGGTCGCCGGCCCACCCCCGCCATGGTTCATCCCGGGCACGGCGTAGAACCGGATGAAGCGGGCGGCCTTGCCATGCTCGCGCCGGTTCACCGCATCGAGCCAGCGCAAGGTGTCGAGGATCGAGAACACCGGATCGCTGACGCCTTGGAACATGATGATCTTTCCGCCCCTCTTGGTGAACGGCGACAGGTCCGTGGCGTCGGCATGCATGAAGTCGACCGAGGCTTCGCCAAGTTCGCCCCATTTGACGTGCGCGGCCTTATAGGCCTCGTCGATATCGGCAGACAGCGCATAGCGGGTCAGGGAGCCCACATCCGAGGCGATGTCCAGCGGGGGTGAGCGGAACACGGCGCTGTTGCTGGGGGCGCCAAGCTGGATCAGCGCGCCGTTGTTGACGGCGGAATCGTAGCTCCCCATCTTCCACATGCGCCAGCCCTGGGTCACTCCGCGCGCCGTTCGCGCGCCGATGCCCGCATCCCAGGCCCAGTCCGAGTAGACCGGCTTACCGTCGCTGGTCAGGGGGCCGCCGAACACCTTACGCAGCGCCGCCACTTGCATCGGCAACAGGCATTGCGCGGTTTTGTCGGCCGGCGTGTCGCCGGTGCAGGTCACCTTCGCCAGCGCCGGCGCAACGCGGGCCGTGGTGCAGGCCGTGAAATTCTCGATCATGCCGTCGCGGCTGCCGTCGAGATCATCGCAAGCGGCCAGAATCGCCTGCTGCGCGAGGATGATGTCGTCGTCGCTCATGGCGCGGTTAACCAGCGGAAGACCATCGGCGGAGTGTTCTCCCAGGGCCTTCGCCACTGCGCCAAACGCTTGCCCGTCCCACAGCTGTGCGATCGAGGCATGGGCCAGGTGAAAGCCGGGATAACCGATCAACGCCGCATCGAATTCGCGCGGGAAACGCTGCACGGCCATCATCGCCTCCTGCCCTCCCTTGGAGCCGCCGACGAAGTAGGTGTAGGTCGGCGCGCGGCCGAAATAGGCCTTCACCAGCGCCTTGCCGGTCCTGACGACCGGGCCGATATAGCCGAAGCCGTAATTGTGACGCGCCAGCGCATCGTGGCCAAACGTGGCGGTCCCCTGCCGCTGCGGATCGTTGTTGCCGGCATTGTCGTGCCCTGAATCGGCGGAAACCACCGCATATCCCTGGCCCAGCGCCGTGACCCCCGGCTGCCCGAACAACGCGCCGGCGGCGTCGCCCAGATTGCCGTCGGTGCCTCCGCCGCCTTGGAACAGGAATCTGCCGTTCCATGCCGTCGGCAGACGCAGATGGAACCGGATGGCATAGTGTTGCCCGTTCGCGCCGATGCGCTCCTGCATCTTGCCGATGATCTCGCAATGGGCAGGCATTGCCGGCAGGGGCGGCGGCCCGCGGAAGTCCTGGACCGTGAGGGCGGCGGCAGGACTGGCGTCGCGCGATAGGGCGCTGGTAATGACGGCGCCGGTGATGGGAAGGGCCGACTTAGCCAGTGCGGCGCATTGCGCGCGATTGCCGGTGGTCATCGGCCCGGCGCTGACCGGTTTGGCGTGCCCCAGAACGGCGGCGAGGCTAATTGCACAGGCGAGCGTAGCGATTGCGATGCGATTGCGCTTGTTCATGTGGATGTCCTCCGGCCGCGAACGAGGGTTATATATCATAACATATGGACTTCTCGAACCGTTCGGTCCAATTGAGGCCGCTGTCTCTGATCGATCAGGTATGAAGACCGAAACTGCCGATGAAAAATCCGCTCCAGTCCTATCCTGGTTACTTGCTTCGCCGCGCCGCCGTCAGCCGTCTGGCGCAACTGGAGAAACGTCTTGCGCCCTTGGGGCTGGGCGCCACCGAGGCCTCGATCCTCACGCTTGTTCACCACAACCCCGAAATTACGCAGGCGGAGTGCAGCCGCCTGTTGTCAATCCAGCGCCCCAATCTGAACCCGATCATCCGTAGGCTTGTCGAACGCGGACTGGTGGCGCCCAGCAAAGGCGTTGGACGCGCTCTGAGCCTCCGACTCACCGGCGCTGGAACGGCGCTGGCGCTTCAGGCGATCACCGAATTTGAAGCGCACGAGGGGCGCATATATGATGCGGTCCCAGAACATCTTCGCGACGATCTAATCCCGTTGCTTACGGCGCTCTGGGCCCCCAAATGAATGATCGCCCGGCGTGATGGACATAACGCCGGGCGATGGCGATCAGAACTTCATGCTGGCGCGAACGCCATATTCACGCGGCGCCCCGTACAGTTCGTTCTTACCGGTCTGACCAGCAACATAGAATGTGTTGGCGAGATTGGTGCCGTAACCCTCGATCTTCCACTTGCCCATTTCGACCATCACGCCGGCCTGGAGTAGACCACGCGCGGCGATCAGGTCGGTCGAGGTCTGAAACGTCGGATAGGCCCACTGCGATCCGATATAGGCATAGCCGATGCGCGGGGTGACCGTGACGCCGTTCCCGGCCTCGATGCGATACGAGGCGGACAGATTAAAAGTCCACTTCGGGCTGTAGAGGTTCGGACCGCCAGAGCTGCTGGTAATGACATAGTTGAAACAGCCCGCGCCCACGGAGCCGGCAACCCCGGCGGGTGAACATTGTGGGAAAGACACGCCGGCGGGGATCGCCCATTTGTTCACCAGGCTCAGCGCGCTTGTGGCGCTGTCAACGTAGGACGAGCCGCCGTCGATCGACAGGGCGTCGAACTTGGCCTGGAAGCTCGCCTCGAAGCCCTTGATGGTCGAGTTGGCAAGGTTGGTCACCCCGCTCTGGCCCGACAGCGGATTGATCACATCCATCTGGAAGTTGTTGTAAGTCATGTAGAACACGCCCACTTGCGTGCGCAAATGACGGCCCAGCAAGGTCGACTTCCAGCCTGCTTCGTAGTCCCACACCGTCTCCGGCGCAAACGTGCCGCCCGGCGGGTTGATGCCGCCGTTCTTGTAGCCGCTTGCCGCGAAGACGTAGACCAAGTTGTCGGCGTCGGGCTTGAAGTTCAGCGCGACCTTGCCGGTCACGTGGCCGTCGCCCTCGGTCCCCGTCTGCGGCGCCAGCACCGTGGCGCCCACCGGGGGCGAGGCAAGGATCTGCTCCAAGGTGGAACCGGCTGCGGCGCGATAGACAGCGCTCGAGCCATCGACGTGGAAGTGCGAGTAGCGCAGACCTGCGTCGATCGAGAACTGATCGTTGAGTTGGTAGGTCGTTTGGCCGAACACGCCGAGCAGGGTCTTGCTCGTCACGGGTTGCGGCAGCGTGGTGAACGCGCCGTTGGTTGTGCTCCAGTTGTGCAGGTCGATCTGGTTGTGCTGGTAATAACCGCCGATCACGTACTTGAAGCGGCCGGTATCAGGCGAAATGATGTTGATTTCCTGACTGAGCTCACGCTCGCGCACGTTGTTTGCGCCGGCCGTCTGGTTCAATGCCGAATTGCTTTTGTTCAGCGACGTGGCATCCGATTCGTTAAGCGTGGACAAATGCTTGTCCTGATAAGCTGAGACCGAGCGGAAGGTCAGCCCGCCTTCCAATTGGTACTTCATTTCGAGCACGGTAGCGAAAGCGCTCTCGTGGTTGGCCACCAGGGAGTCGTAGCTGACCACCCACGGCGTGTTGGTCCGTCCGACGACATAGGGGTTGTTCGCCGTGGTCGCTGCGATCGGCTGCGTGGCGTAACCGCCGGTCTGGCGATCCACCCCCTCGACCTTCAGGTTGGCCTGGAAGCCGCCAGACATAAACAGCGCCTGAATCCGGCCATCGCGTTCGTCGAGCTTTTCGGGCTGGTTGTGGGCGGGGCCGATATCCTTGAACCAGGCGTCGTGGGTATTGATCAGGCCTGAGGCGCGGATCGCGAAATTGTCGCCTATCGGCAGGTTCAGCGCGGCGTTCGTTCCGGCATTGTTATAGTTGCCGTAGTTGGCGGTGACGTACCCCCCGAACTTCCCAAGCTGCGGCCGCTGTGTCGTCAGGTAGACGGCGCCGCCGGTCGAGTTTGCGCCCGAAAGCGTGCCCTGCGGCCCGCGCAGAACTTCGGCGCCGGCCATGTCGTAGAACTGACCGTTCGACACGATCGGCGGCTGGAAGACCCCGTCGATGTAGGTAGCGACACCGTTGGTGACCTGAGGTGATCCCGAAGCGAGGCCGATGCCGCGGATGTTGAACGAGTCGGTGATGCCCGAGCGGGAAATGGTCAGGCCCGGCGCGGCGGTCTGAAGATCGAGCGCGCGCTTAACATTCTTCTCGGCCAGCGTGTCACCCGACAGCGCGGTGACGGCGATGTTCACGTTCTGCACGTCCTCTCGGCGGCGCTGCGCCGTGACAACGATTTCCTGGACCGAATCGGACGCCGGACCCGCCTTAGCCGCAGTAGTGGCTTCCGCTGCAATCGCCGGCTGTGAAACTATAGCCGTTGTTAACATCAGCGCAGTGATGGCCGCGCTCCGAGAGTCCTTCAGCATTTTATCCCTCCCAACATGTTTCAGCTAATCGGCACATCCCATATGTTATATAACATAATACATGATGCTCAGAGAGAGTCAAGCGGGTGCTCCAGGCCAAGACCTGTGGGATCGAGCGATGCCGAAGGGCAACCCATAATCAAATCGCGACTCAGGCCCTTCACGGCCCTCGCCCCTCTACAGCCCCCGCACCACCCTAAACCCAATGCCGTCGCCTCGGCGGTCGATGACGCCGTTCTTGCTGCGGCGGGCGGAGCGGACGCTGAGGGGGTCATTGTTCCAGGAGCCGCTGCGCAGGATGCGGCGGCCGCAGTCGCCGCCCGGCATGGCGGAGCCGTCGGCGGGCGCGCCGGCGTAGCTGTCGTGGTAGCAGTCGGCCACCATGGACCAGGCCTGGCCCGCCATGTCGTACAGGCCAAAGGCGTTGGGCTTGAACTGGCCGACCGGGGCGGTGAAGGCATAGCCGTCATGGCAGCCGGCCGCTTTTAGCTCGGGGAACCGCGCCTTGGTGTCCTGGTCCGAGCCATTGGCGTTGGCGCACATGGCTTCGGGGTCCGCGCCCCACCACCATGGAGTCACCGAGCCCGCGCGCTCGGCATATTCGTATTCCGCCTCGGTGGGCAGGCGATAGCTGTGGCCGGTCTTCTTGGATAGCCAGGCAAGATAGGCCTGGGCCGTGTCCAGGTTCATGCAAACCACCGGGTCATTGATTGTCTGGGCGTAGCTGGGGTGCAGAAAGTTGCGGTCCGGATGGGGTTGCTCGCCGCCTTCCTGGGTGACGCACTTCGAGCCCGCGTCGTAGTGGGTTTCGGCCACGAACCGCTTGAATTCGGCCACGGTGACGTCGGTCACGCCCATGGCGAAGCTGTAGCCGATGCGCACGCGGTGGCGCGGCCCTTCGGACGCATCACGCCCGGCCTCGGTTTCGGGAGAGCCCATGGTGTATTCGCCGGCCGGGATAACGACCATTTTGGGATAGGCGGGGCCGTCCCATAGTTCGACGGGTTTGGGCGTGGCGTTCCAGCTGATCGGGGCCTGGTCCACATCGCCCATGGGGCCTGCGGTCGACGCCCGCTTAGCGGTCTTGTCCTTGATCTTGGCGATCTCGGCGGCGGAATGGGGATGGGCGGATTTGTAGGCGGCGTATTGGGCCTGACGGTCCTTGAGCCAGGCGGTCATGTCGTCAGCCTGGGCGATCCCGGCCAAGCCGAACGCCGCAACAGCCCACAAGGCAGCCCATCTCGAAGGTTGGCGCATACATCCCTCCCTGCGGTATTTTGGGCGAAGCATATAAGAAATTGAACCACGAAGAACACGAAGAACACGAAGGATCGCGCAAATGCGCGATCAATCCGTTCTCGCTTCGCGATCCGGAGGCCCGCCCACAGCGCCGCCCTCTTGGTGTCCTTCGTGTTCTTCGTGGTTCAATAGTCTTGGTTCGGCTTACGCCGATCCTAGTTCAGCTTGTTCGGCAGCTGGGCCAACGCCGCGTCGACGAGGGGGTCGGATTTGGCCTTGGCTAGGCGGGCGGTGAGGACCTGTTCGGCCAGGTGCGTGGCCAAATCTGCGGCGGCGGCTTTGACGTCGGCGGCGGCCTGGGCTTCGGCGGTGGCGATGCGGCGTTCGGCCAGGTCGGCGCGGCGCTTGATCTGTTCGTCCAGCTTGGCCTTGGCCTCGGCCCCCATGCGCTTGGCTTCCTCTTCGGCCGCCGTGATCATTTCGGCGGCCTGGGCCTCAGCTTCCGCACGCTTGGCGGTGAGCGAGGTCAACAGCGCCTGGGCTTCCTCACGCAGGCGCTTGGCTTCGTTCAGTTCGGCCTGAATCCGCTCGGCGTGAGCGTCCAGGGCCTTGGCGGCCACGCCCGGAACCTTGAGCATGACCAGGGCCGTGATCAACACGACCAGGGCGATGGCGACCCAGAACTCGGCGTTCTGAATGAGTACCAGCATGGGTGTTCCTTAGGCCGACAGGGCGGCTTTGACTTCGGCGGCGTCCGCAGCCACGCCGGTCAATTTCTCGACAATGGCCTTGGCGGTGTCGCCGGCGATGCCCTTGACGTGGCTCATGGCCTGATCGCGCGCGGCGGACACCTGGGCTTCGGCGGCGGCCAGCTTTTCATTGAGCTTGGCTTCCTCCTTGGCCTGACGCGCGGCGGCGGCGGCCTGAGCCTTGGCCTTGGCGTCGGCCGCCAGCCGCTGAGCCCGTGAGCGGGCCTCGGCGGTTTCAGCGGCGGCGGCGGCGGCCTGGGCTTCGGCTTCGTCCTTAAGACGACGCGCTTCGGCGATATCGCCCGCGATCTGACCCTCGCGACTGTCGATGGCCCCGCCGACCCGAGGCACGAACACCTTGGAGAACAGCACGAACATCACGCCGAAAATGATCAGCATCCAGACCATTTGGCCCGGCCACCAAGTCAGATCGAATTGCGGCAGACCGCCGGAGCCTTGCTCGGCGGCGGCGCCCGCAACAGTCGCAGGTTCAGCCACGTGAGCGCCTTTAGACTTTCACGAACAGGATGATGAAGGCCATCACGAGCGCGAAGATGCCCATGGCTTCCGTCACGGCGAAGCCCAGGAACAGCATCGGGCGTTCGGCCGGAGCGGCCGAGGGGTTGCGCATGGCGGCTTGCAGATAGTTGCCGAACAGGATGCCGAGGCCGGCGCCCGCACCGATCAGGCCGGTCATGGCCAGGCCGGCGCCGATGTATTTGGCGGCTGTAACGTCCATTTGGATAGGTCCCTTTGGAAGTGGATCAGAGGTTGAAGGTGAAAAGGATCAGTGGCCGTGGTCGAGGTTCACGACATCGCTGAGATAGGTGCAGGTCAAGGCCGCGAAGACGAAGGCCTGCAGGAAAGC
This sequence comes from uncultured Caulobacteraceae bacterium, assembly GCA_964451265.1. GTDB lineage: Bacteria > Pseudomonadota > Alphaproteobacteria > Caulobacterales > Caulobacteraceae > BOG-938. The sequence goes on along the minus strand of CAYVHP010000140.1, from coordinate 8,085 downwards.
GACGATAAACTCCAGCGCGTAAAGCGCGATGACCATCGACATGGACAGGGCTGAACCCAAGAAGCCCAGGCTGGCCAAGCCGCCCTGAAAGGCGAAGGCGCCCAGGCCGACCACGAAGCTGGCGAACATATACATCACCACGTGGCCGCCGATCATATTGCCGAACAACCGCATGGCTAAGGTGACGGGGCGCACCATGAAGGAGATGAACTCGATCGGCGCCAAAAAGCAGGCCATGAACAGGCTGACGCCGCCCGGCACGAACAGTTTGAAGAAGCCCAGACCGTTGCGCAGGAAGCCGACCACGACGACCGTCAGAAAGGTGATCAGCGCCAGGGTGACGGTGATGGACAGCTGGGAGGTGACCGTGAAGCTGGTCGGAACCAGGCCGATGATGTTCATCACCGCGATCATGGAGAACAGGGTGAAGACGAAGGGCAAGAACGGCCTGCCGCGCCCGTGCGCGATCATCGAGCCGGTCAGCCCCTTATCCACCAGATTATAGAGGGTTTCGGCCAAAGCTTGCGAGCGGCCCGGCACCAGATGGCCACGGCCCGCCAGCAGAAAGAAGATGGTGATGATCGCCGCGGCGGAGATCATGAACACCACGCTGTTGGTGATCGACAGGTCCAGGGCGCCCAGCCCCGGGACCATGACCGGCGGCAGATCCACGACCTTGTGGATCATGAATTGCTCCATGGGCTGGATAGCGGCCATCGGTCGTACGTCCCCTACTCGTCTTCGTCGTCGACGGGCGCCGGCGATGCCGGACCCGATTGCGCGGCCGCCTTGTCGCTCATGCGAGCGGCGGCGCGCACCGTGCTAAAAATCGCGCCCCCCGTCCCGATCAGCAGTCCGCCGATCAGCCCGAAGGGAGCGGTATGCGCAAGCTGATCGAAGAACCAGCCTAGGCCGAGCCCTCCGAGCACGCCGCCGAGCATTGTGCCCAGCAGGCGGTAGCCCTCCCCGATCCCGGATTCGTCGCTGGTGGACGAACCTTTGCCCGCGCGCTTGGCTTCAAAGGCTTGAAGCTTCTCACCGAGGCGGTCGAGCGCCTTGTCGCGTATGGAGTCCGGTTCCGTCATGAAAGCCTATGCCACCGCATGGCCCCACCGCGATCCGGCAAGATCGCGGCGGAACCTACAGGCCGCGCCGCAGCGCGTCAAGTTTGGGCGAAGGGCCATTATTGCCTTGTTTTTATGGAATAAAATGACGTTCGCCTAGCTGTCGAGCGGGCTCCATGAGCCTGAGGTGATCACCTTGGCGGCGCGCTCGCCCCCGCTGCGCCCTGGCTTGCCGCCCGCCCCGCCGCCCTTGCGACCGTTTCCGTGGGCGTTCTGGCCCGAATGGCCGCCCGGACGACCGCCGGGACGGCGGTTGCGGTTGGCCTGACGGCCTGCGCCGTCCCGATTGGCCCGCGAATCGCCCGAATCCCGCTCAGACGTGCGGTCCGCCGGCGGCGCCAGGGCGTCAGCCACGGCCGTGGCCTGGGCCAGGGTCTTATCGTTGCGGCGATCGAAGGTGGGGATGGTCTGGCGCGTGGTGCGCTGGATGTCCTTGAGCAGGCTGCGCTCGTCATCCGAGCACAGGCTGATCGCCACGCCGGTCGCGCCGGCCCGCGCGGTGCGGCCGATGCGGTGGACATAGGCTTCGGGCACATTGGGCAGCTCGAAGTTGATCACGTGGGTGACGCCGTCCACGTCGATGCCGCGCGCGGCGATGTCGGTGGCGACCAGGGCGCGGCAGGCGCCGGCCTTGAAGGCCGCCAGGGCCCGCTCGCGCTGGCCTTGGCTCTTGTCGCCGTGGATGGCCGCAGCGCCCACGCCGCAGGCTTCCAGATAACGGGCCACCTTATCGGCGCCGCGCTTGGTGCGGGTGAACACGATCACACGCGACAGGGCGCGCTCAGCGAACAGTTCGGCCAACAGGGCGCGTTTGCGCTGAGCTTCGACGAACAGAAGGCTCTGCTCCACCTTGTCCACCGTGGTGGCGGTGGGCGTGACGGAGACGCGCGCCGGGTCCTTCAGCAGCTCAGACGCCAGCTTGCCGATCTCGCCGGGCATGGTGGCGGAGAAGAACAGGTTCTGGCGCTGAGCCGGCAGCTTGGCGACGATCTTGCGGATGGGGACGAGGAAGCCCAGGTCCAGCATCTGATCGGCCTCGTCGAGCACGAAGATCTCGGTCTCGTGCAGCTGGCAGGTCTGCTGCTGCATGTGGTCCATCAGGCGGCCGGGAGTGGCGACCAGGATATCAATCCCAGCTTCTAGCGCCTTGATCTGGGCGCCGTATTTCACGCCGCCGAAGATCACCGCGACCTTCAGGCCGAGGTGGCGGCCGTAGCCGCGAAAGCTTTCGGCGATCTGGCTGGCCAGTTCCCGGGTCGGGCTGAGCACCAGCACGCGGCAGGTGCGGCGCGAGGGCTTCTTCGGGTTGGCGGCCAGGCGATGCAGGATCGGCAAGGCGAAGGCGGCGGTCTTGCCGGTGCCTGTCTGGGCGATGCCGAGCAGGTCCTTGCCCTGCATGACAGAGGGGATGGCCTGAGCCTGGATCGGGGTGGGTTGGGTATAGCCTTCGGCGGTGAGGGCGCGCAGCAAGGGCGCGGCGAGGCCGAGGTCGGTAAATTGAGTCAAAACGAATCTTTCAGATAGGCGCATGCACAGCGCCGATCACCTGATCGGGCCGCGTGCGCGGGGGTTCAGTCTAGGCGCCCCGCGTGAACCTGGGCGGCGTATGGAAGGAGATGTAGGCGCTCAACAGGCGGGACGCTTTTTGCATCCCTTCACGCGGCTGGAGCACCGATGGGCGGCTGATGAGCCCTAAACGCCGAAAAGTCAAAGGGTTTCTGCAGCGCACCAAAGTGACCGGCCGTGACCGACGCCGAGACGAGCGGGCTCGATCATGGCCAGATTAGGCCCAATTCCGCCTCAGCGTGGCCATGAATCTGGTTAATCTCAGCGCGCTTGCCTGCATTTACGCAACAGGCGCACCTCTTCAAACCGCTCAGGTCATGGGAAATCCCAGCATGTCATTCGTCAAAACTCGCTTTATCGCCGCCGCCGGCTTGGCGGCGTTCGGCTTGGTCGCCAGCGCCTTAGCCCAAGACCGCCCTGCCGCGCCTCCCGGCGCACCGTCCGATCCGCACGCCTTCGCGCAACGCTGGAAGGAACGTTTCGAGCACCATCAAGCCGACCGGGCCAAGGCCCTGCACGATGTGCTCGGCATCCGCGCCGATCAAGAAGCCGCCTTCCAGGCCTACGCCGCCGCCCTTCACCCCGCCCACGACGGTCCCAAGGGCGAGCACGGTCCGCGCCCAGGCGGCCCAAGCGCCGCGCCGCCGGCGACCACGCCCGAACGGCTTGACCGCATTGTCGCCCGCCTGCATGAGCGCGAGCAGCGCATCGAAGCGCGCGTGACGGCGGTGAAGACCTTCTACGCCGCGCTCAGCACCGAACAGCGCCGCACCTTCGACTCCCTGCCGCTGCTGCAAGCCGGCGGCCGGGGCGGCCATGAACGCTGGGGTCCCCGCGCCTAGCTATAGACCTCTAGCGCCGAGCCGATTGATCTCCAGTCGGCTCGGCCCCTACCCCGCCTTGCCCCAAAGCTGTTCAAGGCGCGCGTCACGGCCGCAGCCCTGGCGGTAGTATTCGTAGTTATCGTGATGACGGGCGGCGTAGTCGCGATGGTATTCCTCGGCGGGATAGAAGGGGCCCAGGTCGAGGATCTGTTCCTTCATCGTCCCTGTCTTGAGATTCTTGGCCGCCACGGCGCGTGAGCCCTCGGCGATCTTGCGTTGCTCGGGACCGCTCACGAACACCGCCGGACGATAGGACGGGCCGCGATCACAGAACTGGCCGCTGTCGTCGGTCGGGTCCACCAGCTTCCAATAGCGGGCCAAGAGCTGCTGATAGGTCAGGCGCGAGGGATCGAAGGTGACCTTGACCGACTCATAGTGACCGGTGGTTTCGGTCACCACGTCCTCATAGCGCGGGTTGACCACATGCCCGCCGGTGTAGCCCGACTGCACCGACAGCACGCCGGGGATGGCCTTCATGTCGCTTTCCATGCACCAGAAACAGCCGCCGGCGAACACCGCCGTCTGAGGCTTTTGGGCCGGGGACGCGCCCATGCTGAGCAGACCGGCCACGGCGACGGCCAGGACCGCAAGGGCCGCGATGACGCGTGACTTTTGTTTCATGCACAGGGCCTCTAAACGCTGAGCAAACGCCTATCTCACCCCGAAGGCGCCGTCATCACCCTGTGAAAGTTTGCCGCATCCCATGGTATCGAAAGCCGCAATTGGTACAGGCGGAGAGCCGTTGATGAAATTCCCGGCGTTTGCGGCGTCACTTCTGGCCCTGCTGCTGGCCTTTGGCGCGGCGCAGGCCGAACCCGTGCGAGCCGCACGGCTGCAAGTCGAACTTGCGCCCCAGAGCGCGGCGGCGCCGGGGGCGGTTGTTTATGTCGCCCTGCATCAGATCATCGACACCGGCTGGCACACCTATTGGCGCAACCCCGGGGATTCCGGCCAGGCCACGAGTATCGCCTGGGCCCTGCCCAAGGGCTGGAGCGCGGGCGACATTGTGTGGCCGCTGCCGCGCAAACTGCCGATCGGCCCTCTGATGGACTACGGCTACACCGGATCGGTGTTCCTGCCCGTACCGATCAAGGCGCCGGCAAGCGCCAAACCTGGGACAACGGCACACATCGCGGCCAAGGTTCATCTGCTGGTTTGCGAGGAGGTTTGCATCCCCGCGGATGCTAAGCTTGAGCTTGATCTGCCCATCGTGGCCGGATCGCCCGCCGCCGACGCCAAGTTCGGCGCCGATGTGACCGCAGCCCTGGACGTCGCGCCCAAGCCGGCAGGCCTGACCGCCGTGTTCACGGCCGGCGCAGACGCCTTGAAGCTAGCCGTCACCGGCCCGGCGGTGCGCGGCCAAGGCGTCGCGGACGCCTATTTCTTTCCCTACGACAGCTCGGCCATCGACCACGCCAAGCATCAGAACGCCGAACGCGGACCCGGTGGACTGACCCTGACCTTGGCGCCGGGGCTGGCCTTTCAGCCGGGTGGCATGCCCCTGCCGCACATCGCGGGCGTGCTGGCCCTGGGCGGCAAGGGCTATGAGGTCACCGCCTCGCCGGGCGCCTTGCCTAAAGGCGCAGCGGGCCTTGGCGGCGGTTCGCCCGAACCGATGGCGCAAGGCTCTGCGGGCATGGGATTGCTGGCCGCCACGGCCTTCGCCTTCCTGGGCGGGCTGATCCTGAACCTGATGCCCTGTGTGTTTCCCGTGCTGTCAATCAAGGCGGCGTCCCTGGCCTCCCACCGCGACAGCCCCGCATCCGCGAGGCTGCAAGGCCTGGCGTTCATGGCCGGGGTGGTGGTCAGCTTCCTGCTGCTGGCCGGCGCCCTGATCGCCGCCAAGGCCGCAGGCCAAGCGGTGGGCTGGGGCTTCCAGCTGCAGTCGCCCGGCGTGGTCGCCGCCCTGGCGCTGGTGCTGTTCGCCGCCGGGCTGAACCTGTCGGGCGTGTTCGAGCTGGGAACCTCAGCCCAGGGTGCGGGCGCGGGCCTGGCGTCCAGGCCGGACCTAGTGGGCGCGGCGTTCACCGGCGTGCTGGCTGTGATCGTGGCCGCCCCCTGCACCGCGCCCTTCATGGCCGGCGCCATAGGCTGGGCCTTTACCCAACCGCCCGCCGCAGGCCTGCTGGTGTTCCTGGGGTTAGGCCTGGGATTGGCAGCGCCCTTCACCCTGCTCAGCTTCGCCCCGCCCCTGTTCAGACTGATGCCCAAGCCCGGCCGCTGGATGGTTATGCTGCGCAGCATTTTGGCCTTCCCCATGTACGGCTCGGCCGCCTGGCTGGCCTGGGTGTTCGCCTTACAGGCCGGGATCAACGCCGAAGCCCTGCTGCTGGCCGCCGCCGTCGCCGCCGGGTTTGCCGCCTGGGCCTGGGGCCTGTCGCAGCAATCGGAAAAGCCTCTGACCGCCCGACTGTGGGCTGTGCTCGGATTGCTCGCTGTCGTGCTCTTGACCGTCATGGGCGCGAGCAACGTCCAGCCTGCAGGATCGGCCGCGGCCAAGAGCGCGGCCCTGCCCAGCGAGCCTTGGTCCCAGGCCCGGGTCGATGAATTGCGTGCCCAGGGCAAGCCGGTGTTCGTGGACTTCACCGCCGCCTGGTGCATCACCTGCCAGGTCAACGAACGCACCGCCCTGGCCGGCCGCAGCGTGGCCGACGCCTTCGCCAAGACCGGCGCGGTCTATCTCAAAGCTGACTGGACAAACCCCGATCCCGCCATCGCCAAGGCCCTGGCCGATCACGGCCGCTCCGGCGTGCCGCTGTATCTGGTTTATGGGCCAAGCGGTGAGCCGCAGGTGCTGCCGCAGATCCTTACGGAGGGGGTGGTGGTGGACGCGCTCGACAAGGCCAAGGGCGGGCGCTGAACGGACTTGATTCTGAAGTCCAATATGGTCATATAGATATGACCAGTCAGGATCATATGACCATGTCGGCCTTTCAGACCTACAGCGCCACCGAATTCAAAGCCAAGTGCCTGGATATCCTGGATCGCCTGGCCACCCGCGAACTGATCCAGGTCAAGGTGACCAAACGTGGCAAGACCGTCGCCATCCTGAACCCGCCCGACGAAAAAGACCCTGCGCTGCCTGATCTGCATGGATTCATGCGTGGCTCGGTCGTCATCCCGCCTGATTTGGACCTGACGGCGCCGGTGCTGGATGAGCCCCTGTTCGCCGCGCTCGGCGTATTGGCGGAATGAACGGAAACAACGCCATCCTTCTGGACACCTGCGCGCTCATCTGGCTGGCCAACGGCGACGCCCTGCACGATACGGCCATGGCGGGGATCATCGCGGCGGCGCGGTCCAATGATCTTCTGATCTCCACGGTATCGGCCTGGGAAATCGGAATGCTGAGCAAATCCAAGGCCGGGCGCACATTGGAGTTCCTGCCGGACCCCAAGACTTGGTTTGCGCGCGTCATGGCGAGACCCGGCGTGACACTCGCGGCGCTCACGCCCCCAATCGCGATTAGCGCCTCGTCACTGCCCGACCCTCTGCACGGCGATCCGGCGGATCGCCTGCTGATCGCCACAGCACGGGACTTGGGCGTCCCCATCGTCACACGGGATGCGAAGATTTTGGACTACGCCCGGCTAGGCCACGTTCAAGCGATCTTGTGCTGACATTTCAGCCCCTCTTCCCTCCAAGGCCGAAGCCACCTAAAACCCTGGCTTCATGACAATCAAGGCTGTGGGCATCGACGACGTCCGTGCGCGGACCTACGCGTTCCCCGCGCCCCATTTCATCAGCATCAACGATCTGAACCGGCCCCAAGCTCACGAATTGCTGGATCTGGCCGAGGCCTTCGTCGCCCTGAACCGTCAGGAAGCCAAGAAGCTGGACCTGCTCAAGGGCAGGACCATGATGAACCTGTTCTTCGAGAACTCGACCCGCACCCAGAGCTCCTTCGAGCTGGCCGGCAAGCGGCTGGGCGCGGACGTGGTCAATATGAGCGCGCGCCAGTCCTCCATGGCCAAGGGCGAGACCCTGATCGATACGGCGGTGACGCTCAACGCCATGCGGCCGGACCTGTTGGTGGTGCGGCACGCCTCCTCCGGCGCCGCTTCGCTTCTGGCGCAAAAGGTCGGCTGCTGCGTGGTCAACGCCGGGGACGGCCAGCACGAACACCCCACCCAGGCCCTATTGGACGCCCTGTCGATCCGGACCGCCTTGGGCAAGATCGAGGGCGTGACCGTCGCCATCTGCGGGGATGTGATGCACAGCCGTGTGGCGCGTTCCAATGTGCTGCTGCTGACCATGCTGGGCGCCCAGGTTCGGCTGGTCGGGCCGCCGACGCTGATGCCGACCGGCGCGGATCGCTGGGGTGTGAGCGTCCATCACGACATGCGCAAGGGCATAGCCGGGGCAGACGTGGTGATGATGCTGCGCCTGCAGTTGGAGCGGATGCAGGGCGCCCTGGTCCCCTCCACTCGCGAGTATTTCCGCTTCTACGGCCTGGACCGCGAAAAGCTGGCGGCCGCCGCGCCGGGGGCCAAGGTCATGCATCCTGGCCC
>CAYVHP010000139.1:0-4440 GCA_964451265.1 uncultured Caulobacteraceae bacterium | reverse complement strand
CCTGGACGAGCGCTGGCTGGGCGTGTCGGGACGCCGCAGCACGCTCAACGGCCGCGCGCTCTCGACCCGCGCCTGCGACGCGCTGGCCAAGGCCTACATGTATTCGACCGCGCCGATCATGTTCGCCGACGACATGGTGGGACCGCATCGTGCGCTGGCCGACAGCGTCAAGCTGTTCCGCTGGGGCGGCGACTGCTACGGCTACGGGCTGCTGGCGGCGGGCTTCGTCGACCTGGTGGTCGAGGCGGACCTCAAGCTGTACGATTTCTGCGCCCTCGTCCCGGTCGTCGCCGGCGCCGGCGGCATGATCACCGACTGGCGCGGCCGGCCGCTGGACCAGGATTCCGACGGCACCATGCTCGCGGCCGGCGACGCGGCAGTCCATCGCCAGGCACTCGCCGTGCTGGCCGGCGCCGTCGCCGCGCCAACACACACCAAGGGCCTGGGGTGAACGGTGGCGCAGACGCCACGCACCGGTGCGACTGACCGCTTCGTGAGCGCCGTGCCTCTTGGTTTCACCATATTGACGCCGTAGGTTGCACGGACGAAGCAGGAGGCCGCGCGTATGCTCCTTTCGCGGATTCGACGTCGCTCCATCCTGGCCGGGCTCGCCGCCATGCCGGCCTTTCCGGCACTGCTGCGCGCCCAGGATGCCGGCAAGACCATCGTCTCGCACGGCATCGCGATCCACGGCGAGCCGGGCTATGCGGCCGACGCCAGGCACCTGGCCTATGCCAATCCGGACGCGCCCAAGGGCGGGACGGTCCGGCTGGCGGCCCGCGGGACCTTCGATTCGCTCAATCCGTTCATCCTCAAAGGCACGCCGGCCGGTGCGGCCGCGCAGGTCTACGAGACGCTGCTGCAGTCGACCAACGACGAAGCATCGACCGAATACGGCCTGCTGGCCGAGACGATCGAGGTGCCGCCCGATCGCTCGTGGGTGATCTTCACCATGCGCAGCAACGCCCGCTGGCACGACGGCAAGCCCGTGACGCCGGACGACGTGGTGTTCTCGTTCAACATCCTGAAGGAAAAAGGTCAGCCGCAATACGCGGTGTACTGGCAGGACGTAACGTCGGGCGAAAAGCTCGACGAGCGGCGCGTGAAGTTCGTCTTCCGCGGCGGCAACAACCACGAGCTGCCGGTCATCATCGGCCAGCTGCCGGTGCTGCCCAAGCACTGGTGGGAAACGCGGGAGTTCGACCGTACCAGCCTGGAAATCCCGCTCGGCAGCGGCCCCTATCGCGTCGACTCGCTCGAACCCGGCCGCTTCATCACCGTGAAACGGGTCGAGGACTACTGGGGACGCGACCTGTGGCTCAACCGCGGGCGCAACAACTTCGATACCATCCGCTACGACTACTATCGCGACGACCAGGTCGCCTTCGAAGCCTTCAAGGCCGGCGATGTCGACTACCGCGAGGAATTCACCTCGCGCCTCTGGGCGACCGCCTACGATTTTCCGGCGGTGAAGTCAGGCGCCGTCCAGAAGGTGGAGCTGCATCACGAGAGCACGCTGCCGATGCAGGGCATCATCTTCAACCTGCGCCGCGACATGTTCAGGGACCGGCGGTTCCGCGAGGCGTTCGTGCACCTCGTTGATTTCGAATGGTTCAACAAGGCCCTGTCATACGGCCTGCTGACCCGCATCAACAGCTACTTCTTCAACTCCGAGCTGGCGGCCCGCGGCCTGCCGTCCAAGGAGGAACTGGAGTTCCTCGAACCGCTGCGCGCGCAGATTCCGCCGGAGGTGTTCACGCGGGAATTCAAGCTGCCGGCAACCGACGGCTCGGGCAACAACCGCGAGGGTGCGCGCCGTGCCATCGCCTTGCTGAAGGAGGCCGGCTGGGAGGTCCGCGGCGGCAAGATGACCAACGTGAAGAGCGGCCAGCCGCTGTCCTTCGAATTCCTGCTGGGCGAACCGCGGATGGAGCGCTTCGCCCTGCCCTTCAAGCAATGGTGCGAACGCGTCGGCGTCGACGTGCGCCTGCGCACCGTCGATCCGGTGCAATATCAGAAGCGCATGGACGAGTTCGATTTCGATGCCACGATCGACCTCTTTGCCCAATCGCTGTCGCCGGGCAACGAGCAGCGCGAGTTCTGGGGCTCGGCGGCCGCCAAGACCAAGGGCAGCCGCAATACCATCGGCATCGCCGATCCGGCCGTCGACAAGCTGATCGAGCTGATCATCGCCGCCCCCGATCGTCCGGGCCTGATCACGCGCACGCGGGCACTGGATCGCGTCCTGCTGTGGAACTACTTCATCGTGCCGCAGTACTACTCGACGACGTGGTGGATCGCCTACTGGAACAAGTTCGGCCGGCCGGAGAAGCCGGCCAGGTACCAGCCGCGCGGCCTCTCGACCTGGTGGATCGATCCGGAGAAGGAAAAGGCGTTGCGCCAGAGCGCACCGGAGCGCAAGAATTGATGCTGCATCAGCGAGACTCCGGACAGCAAGGCATCGGGCTCCGCACGTGACGGCCTACATCCTGCGCCGGCTGCTGTTGATGGTGCCGACGCTGCTCGCGATCATCACCATCAACTTCTTCATCATCCAGGCAGCGCCAGGAGGTCCGGTCGACCAGGCCATCGCCAAACTGCAGGGGCGTGACGCCGACCCGACGGCACGCTTCAGCGGCAGCTCCGAGGCCAAGGGCCAACAGCAATCGCCCACCGGAGAGCCCGGCGTGTCGCGCGGCGCCCGCGGCATTCCGCCGGAACTGGTCGAACGCATCAAGAAACAGTACGGCTTCGACAAATCGATCTTCGAGCGCTACGTGCTGATGCTGCGCAACTACGCGGTGTTCGATCTCGGCGAAAGCTTCCAGAGCAGCGCGCGCGTCGCGGATCTGGTGATCTCCAAGATGCCGGTATCCATCTCGCTGGGATTGTGGACCACGCTGCTGGTCTACCTGATCTCGATCCCGATGGGCGTCGCCAAGGCGGTGCGGGACGGATCGCGGTTCGATGTCGTCAGTTCCTCGATCGTGATCGTGGGCAACGCCATTCCCGGCTTCCTGTTCGCGCTGCTGCTGCTGGTGCTGTTCGCCGGCGGCAGCTACTGGAAGTTCTTCCCGCTACGCGGCCTGGTCTCGGACGACTGGAGCGATCTTTCGTGGCCGGCGCGCATCGTCGACTATTTCTGGCATATCGCACTGCCCGTGACCGCGATGACCATCGGCAGTTTTGCGACGCTGACGCTGCTGACCAAGAATTCGTTCCTCGAGGAAATCGGCAAGCAGTATGTCCAGACGGCGCGTTCCAAGGGTCTTGCGCAGCGGCAGGTGCTCTACGGCCACGTATTCCGCAACGCCATGCTGATCGTGATCGCCGGTTTCCCGGGCGCGTTCATCGGAGTCCTGTTCACCGGCTCGCTGCTGATCGAAGTGATCTTCTCGCTCGACGGCATGGGGCTGCTGGGCTTCAACGCCGCGCTCTACCGCGACTATCCGGTCATGTTCGGCACCCTCTGGGTGTTCGGCCTGCTCGGATTGGTCGTCGGACTGGTCGGAGACCTCATGTACGTGGTCGTCGATCCGCGCATCGACTTCGAAGGACGAGGCGCGTGATGCGGCTGTCGCCGCTGGTCCGCCGCCGCCTCGCCAGCTTCCGCACCAACCGACGCGGTTACGTCTCGCTCGCCGTTTTCGCCATCCTGTTCGTCGTGACGCTGTTCGCCGAGCTGATCGCCAACGACAAGCCGATCCTGGTGCGCTACGACGGCGCGTTCTACATGCCGGTTTTCGCAGCCTATCCCGAGACAACGTTCGGCGGCGAGTTCGCAACCGAGGCCGATTACACGGATCCCGAAGTCGTGAAACTGATTTCGGCCAAGGGCTGGACGATCTGGCCGCCGATCCCGTTCAGCTACGACACCACGGTCAAGAACGTCACGGCGCCGTCCGCGCCCACGCGCAGCAACCTGCTGGGGACCGACGACCAGGCCCGCGACGTGCTAGCGCGCCTGATCTACGGTTTCCGCATTTCGGTGCTGTTCGGCCTGCTGCTGACGCTGCTGGGATCGGCCGTCGGCATCCTCGCCGGCGCGGTGCAGGGATATTTTGGCGGCGCCGTCGACCTGCTGTTCCAGCGCTTCCTGGAAATCTGGTCGAGCATGCCGACGCTCTACCTGCTGATCATCCTGGCAAGCTTCATCGAGCCGGGGTTCTGGTCGCTGCTCGGCATCATGCTGCTGTTCGGCTGGATGGCGCTGGTCGGGCTGGTGCGGGCAGAATTCCTGCGCGGCCGCAACTTCGACTATGTGCGGGCCGCGCGCGGGCTGGGCGTGTCCAACGCCGTGATCATGTACCGCCACATCCTGCCCAACGCCATGGTCTCGTCGCTCACATACCTGCCATTCATCATGGCCGGCTCCGTCACGACGCTGACCTCGCTCGACTTCCTGGGCTTCGGCCTGCCGCCCGGCTCGCCGTCGCTGGG
>CAYVHP010000138.1:0-56523 GCA_964451265.1 uncultured Caulobacteraceae bacterium | reverse complement strand
TCGCCCCTGCAAGGGCGTGGCGGGGGCCTGCCCTAAACGCGGCTTAAATTACAATTGCGGTGACAGAATTACGGTGACAGTGCATTTAATTGTGGCGCGCCCGTTCAAGCCCGTGGGGCTTTTGCCAATTAAATGCACCGTCACCGTAATTCCGGGCGTCGAGATCGTTGATCCGTGGGCCCTTGGGTAGAGTCGCCTAAGCGGCCTCAGTAGATCGTCTTCAACTCCAGGATCACCAGCTCGAGCGGCTGGGTGGATAGGTTCTCGATCTTCTGCCGGGACGGGCCGCTCCAGCTGAAATCACCCAGCTTTTTCTGCACGGCCTCGGCCGCGCCCTCGGGCGAGGTCATGCGCGCGTTCAGATCGGTCATGCAAACAACCAGGTGGTCCAGGGTATATTCATGCATCGGCGCGCTCTGGCCCGGGTCCAGTTTCAAGCGAAAAGCGCGGACCTGTTCATTTTCAAACAACAGGGTGAACTGGCCAGGGGCGACGCGTAGGGGATCGAGGGCGGTTCCCTCGACCTTGGCGGGATATCCACCCTTCTTGATGGCCACAATAATGCCGGAGGGGCCGCTGGGCCGCGGATCGACACGCGGCTCCGGCAAGGGCCCTGAATAGTGAAAACCGATGGCTCGGCTCCAATTGACTGAACCGGGCTCCCACTTCAGATCTTCGATGGAGCCGTCCAGATAGGTCAGTCTTTCGCCGCCTTTGCGAAAGTAGATCATGACGCGATTCAGCTTGTGATTATGCCAATTGTGGCCGGGCTCCGCGCACCGGGCGCGGTCTTGCGGCGGCAAGGTTCCGCACAGCGCGGGAAGGTCCGTGGACGGATCACCCGCGCCGGGGTAGGGCTGCGGAGGATCGATCACCAGTTGATCGTTCTCAAACAGGACGGAAAATCCGTGCACGCCCGGCACAGGCTTTCCCGGCCCGGCGTACCACTGTTCCTTTGGGGCCGGCGCCGGCGCTGCTTGAGCGCCCAGCGGGCCGCTCGCCAGACCAGCGACCACCAAGGACATGGCCACTATGAAAAGCCGTTTGGTGTGCATGGCGCCCCCCTGGAGGTGTTTCAAAAGTGCGCGGCGGTCGGCACTTTATTGTTCTGCGAGGTTTGTCGCACCGGATCGCCGGCAAGTCTATCGGATGAAATTACGGTGACAGTGCATTTAATTGGCAAGGGCCCCACGGGCTTGAACGGGCGGGCCGCAATTAAATGCACTGTCACCGTAATTCCATAATTCTACGCTCGCTCATTTAACCAGCGAATGGCCTCAAAAGGGTGGGCCAAGAGCATCGCCTTGCCGCCGCGATTCAGTTGATAGACTCGACCCTCTATGATCGCCTGATCGCCGGGTTGGATGAAATCCGCCAGGTTGGCGGTCGCTAAGATGTCCGCCTCGCCCGCCCAGGCCGTTTCGAGCACATGCCGATCTTCCACATCATAGATGGGAATGACGCCGACGCCGCCCAGGGTAAGAGACGGGCCCTCCTTGGCATAGCCGGCGATCAATTCGACGAGTCGGACCGCGTCACGATCAGCAAAGCCAAGGTTTCGCGTCAGCACAATGCGCAGGCGCTCAAGCATGCCCCACGAGACGATCAGGGCCACAGGACCGCGCGGCGAGTGACCGGACCTGACGGCGTCGACAAGGGCAATGGTCGCGGTGTCGTTGCGCCCAAGGCGACGAGAAAGGAAGGCGCCGCACCAGACGTTCAGGTCGAGGCAGATCTTCAGCAATTTGGCCGCGCGTCAGGTCTTGCAGACGAGCCGAACAGCCTCGGCCAGGATCGCCTCCTCTGGGGCGTCGGCGGAAATCCCCGGGGTGTAATTCGCCAAGCCTTGATCGAGCACCGCCTCATATGCCTGGTCCAGCAAGGCCCGGCCGGCCGCCCATGCCGCCTCGTTGATCGCTTGGTCGCCTTGGGTTTCTATCCGACGCAAAGCGTCGCGCGCCGGCGCAGACAAACGCACATACCAACGCACTGCCGCTGCCGTGATCTGCGAGGGCGTCCGATCTTCCGACCTAGCCAGCTCGCTGACACGCGAAGCGGTGGCTTGATCAGTATGGGCGGACAAAGTCGCCATAGAGATTCTCCAGGTTCTATAGGTACTATAGATAGTCCAGGTCCGCGCGGCAAGCGTCTCGGCGCAACCGACAATTACGGAATTACAATTACGCAATTACGGTGACAGTGCATTTAATTGACAAAAGCCCGCAGGCGTGAACGGCGGCGCCACAATTAAATGCACTGTCACCGTAATTCCAATTAAATGCACTGTCACCGTAATTCCGTAATTCCCCGCCTGCCTTGCACCGCCCCGCAATCAGGCTAAGGTCCGCGCGGCGATCCCGGCTGAAAACACGGGACGCGGGGAAGACACGCCGGGCATGACCTCGCTCATTGGAACCGAATCCGGCGCCTCGCCGCCGCCAAGGCGCTTTGGCCCTATCCTGCTTAGTCCCGGATATGGCGCCCGGCACATCCTGACGATTTTCCTGGTGACGTCCGCCTGCGTCAGCCTGATGGAATTCGCCAATGTGCTGACGCCGCTGATCCTCAGTCAGCAGCTGCATGTGCCGGCGAACAAGCAAGGGATTCTGGCTGGAACGCTCGGCGCCGCACAGCAGACCGGAACCTTGCTGTTCGTCCTGACGACGGGGGCCTTGGCCGACGTCCTGGGCCGCCGCGTCATGCTGCTGTGGACCTTGATCGGGTTGTTTGCTTGCCTGCTGGCCTACCCCTTCGCATCGTCGTTCCTGCTGTTGTTGGGCCTGCGGTTTTTGTGGGGCGTGGCGTTCGCCGGCTACTCCAGCGCCGCAACGGCGACCATCGACATCCCTGACAATCGGTCGCGGGGACAATTCAACGCCCTGGCCTTGCTGGTGCCTTGGCTGGCGGCCTCGGGCTTCATCCTGTTCGCCTCGCGCTGGCCGAACGGGTTCCGCACAGCGGGCTTCAGCGCCCACGACGCCCTGTTGTTCAGCTGCGCCCTGGCGGCGTTGCTGCCCCTGATCGCAGGGATTGTCACGGCGGTGTTTTTCCGAGAGCCGATCGCCAAGGCCGTGGGCGGAGCGGCCGGGAGCGCCAAGGGCGTGGTGGACAAGCTGGGCGCGGTGTTCGCCGAAGCGCGCACCAACAGGACCTATGCCCTGAGCCTGTTCATCGGCAGCGTGGCGCGAACCGACACCATCGCCATCGGGTCCTTCCTGGGTCTGTGGATCGTCAATGCCGGACGGATCAGCGGCGTGGACGCCTTTGCCGCCGCCAAGACCGCCGGGCTGATCGCCTCTATCCGGTTCGTGACCAAGGTGGTCGGCGCGCCCCTGTTCGGGGTGATCAACGACAAGGTGAGCCGCGCGACGCTGATGCTGGCGTCCTTGGCCATGATGGCGGCGGCGTTCGGTTTCTTCGCCCTGGTCACCAATGTTTTCGGGTCCATGATGATCGTCGCCGCCCTCCTGCTGGGCATAGCCGAAAGCGCCGAAGGCATCGCCTGCCAGACCTATCTGGCCGAACAGGCGCCGGCGCACCTGCGCGGCTCATCCATCGGGGTCTATACCTTTTTAGGCACGATCAGCCTGACGGCCATCAGCCTGGTCGGCGGCTATCTGTTCGACAAGGTCGGCTTTTCCTCGCCCCTGCTGATGGAGGGCGTGCTGCACCTGACGGTGCTGGTGATCGCCATCTGGGTGCTTAGGCCTAAAGGCTTGCGAGCCGGGCCTTAGTGTAGCGGTTCTGCGGCTCAGGCACGCCCAGATTGCCCCTGAGCGTCTTGGCTTCGAACTCGCGGCGGTAAAGGCCCTTGGCCTGGAGCCGGGGGACGATCAGCTCGACGAACAGCTCCAGCTGGCCGGGCATGGATTCGCAGAAATTGAAGCCGTCGCAGGCGCCTGCCTGGAACCAGGCGTCCATCGCCGCGACGATGGCGTCCGGCCCGCCCACGAAATCGCCGCGCGGGGTGGCGTGGCGAAGGGCCACCTGCCGCAGGGTCAGGCCTTCGTCCTGGGCCATCTTGACGATGCGCAAGGTGTTGCTCTGGTGACCGGACAGGCCCACCGCCAAGGCGACCTCCACCGGGAATGGGGCGTCCAGCTCGTAGACGCTGAAGTCGTGGTTGTTCAAAGGACGGCCCAGCAGGGCCAGGGCGCCGTCGATCGAGACCAGGCTTTGTAGCAGCTGGTACTTTTCCTCGGCGTCTTCGTCGGTGCGGCCGATGATCGGCCGGAAGCTGGGCAGGATTTTCACGTCGCTGTCGGGATCGCGGCCAAAGCCGGCGGCCCGGCTTTTGACGTCGCGATAGTAGTCGAGCGCGGCCTCTATCGAATTGGGGTTGCAGAAGATGGCGTCGGCGCGGCTCGAGGCAAAGTTCTTGCCGTCCTCCGAGGCGCCCGCCTGGAAGATTACCGGGTGGCCCTGGGGCGTGCGCTTGATATTGAGCGGACCCTTGACCTTAAAGAACTCGCCCTGGTGATGGAGCGTGTGCAGGCGCTCGGGGTTGATGAACTTGCCGGAGGCCTTGTCGCCGATGATGGCGCCCTCCTCCCAAGAATCCCAAAGGCCCTCGACCACATCCAGATATTCAGCGGCGATCCGGTAGCGGACATCGTGCGGCGGCAGGGCGGCTTTGCCGAAGTTCTCGGCCGTTCCGTCCAGCCATGACGTCACCACGTTCCAACCCGCCCGTCCGCCGCTGATCTGATCCAGCGAGGCGAACTGGCGCGCGACGTTGAACGGCTCGCTGTAGGAGACGGTCAGCGTGCCGACCAGGCCGATGTGGTCGGTAACGGCGGCGAGGGCCGACAGCAGGGTGACCGGCTCGAACCGGTTCAGATCGTGCGGGCTGGACTTGTCGCTGATCGAGATGCTGTCGGACACGAACAGGAAGTCGATCTTGCCCGCCTCGGCCAATTGCGCCTGATATTTGTAGAAGTCAAAATCGGTGCTGGCGTCGATCTTGACGTCGGGATGGCGCCAATCGGACCAGTTGGTGCCCACGCCGTGCAGGATGAAGCCGAACTTCATTTGATCGCTTCTGGCCATGTCCGGCTCCCTAGACGGCTTTTGGTGGAATCTTGGCCACTCCTCTAACGTGATCTTCGGGGCCAGGCCAAGGCGCGAAAGATTCTGCGCGCGGGGTGGTTCCCGTTCGGCGCGGCGATGTTAGGCTCTCGCTCTTGGGAGGAGCCAGCCATGGACCAGGACCGCAAGAAAATCCCCGCCGAAGCGGTGGACCTGTACACCCGTTTTATTCACGGTGAGATCAGCCGCCGGGCGTTCGCCGACGGGGTCGGGCGTTTCGCCGTCGCCGGCCTGACCACCGGGGCGATCATCGACGCCCTGATGCCGAACTACGCCGCCGCCCAGCAAGTGCGCAAGGACGACGAGCGGATCGAGGCGAGCTATCAAACCGTGCCCTCGCCGGACGGCAACGGCTCCATTCGCGGCTATCTGGTCAAGCCCGCCAGCGCCGACACCCGCGAGGCCACGCCCGCGAAATTGACCGGCGTGATCGTCGTCCATGAAAACCGGGGCCTCAATCCGCACACCGAAGACGTGGCGCGGCGCTTCGCCCTGGAGAACTTCATCGCCTTCGCGCCCGACGCCCTGTCATCCGCCGGCGGCTATCCGGGCGACGACTACAAGGGCGGCCAGATGTTCGCCAAGATCGACAAGGCCAAGCTCATGCTGGACTTCGCCGCGGCCGCGCGCTGGCTGAAGGCGCGCCCGGACTGCAACGGAAAAATCTGCGCCACCGGCTTCTGCTATGGCGGCGGCGTGGCCAATACCCTGGCGGTGATGCTCGGCTCGGACATATCGGCCGTGGCCCCGTTCTACGGCGCGGCCAACAAGCCGGAGGACGTGCCCAAGATCAAAGCCGCCATGCTGATCAACCACGGCTCGCTCGACAAGGGCGCGGTGGCGGGCTGGCCCGCGCAGGAAGCGGAGCTGAAGAAGAACAACATCCGCTACGAAGGCCACATCTGGCCCAACTCCGTCCACGGCTTCTTCAACGACGCCACGCCGGAACGCTACAACAAGATCACCGCCCCCCAGGCCTGGGCCCGCACGATCGAGTGGTTCAACCAGTATTCGGGGGTTGGGACGGCGTAGGTTGGCCTCTCCTCCCCTGTGCAGCGCAGCGAAACGGGGGGTGAGGCGCATGCGCCGAACGACCGCCTGAAAGGCGGTGGTGGGGGCTTTTGTGGCGCCAAGACGCCCCTTCCACCACACTTCGTGTGGTCCCCCTTCCCCGCTGCGCAGGGAAGGAGATGCCGCTGAAACCGCAACTTCATTCGTGTGCGACGCCCCCCGCATGCGGGGAGGACATAGTTCACCCCTCCACCGCCTTCACCGCCTTCGCCGGCTTTGACTTGCGCGCGCTGTTCAGTGCCACCGCTTCCAGAATCAGCGCCTTGAACGCGCTCGCGTCCACCGCCTCGCCCTCGCGGATATCGATGGCGCGGCGCACATTGCCTTCGAGACTGGCATTGAACAGACCGGCGGGGTCCTCAAGCGACGCGCCCTTGGCGAAGGTGAGTTTGACGATGGTTTTGTAGGATTCGCCGGTGCACAGGATGCCGTCGTGTGACCACACCGGCGTGCCCATCCACTTCCACTCTTCCACCACGTCCGGGTCGGCTTGTTTGATGAGTTCGCGCATTCGAGCCAGGACGTCCCCGCGCCAATCGCCCAAGTCAGCGATCCTTTGCGAGATGAGCGCCGACGCCGGCAGGGCTTGGCCCTCGTCCGTGGTGTTCATGACGTGAAACTCCCTCGAAAATCTCGCAGGGTGCAGGTGTTCGACAAATCGGCAATTTCAGCAAGGGGTCAGGCGGCGGCGCGTTGCTCAACGCCGCGGACCAAGACATCAAACAGGCGCTGGGTGCGCCCGCACACCGTCACCAGGCGCGTGCGAAGGGCGCCGGGCGTTAGGCCCAACATCCGTTCCACGGCCGCCTTTTCCGCGCCTTTCACCAAGCTGAGATCGGTGACGTTGAACACCGCCTGCAACTGCCGCAGGCTGGAGATCAGGCGCCAAGCCGATAGGAGCGTCTTGGCTTGCGCCGTGGACAGGTAGCCAGCCTGCTCCAGTCTGGCCAAGGCGTCGCCGGTATTGGCGGCGATCACCGGCGCGCCGTCGCGGGCGCTGTGGAGTTGCAAAGCTTGGGCGATGAATTCCACATCGATCAAACCACCCGGCCTGCGCTTCAAATCCCAATCGTGCATGGCGGGCCGCTCGTCCTCCAGCAGGGCGCGCATGGCGGCTACCTCGGCGCGTGGGTCAAGGCGCGCGCAACGTTGCTTGATGGCCTGATGGCCGACGGCGGCAACCTCGTCGGCCAGGGCCTCAGATCCGCCAACCGCGCGCAGCCGGGTAAGGGCCTGCAGCTCCCAGGGCCAGGCGTCGGACTGCAAATAGTGGCGCAGCCCGCTGAGCGAGGTGGCCAAGGGGCCGTCCTCTCCATGGGGTCTAAGCCTGAAGTCAACCTCGTAGGCGACCCGCCAGTCGGGCGCAGTGACCACCAGTTGGGTCAACCGTTGGGCCAAGCGCCCGAAGT
This sequence comes from uncultured Caulobacteraceae bacterium, assembly GCA_964451265.1. GTDB lineage: Bacteria > Pseudomonadota > Alphaproteobacteria > Caulobacterales > Caulobacteraceae > BOG-938. Next base: position 48,955 of record CAYVHP010000138.1, on the reverse strand, counting down.
AGTCTGCGGCTGCGACCTCGGCGTCTTGGTCACAAGGATCGTAAACGAACAGCAGGTCCAGATCCGACCCCAGGGTCATTTCTGCGCCGCCCAACTTGCCCAACCCAAACAGCGCATAGCGGCCGGGCGCCGGCCCCTGCCCCTTGGACAGCTGGTCTTCGGCAAGCGCTAGCATGGCGCGCAGATTGTTTTCGGCTTCCGCAGTCAGGCGCCGAGACGCCTCGGCCAAGTCTAGGGCGCCGGCCCCAATCAAGGCCCGCAATTCGTCAGTCGCCTGGCGATGCCGTTGGCGCGCCTGGGCGGCGCGCTGCGCCAACTGGTCCGACCAAGAATCGGCGGCGGCCTGCGGCTCAAACACGCAGTCCAGCCGGCCCCGCCACCGATGGACCACGGGCCGGCCCCGGACGGCCGAAGGGCCGTTCAATCGCGCGGTGAAAGGGACGTGAGCGAGCATGGGACAACCCTACATCCCAGCCGTTAAATTATGCAGTATCTATGTGGTTACTTGTAAGTGAAGCTAACAATCCTATACAATTCATTGTTAACTATGTTAACTCGCGAAAATTGATCATTTTATTCTTATTCTCTTCATAAATGGTCTTATATTTCCGTGCTTTTCGCATCAAGCACAATAGCGATGCACGATGTCGGCCAATTCGCTGGGCACGAAGGGCTTGGGCACGAAGCCGTCGAAGCCAGCCACCTTCAAACGGTCCAGCAGCCCATCGGACATGGGCGTGGCTGAGACGGCCAGAATCGTCGGCCGTTTGTCGTCAATCTGCTTGGCCCGAATAGCCTCGGCCGTGGCGAATCCGTCGCCATTCGGCATAGCGAGATCTAAGATGATCACGTCAAATGCGTCCGCCTCGGTCGCGGTCAAGGCGCCCTGACCGTCCTGCGCCTCGGTGATCTCAACGCTCAGGCCGGACAGGGATTGGCGGATCAGTTCGCGATTGATTTCCAGATCGTCGGCTATGAGGATTCGGCTGACTGCATTCCAGGACTCAATGGTGTCGGCCGGCGTTTCGACCCAAAACACGCTGCCCTTGCCGACGACGCTCGACACCCCGATCTCGCCGCCCATGGCTTCGACGAGGCCTTTGGAAATGGCCAGGCCGAGGCCCACGCCGCTACCGGCCTCGTGCTGCTGGCTGCTGATTTGGGCGTAACGCTCGAACAGCCGGGCATGATTGCGAATGCCCGGCCCTGTATCGGAAACTTCAATGCGCATCCGGCTGCGTTTGGCGTCGTAGGCCAGCCGAATGCCCACCCGGCCCTTGTCTGTATATTTGACACCGTTGCCGACGAGGTTGACCAGCACCTGCCGCAGGCGCGGCGCATCGGCCGACAGTCGCTGCGGCACGCCCAGATCCACCTCGCCGTCTAGGATCAAACCCTTGGCCGCTGCTTGGGGTTGGAGCATCTGAACCACGTCGTCGACCAAGGTCAGGGGCGACATGGCTTGGGGCCTAATCTGAATCTGTCCGGCTTCCAGTTTGGAAAAGGATAGAATATCGCCCACAGCGGTCAGCAGGCCTTCGCCCGCTGCGGTGATGCGCTCGGCAAAACGACGCGCTTCGATGCTAAGCCCTGGGAGGTCCCGCAAAAGGTTGGAAAAGCCCAGAATGCTGGCCAGGGGCGTGCGAATTTCGTGGCTCATGTCGGCGAGAAATTCCGCCTTGGCCGCAGCGGCTTTTTCGGCGGCCTGACGTGCGGCGGTCAGTTGAGCTTCGGCCGCCTTGGACTGGGTGACATCCAAGGCCATGCCATAGACCGCCGTCACGGCGCCGGAGGCATTCCGTTCGGCGGCGACGTGGACACGCAGATCCCGTTGCACGTCATCGCGCAGCACGCGCACATCCAGCATGGCGGGCTGCCCATCTGTTTCAGCGCGTTTGAGCGTTTGTGCAAACGCCTGGCGGTCATCGGGATGCAGGGCCGCGAGCGCGGTCTCCCGTGACGGGCGCCGCTGCCCCACGGCGAATCCGAACAGCCGAGTCATCTGGTCTGACCACGTGGAAACCTCGTCGGTGAGATCGCGCCGCCAATGGCCGACCAGGGCGATTTCTTCGGCCATTTGCACAATGCGGTTGGCCTCGCGCGCCCGGCGTTCCTCGGCGACGGCCGCGTCGCGAGCCTGGGCCAGGGACAGGGAAATGGCGCGCCGCTCCGCCATGGCGGCGGCGATGGGCAGTATCGAGATGGTCATGCTGGCCAAAAAGACCTGAAGCACCATCAGCTTCTTGTTTTCGTCTCCCGACACAAGGGCGATTGGACCCCGGCCCAGCGAGCTCAAAATTGCGGCGACGATTCCGGTAAGCAGCAAGGCGGCGGCCGTTCCGCGAAGTTCGGTCAGATAGGCCACCGCAAACAGGCCGAGCGGGACCATGAACAGGAAGGGATATTCCCGCTGAATGAAAACCGGCAGCAGAAGGCAGAGAAAGCCGGCCAGAACGGCGGCGTCACGGCGCAGGCCTCGAGGGCCCAGCGGCTTGGACAGGCGGCCGACGATCTGAACCAGCGGCGTCAGCGTCCAATAGCCCAACGCGTCGGACGCCGCCCAGGTTACCACATTTGACCCGAGCGGTGCGCCGGTCGTGAGATGCAACAGGCCCGCGCCGAACGCGGCCGAGGCTAAAGAAGCGCCCGCCGTAACCAATAGGAAAGCCGCCATGTGTCGCGGCTTTTCGATGTCCACGGCCTGGAGCAGCCGGCGCAGAAGCAGGAAGGCGCCGCCGATTCCCAGGAAGTTGAAGGCGGGTAGAGTGAACGCCAACAGCGGCAGATCACCCCAGGAGAGCTCCGCAGCAACACCGCCGATCAAGCCCGCGACGAGCACCGCCCAGGGTCGCTCTCTCCGGGAAGACACCATAAAGCCCAGCATGACGCCGTCCGCCGGCCAGATCGCCGCCACCGCACCCATGTGGCGGGTCAAGGTCAGGCTCAGAATGTCCAAGGCGAAGACCAGCAACCCCACGCCCAAAGGCGCGAGCCCAACCCCTGCCAGCCTCCCCAGAACGCTTCGCATTAACGCCATGCCTAGCCATTAGCATAGGCCCGGCCCACCGGCGCAAGGTGGGCTAAGCCACCGCCTTCATCGCCGCGCCGTCAGCCGCTCGGCTCTCGATCACGCCGTACCAGCCCAGGCCCTGATAGGTTTCATAGCCCGGGGTCAGGGCGTAGGCGACCAAGCGGTCGCCCTCGACGACAAATCCCCTGTCTCCGCCTTCCGGTTTGAGAGCGAACTGATCGCGCAGAACGCCCACATCATCCGATGACGCAATGATCCGGTGATTGGCGTCGACCAGCATGACCCGACAGGACGCCCATTCTTCCTCAGACAGACCCACGCCCTTGACGACGGCGCTCGCCTGGGGCGCCCAGTCAAAGAAAATACCCAGGGCGCCAATGGCCTTGCCGTCAGCCTGCCCTCCCCGCCGTATGGCGGTGGCATAGGTCGCGACTGCGGCATGATCCAGCGCCGCGTTGGTTTCAACGTCGGTCACCGCGAAATCATCGCCGGTGCGCGTGCCCATGGCCTTGCGGAACCATTCCGTCTTGGAGACGTCCAGACCCTGCGCGCGCGGATAACGGTTGGGCCTGCCCGTGGCGACGACCCGACCTGAAGCATCGGCGATCCAAAGGTCGATGTAGACCGTGTAGGAGCGAAGGATGGTTTCCAGCCGGCTGCTGGCATAGTTGCAAGCTTCGTCGCTGTGTTTTTCCACGGCGTCTACCACGGCGCTGTCAGTGGCCCACCAACGGACATCGCAGGAACGCTCGTACAGATTGCGGTCGATAATCTCGATCGCGTTCAGCGCCAGATCCGCGTAACGCGTGCCGCGAAACTGTTGAACCATGCCCGAACCGGCCTTTTCGAGCCGCTCGATATTGTCGGAAATGGCCCCACGAAGTTCCTTGGACAGGCGGCTTATGTCGGAGGCGACTGCGCCCATTTCCTGGGCGACCACCGAGAAGGCTGCACCGCTGGAGCCGGCGCGCGCCGCTTCGATCCGCGCATTTATCGCCAGCAGGTTGGTCTGGCGCATGACGGTGTCAATCAGATCGATCTTTTCCTTGGTGACCCTGGAAACCTCGTAGGCCAGGTTCAGAATATCGTCCTGCATGCCGATCTCGCTTTCAGGATAGGGCGATCTGAGCGGCGACCCGCTTCAGGCCGTCGATGATTGCTTTGCAAATGTCTTGGTTCCCATCGACCTGCCGCAGCCGGCTCATCGCCGCCAAGTGAACTTGGACGGGAGGGGAGCTCCAGCGTTCAGCCGTGATCATTCGGTCAAGGGTTTCGCATAACGAATAGGCCGCTTGGGACAGCTCCATCATGTCCATGCTGCCGGCGAATCCGACGACCTGATTGGACAGTTTGTAGAGCGTCGGCGCATTCTCCAGGCCTTTGCCGGCATCGAAGAGCGCCGCCATATCTTCCAAAATGCGGTCGATGGTGCGGCAACATTCAGGGCGAATGGCGTCCAGATTGACCTTGGCGCTATTCAGCGCCCGGCTCACGGTGATGGCGCCGCCAGGCTTGCGCAGCAGCTTGGCCAGCCGGTTCGTCGACTTGGAAATGACAACGCTCATATCGCCACCTTGGTCGGACGGAACATCGCGTCGATGTCGGATTGTTCGAGGTTGGGATCGATGGCTTGGCCCACCGAGGCGGACAGGTCGTTCCGGCGCCGACCGGCCGTCCCCGGCGGCGGGCCAAGGTTGCGCCAACGCCGATCAGGCCCGGCATAGGTTTCGGATTGGACGAAATCGCGCTTGTCGGCCGCCAGCCAGATGATCCGATCCAACAGGATCTTGGGGGTCAAGGGCTTGACCACCACGGCGTTGGCGCCGCAGTCGCGGCCATGGATCACGTTTCGGAGCGGGGTGTGGCCGCTGATCAGGACCGTGGACGTCTTGGCGTTTGGATCCAGTTCGCTGCGCCTCAGCCAACGGATCAACTCGTACCCGCCCTTGTCCTGCAGCTCCGCCTCGCAAATGATCAGGTCCACCGGTATTTTCGCTAGAAACTCCTGGGCGTCTGCCGCCGAAAAGCAGCGGTGGGGAGACCGCACCCCAAAGCCGAAGCAAATCTGGGACAGGATATCCATGCCCTGATTGGTCGGCTCAACCAGCAGCACGCTGGCGGCGGACAGGTTGATGATGCTGTTCGGCGAAACCGGCATGGACTCAAAACAGCTCCCAGTCAGGGTCTTCGTCGTCCGGCTCGGTCGTAGGGGCCAGTGTGCTCGACTGGAGGAGCCGCTCGCTCAGATCGGAAAGGGTGATGCTCGATAGGGCGCGGCGGCAGTCCACCTCGGTTTGGGCCGCAATTTCCCCCGCCAGCACGCTGAGGAACTGCGCCAGGGCCTGAAGGTGCTGGGATATGTAATCTAGGGTTTGCAGCTTTTCGTACTGCGCCAGATCGACGGGATCGGAGGACTCGCACACCAGAGCCGACAGCATGGGCTGAAGCTCGTCGACTAGGCCGCCCAATTCGCTGAGTTCCGCAGCGACGCCGTTGGACAGGTCGGCGAAGTTGAGCATTGTGGCGTCGGATCGAACCGGTATGGACGGGGCGGGGATCAAAACAGTTCGACCTCCCCGGCGCTGGGCTTGGGGGCCTGCCTTTCCTGGCGGAAGGCGGACATATCGGCGGGCGGAACCAGCAGTTGCCGGGCTCGGCCAAGCGCGGGCCAATACTGGATGCGCCTAGCCTGGAATCCGCGCAGGCTCTTGCTGGTCAGGGTAATCCCTTCGCGCTCCAGAAAGGTTTCGGCAAAGCAGGCGTTTTGCTCGCCGATGTCGGTCAGGCCGTCCGTGACCCGCGCGCCGCCGAACAATTTGGCTTCCAGCCGCTCGCGACGCGCGCCGCGCTGAAGCAAGCCGTTGACCAGCAGCTCCATGGCGTAGGCGCCATAACGCAGCCCGTCTCCATCGCTTTCGCCCGGCAGCAGAAAGTGATTGAGACCGCCGACCTTGGTCACGGGGTCATGGATGCATGCTGCGACGCAGCTGCCCAGGATGGTGGTCAGCACGACGCGCGGATCGCCTGAGACCTGATACTCGCCCTGAACCACGTTGATCTTCTGGGGGGCGTCGGAACGGTCGGCGACGGGCGTCATGAGGCTCATGTCAAGCTACCGAACACGGCTTCGATCTTGCCCTGCAGGGTGGCGACGGTGAATGGCTTGACCAGGTAGTTGTTGACCCCGAACTGGACCGCGCGCTGCACGAGTTCCTTGTCCGCACGGCCGGTCAGCATGATGAAGGCCGTCTTGGACAATGGCGGATGGGCGCGGATCGCGCGCAACAACCCGAGCCCATCAAGTTTGGGCATGTTGAAGTCCGAAATGACGAGGTTCATCGGCCGAGCCAGCAGGGCGCGCAGGGCGTCCTCCCCATCGGAGGCTTCGTAGAATTCGGTAAAACCCAACTGTTGAAGGCCTGCTCGGACGAGAGAGCGGATGGTTTGCTGGTCGTCGACAATCAAAACCTTGATGCTGGATGCGGCTGGCATCAGCGAACTCCTATTTTCAATGAATCATCGACAGGTCGTTTAGCGCCGGCGCTCAGGATGGCCTTGGCCATCTGGTCGATGGGAGCCTGGCGCTCCACGGCATTAATTTCGAAAGCGACGCGGGGCATGCCGTAGACCACGCAGGTCGCTTCATCCTGTCCGAGCGTGGCCGCTCCGGCCTTGCGCATGGCCAGCAATCCAACCGCCCCGTCCTTGCCCATCCCGGTCAGGATGGCGCCGACGGCGTAGGAGCCGACCACCTCGGCGACCGAATTGAAAAGAACGTCTACGGACGGACGGTGGCCGTTGACCGGGGCGCTGTCGATCAGCCGACATTCCAGACCGCGGGGGGTATCGACGACGGTCAGGTGACGCAGACCGCCCGGGGCGATGTAGATGTGGCCGGGCGTCAGCGGCGCCCCCTCTTGCGCTTCAGCCACCGATGCCGCGCTGATCTTGTTCAGGCGTTGGGCCAGGCTGGCGGTGAACGCGGGCGGCATGTGCTGGGTCACCACGGTGGGCGGACAGTTCGGCGGCATCAGCGGGATGATTGCGCCCAGCGCCTCCACGCCGCCGGTGGATGACCCGATAGCAACCAGACGCGTAGACCCGGCAAAGGGCAGGACGTCTCCGCGAGGCGCGCGGCTGGCCGCCGCCCCGCCCAGCTTGGCTTTGGCGGCGATCTTCACCTTGGTGGGCAGTTGGGCGAAGTCGTCGGCGGAGTCCAAGCCGTCCACCGGCTTGCCCACGCATTCGACCGCCCCGATCTCCAGCGCCTCCAAGGTGATCTCGGCGCCGCGTTGGGTCAGGGTTGAACACATCACCACGGGGGTGGGCCGCAGGCGCATGATCCTTTCGAGGAACTCGATGCCGGTCATGTTCGGCATCTCCACATCGAGGGTCACTACGTCCGGATTGAGGTCCTTGATCATCTGGCGGGCCTCGATCGGGTCACGCGCCTGGCCACAGACGGTTATGTCCGGATCGCTCGTGAGGATAGCGGCGATCAACGTGCGCATAGTCGAGGAATCGTCGACGACCAGAACGCGGATGGGAGGGCTCATGCGGCGCCTCCGACAAATCGATAGGTGGTCAGGCCGTCGGATTCGAACTGGCTCGTCGCCGGGCCGTTTAGGCGTTCGGAGTGCCCGATGTAGAGCCGCCCGCCGGGGGCGATGGTCACCGCGAAGCGGGACCAGATGCGCGCCTGGGTGCCCTCTTCAAAATAGATCACCACATTGCGGCAGAAGATCACGTCGAATTTGCCCTGCATCGGCCACATGCCGATCAGGTTCAATTCTCGAAAAGAGATGAGCCGTTGCAGGGCCTCACCCATGCGCCAACGCTTTTCCGGCGCATCCGCGACCGGTTCCATCCAGCGGCTTTTCATCGCCTCGGGAACAGGCTGAAGAACGGTGTCGGAGTAGACGCCCGCCTTGCCTTCGGCCACGACATTGGGATCGATATCGGTGGCGAGGATGCGGATGTCGTAGTCCGGCGCGTCGGGCATCAACGACAGGACCGTTAAGCCCATGGAATAGGGCTCCATGCCGGTCGAACAGGCGGCGGACCACAGACGGACGCGCCCGCCCTGCTTGGCCTTGGCCAACAATGGCGGAAGGACCTTGGTCTTGAGATGGTCGAAGTGATGGGCTTCGCGAAAGAAGGCCGTCACATTGGTGGTCAGGGCGGCGATCATCTTCTGCCGCTCATCGACATTGGCGTTGTCGGCGACCAGGGCGCAGTAGTCGCGGAAGCTTTCCAGTCCCAGAGCCCGCAAGCGCTTGGCCAAGCGCGAATAGACCAGCGTGGCCTTGCTTTCCGACAAGGCTATGCCGGACGCGCCATGCAGGATGTCCGCGATCTTGTGGAAATCCTCGCCGGTGAAGGCGAACTCGCCCCCGGGGGACAAGGATTCCATGATGCGCTCTTGGGCCATGGCGGTGGTCATGCCGCCTCCATCTGAACCGGAGGCAAGGTCCGATCCAGGTCGATCCAAGTGATCATCCGCCCATCGACGGTGATCAGCCCGCGCACAAAGCCCTTGAGGGCGTCGCAGGCCACCTCGGGCGCGGCCTGAACCAGGGACTCAGGGACCGTCAGGATGTCGCAAACCGCATCGACCAACAGGCCGACCAGTTGCTCGTTAATCCGCACCACCATGACCACATGGCGCGGCGTGGGTTCGATGACCCCCAGCCCCAGTCTGGCCGACAGATCAACGATGGGCAGCACCGACCCGCGCAGGTTCATGACGCCCTTGACGTAGTCCGGCGAGTGGGGAAGCGGCGTGGCCGACGACCAGCCCCGGATCTCCCGGACGGCCATGATATCCAGGCAGAACTCCTGTTCGCCAATGCGGAAGGCTGTCAGCTCAAGGCGTTCGGAGGCGGGAATCAAAGAGAGATCGTCCATGTTATCCCACTGCCGCTAAGGGTTTTTCGGATCGTTCGATGCTGGTCCGGCGCGCCACCAGAGCGTCGATGTCCAAGATCAGGGCGACCCGCCCATCCCCCAGTATCGTCGCCGCAGCGATGCCCTCGACTTGGCGGTAATTGGCTTCGAGGCTTTTGATGACGACCTGGCGCTGGCCTTGGATGTCGTCGACGAGCAGGGCCACACGGCTGCCGTCGTCGCGCTCCACCAGCAAAACCACGCCTTCGGCCGGCGGCCCCTTGTTGGTGCGAAAGCCGAGGGTTTGCGCCACATCGACCAAGGGCACATAGGCGTTGCGGATGGTGACCAACTGGCCCGAAGCGCCGAGGCTGCGCAGGTCGGCGGGCTTGGGCTCGAGGGTTTCGATAATGGCCGTCAGCGGCGCCACCACGGTCTGGCCGCCCACGGAGACGACCATGCCGTCCAGCACCGCCAGGGTCAGCGGCAGGCTCATGGTGAAGATCGAGCCCTTGCCGGGCGTCGATACGATGGATATGCGCCCGCCCAGAGCCTGGATGGACCGCTTCACCACGTCCATGCCGACGCCGCGCCCAGAAATGTCCGAGATGGCGGCCGCCGTGGAAAATCCCGGCGCGAAGACAAGATTATCGATTTCCTCGTCGGTCAGCACAGCGTCTTCGGCGATGAGGCCCTTTTCCACGGCCTTGGCCCGGACGCGTTCCCGGTTGATGCCGGCGCCGTCATCCGCAATCTCGATCACGATCCGCCCAGAGCGATGCGAGGCGCTGAGCCGCACGGTTCCCTCGGCCGGCTTGCCCGCCGCCACGCGGACATCGGGCGTCTCCAGCCCATGGTCGATCGCATTGCGGATCATATGGGTGAGGGGATCTGTCAGTTTTTCGATGACGGTCTTGTCGACTTCGGTGCCCTCGCCGTCCGTGATCAGGCGCACCTCCTTGCCGACAGCCCCGGCCACTTCGCGCACCAGACGCGGCATACGCTGGAACACGGATTTCACCGGCTGGGCGCGGATAGCCATGACGCTGTCCTGAATCTCGCGGGTGAGGTGTTCCAGCTCCTCAAGCCCCAGAGCGAGGTTGGAGGCCTTGGCCACGGCCATCTCCGACACCCTCTGGGCGAGCATGGCCTGGTTGATCACCAACTCGCCAACCAGATCGATCAGGCGGTCCACCCGGTCCAAATCCACCCGGATCGTGGCGGGGGACGGGGCCTGCCCCTGCCCTTGTTGCTGGGTCTGAGACTGGGCCGGAGCGGCCGGCGCAGGAGCAGGCGCCTTGGGCTGAGCAGACTCAAGGTGAACCACCTCAGCTGGGCGTTGGGCCGCGACAGCAGGGCTTTCCTCCGCCGGCTGAGCGACGCCGAGACTGCCGAGCAGGGCCGAGATATCGAAAGCCGAAGGCGGCGCTTCGCGGCCGACCGACGCAATCGCTAGGTCGCAGTCCCCCTCCACGAACTCGAACACTTCGCGGATTGCGTCCTCGCCCTTGTCGGTCTGCAGACTGAGCGTCCATGCCAAGTAGGAGGCTTCAGGGTCCAGTTGATCGAGCGGCGGCAAGGCGGAAACATCGAGCTCGACGGTCAGCGTCCCAAGACGCTCCAATTCCCTGAGCAACAGGGCCGTTTCATTGGCCGAGGCGTACAGGGCTGCGTGAGGTTTGAACGACACCGTCCAGCCCGAACCGCCCGCCGCCGGTTCGTCCATGGCGAAGGCCAGGGGTTGGAACTCGATGTCGAAATCTTCGGCAGGCTCGTCGTCTGCGGCCTCCGCCGAGGCGCCGTTCAAGCCCTTCAGCTCCGCCACGAGGGCCATGCTGCGCGCTTCATCCACCGCCCCGCCGTCACGCGCGACGCGGACGTGGTCGGCGAGCATGTCGGCAGCCCGCAGCAAGGTGCGCACAACATTGCCGTCGGCCTCCAGCCGCTCGGAGCGAAGGTCGTCCAGCACGTTTTCGAATACGTGGGAGAAGCGAACGAGCGCCTCAAGACTGAAAGCCCCGGCGCCGCCCTTGATGGAGTGCACGGCGCGGAAGACCGCGTTGACCGTGTCGGCCTCAGCCCGCCCCTCGTCCATGGCGAGCAGGCCCGATTCCAGTTCGGACAGCTGTTCTTCACACTCCTGGAAGAACGTGACCTTGATCTCTGCGAGCGGGTCCGACACCAACCAACTCCGTTAGGCCGCCACGCGGCGGAGGACGTCCACCAGCTTTTCCGAATTGAACGGCTTGACGATCCAGCCCGTCGCTCCCGCTTCGCGTGCGCGGGACTTTTTGGCCACGTCGCTTTCGGTGGTCAGCACCAAGATCGGGGTGGCGCGGTGGCGCGCATCGCGGCGCACGCCTTCGATAAAGCCGAACCCATCAAGGCGAGGCATGTTGATGTCGGTAATGATGACGTCCGGCGACGACTCGGCCAGGACCTCCAGGCCATGCACGCCATCCTCGGCCTGGATCACATTGTAGCCCGCCTGTTTGAGCGCCAGCATCAGCATGTCGCGCATGGTTCGGGAGTCGTCGACGGTCAGGACGGTCTTGCTCAAGGCTGGAACTCCGTTGCCACGGGGGAAGGATCGGCGGTGAAATCCGGCGCGCCGAACAGTCGCCAGTCGGCCAGAAAACGATCAGACGGGTCGGCGATGGCGAAGGCGGCGCCGTCGGCTTGCCAGGTGTGTTCGGCGCTCAGCAGCACCTGCAGGCACTGGCCTCCCAAGCGCTGAACCTGGGACGCGTCAATGGACAGCGGCCGGCCGCGATAGGGCAGCAGCTCCGCCGCAAGCGCGGCTGCGGCAGTCAGATCGAGCACGGGGCTTAGCTGGACGGCTGCCGGGTCCATGCTCAGAATTCCTCCCAGCTGTCGTCGTCTGGGATCGGGATCGGCGCAGCGCCGCCGCCAAAGCCCGACACCGTCCTCATCTGCGGCACGGGCTGGGCATGAGGTTGCGGGCGAGGCTGGGCGCGCTGGACCTCGGGCTCATGGGCTCGGCCGGCCGGCGGCTCGCCGATTTTGAAGCGCTCGACCAGCCGGCCCAATTCGCGCGCTTCGGAGGTCAGGGCGTGGCTGGCGGCGGTGGATTGCTCGACCATGGCCGCGTTTTGCTGGGTGACCTGGTCCATTTGGTTGACGGCGGAGTTGACCTCCGCCAAGGCCGTGGACTGCTCCTGAGCGGACCCGGCGATCTCGGCGACCAGCCCGCTGATGGCGCTGACCTGCTCGACAATGCGCTTGAGCGAGCTGCCCGTTTGATCAACTAGTTCCACGCCTTCCTTGACGTGCTGCGAAGAGGTCAGGATCAGCGATTTGATTTCCCGCGCCGCTTCAGCGGAGCGCTGAGCCAGGGCGCGAACTTCAGACGCCACCACGGCGAAGCCCTTGCCCGCGTCGCCTGCCCGCGCCGCTTCCACACCGGCGTTTAAGGCCAGAAGATTGGTCTGGAAGGCGATCTCGTCGATCACGCCGATGATGTGGCTGATCTGGCTGGAGGAGGCGTCAATCGCGGCCATGGCGGTCACCGCGCGTTGCACGATCTGACCGCCCCGTTCGGCATCGCCTCTGGCGGTCGCAACGGCTGTATCGGTTTCGCGTGCGCCGCCCGCCGACTTGTGGACCGTGGCGGTGATTTGATCGAGGGCGGCGGCCGTTTCTTCCAAGGTCGCGGCTTGGTGTTCGGTGCGACGGGCCAGATCGTCCGCAGCCTGGGAGATTTCCGTGGAGCCGGTGGTGATCCCGCGGATGTTGACCACAATCACGCTCATCGCCGATTGAAGCTTTTCCACCGCGATGTTGAAGTCTTCGCGCAGCTTGGCGAATTCCGCGGGCAACTCTTGGTCGATGCGGACCGTCAGGTCTCCCCCCGACAGGCGCTCCAGCGCCGAGCCCAGGGTGTCCATGGCGAAGTCGTGTTCCCGTTGGGAACGGGCTTGTTCGGCCTCCGCGCGACTGCGCGCCTCGCTGGCGGTCGTCTCCAGTTGGGCCTTTTCCGATTCCATGCCGGCCTGACGGATCAAGCCTTCGCGAAAGACCTGCAAGGCGCGGGCGATTTGCCCCACCTCATTGCGGTCCGCGACGTGGGGAACATCCACGTCGACCTCGCCGGCGGTCAGCTTGCCCATGGCGCCGATCAGGGCGCCCACGCGGACGGTGAGGCCGCGAGCGATGGAATAGCCGAACAAAGCGCCGGTCAGGATCAGCGCGATGATCGCGCTGAGGCTGATCCCAAGCCCCGTCATCAGACGCTGAACACGCGCTTGCAGAAGGCGCTCAAGCTCCTTGTCGGTCGCGGCCCACGCCTGATCGATGACCTTGCCTGCCTGGGCCTGGGTGACCGCGCCATCAAGGCCTCGAAGCGCGGGCTGTGGTCCGGGCGAAGCGTTTAGGGCGGCGATAGCCTTGGTCAGGTCTCCCTGCACGCCCGACAGCGCCCGGCGGGTCTCGCCATCGGCGTTCTTAGCCATGGCCGATCCGATAGATCCCGTCGCGTGATCGAGCGCCAGTCTCAACCGCTCCTGGTTGACGGCGACGACGCCCGGCGCCGCATCGGCGGGCTGGCCGGCGATATTGGCGGCGGCGATGGCCAGGGCCGGCATGGCGACGGTGGCTGCGTCCATCGCGTAGAAGGAGTCCAAATCAGGATCGAGGGTCAGGTTGGAGCGGTCGGCGATGTCGGCGATCAGGGCCTGACCGGCTGCGGCCGCGTGGGTCCCGGCGGCTGAGAAGGCTGCGGAGGCCTCGGTGGTGTTCAAAACGGGGTCGAATTTCGCGGCCGCAGTCTTCATCGCCGCGACGGCCCCTGCATCGGGCGGCACCCCTGACGCTTGCGCCTGAAACACCGGCCAGACGGCCTCTAAGTAGGCGGTTCCGGCCAGCTCACGTTTGGCGAAGGCGATGTCCTTCCAGCTCTGCAGCGTGAACAAGGCCATGGCGACGATGGCCGGCGCGGCGAATATCAACGCCAAGGCCAGGAGCCGTTGGCCGAACGACAGGCGTCCGTTGATAAATTTGAGCATCGCGCCCCCTCGTATTGAACGGTTGAACCAGAGCCAAAGAAGATTAAAAATTGTTGAAGCGCCGGGCCCCGCCCCGGGCGTTCCGCGCGCCGTGATGCGCCATTTTCCCTGATATTTTCTTATTTTTGGGGGACATTTGAGTTTTCAGGAGTCAGGACGCACGTCGACACGACTGAGGATTGCTCAGATTTTCGACTTCCAAATTTTGATTTCTGAACACTTGTATCATCCAAACTAGCCAAATGGCGGGGTCGCCAGCGCCGCCAGAAATCATTCAATTTCTTGTGGAAAAGATCGCGATGGCCAAGGTTCACGCAGCTTTTGCGGATTGGTTTTTCTTGAGAGGAATAGTATTTTATGCAAAATTAAATCGGTCGCCGCGCCTTCAAAGCAGCAACAACAATGGTGAATCCTGTCGACGCCATCGGGCCGGCGCTTATCGATTCTGGCCTCGACGTCCTGGCTGAAGGCGGAGGCTCGGAGTTTTCCCTCCGGCGCGTGGGCGAACGCATAGGCCTGACCGGTTCAGCGGCGTCTCATCGTTTTGGGAACCGAGAGGGGTTCATCGCTGCGGTCGCTCGCACGGCTCTGGAGCGCGAAGAAGCCGAGTTCCGACGATTTGCCGCCGAACTGCCCGTCGTGCCCTGCGAAGTGGCTCCCCTGGCGGGCACGTTGCGTGAGTGGCTCGACCAGCGCGCCCGCTGGAGCCGGCGCCAAGCCCGCACAATTTGCGAACTGGTTTTGATGGGCTATCGCGACCCGGCGGCCGGCGGCTTCGGCCAGCAGTATCTGGCCGCCTCCAGCGCCTTTCTGACCCGCATTTGCCCGAACCTAACCGGCAGCGCCGCACGGCTCCTGTCGCTCTACCTGATCGCGGAGGCTCCCAATTGGCTGGTCCTGGCGGACGAGCCGTCCTTCAAGATGCTGAGCGCCGAGACGGCCGGCCGGGTCGTGGCCTTCGCCATCGGCGCCGATCCGCCCGCCTCTGACTTCTGGCTCAAGTCCAGCCAGGCCCGCACCGAGTTCAGTTTCACGGCCTTGGCGCGCCCACCGTCCCTGGGCGCCAAACAGCGCATCCTCGACGGGCTGGTGCAGATGATCGAGGAAGAAGGCCCGCAGGCCATCACCCACCGGTCAATTTCAGCCAAGGCCAAGGTGTCGCTGTCGTCCCTGGTGCACCATTTCGGCAAGCGCAGCGATCTGCTCCGGTGCGGGATCCAGGAGTTGTTCCGTCAGAAGCTGGACGCCAGCCGCGACGGCGCCTCGCTGCACGCCGCAGCCGCGCCCTATGAGTTGGCGCTTTATGCCCTCCAAGATCCGTTTCTGGCGCCGCTGGCGGCGGCGGTCAGGCGAAAACAAGGCGCTGATCCACAGGGATCGTCCGGCCAGCCCGACAAGGCCTCAAGGGGCCATGCTGAGCTCGTCAGCCTGTTGACCGGCTCGATCGCCTTATTGGGGGGCGCTTCCAGCGGGGCAGACATGCTGCCGGATTTTGGGGCCTACGCGACCTTGGGCCTGACGGCTCTAAAACAAAACGGGCGAAGCGGAGCGCCGGTTGCCGCCGGCTAGCTCGGCGAGCCGTCCGAAGAAAACAACCTCGTTGATCGGTTTGGCGACATAGTCGGCGACGCCCAGGACCATGGCGCGCTCCACGTCGGCGGAGCTGAAACGTCCGGTCAAAACCACCACCGGAATAGACGGCCAGGCGTCGTCTTGTTTAAGCCTTTCAAGCAGCGAGATGCCGTCCAACCCTGGCAAGGCCAGGTCGATGACAATGACATCCGCCTCGTTCTGGCGAACCTGCTCCAATCCGCGCAGTCCGTCGCCCATCCACTCAACCTGATACCCGATCTGATGAAGACGCTCGCAGAGATAGGCCGCGAACGATGCATCGTCCTCGATCAAAAGCACCTTAGGCCGATTGGGATTTTGAGCTTGAGCCACAGACCTTATCCACCAACTGCGCCGACCGCATCCCTTCACCAGAATCGTATGACCCAGGCAAGCGTGGCTTTGCGGCGGCTGAATTTAATCGCCGGATTTCTATTCCGGCGGGCGACTATGCTTATTGCATCAGCAAATCGACAGAATTCACAAGAACACGTCCGGGTTGAAATTCAAGCCGGGGCCTTTCAACCCTCAGTTTACTGGAGCACTGACGCCTCCGCCGTCAAAAGAAAATCAGCTTGGATTTGGCCTCAAGCAGGGCCGGGTCCAGGCCTGGGACGGTTTTCAAATCGGCCAGATCGCTGAATTTCCGGCTGGTCCGCCGGGCGATAACGGCATCCGCCACCTCAGGGCCGACGTGCAGAACGGCGGCGATATCCTCGGCCTCAGCGGTGTTCACATTGATGGTCGTCAGGGTTCGGTAGAGATAGGTCATCACCGATACGAACTGAGCGTCCGAGCCCTTGGCGCCGCGCTCGATCATGGACTGGACCGTATCCTCCCAGTCGTCGTAGCTGCGCGGGGTGTCGGCGACCAGTTCGGTGTCATGGCAGCGGCCGCAGACCTGACGGAACGCCGCTTCGTCAGGATCGGCGGGCTTGGCGGGCGCCGGTGGCGTCGGCTGGCCGTGAGCCGGCAGGACGGTCCACAGAGCCAGCACAAGGGCTGCGGGCGCGGCCTTTCTGGGCAAGCGGCCTATTCCTCGTCCGGCGCGAGGCCTGGATTGGGGTCGGGTCCGGTGCTGGTGGCGATATGCGGCGCCGAGCCCGGCAGGGGCGTGACGTGCGGGCCGACGCCGCGTTGTTCAGCCGTAACAGCGTCGCCGAACTGGTTGGCGAACTGGTTGGACACGCGCTGCGCGTGGCCGTTGTCGAACTGAATATCCAGCAGCTTTTCGCTATAGATCGGCCGGCCGTACTCGTCCTTCATCGTGCCGACGATCTTGTGGGTCTTAATGTCGATGATGTCGCCCGATGAGGCGTAGGCGTATTTTTCGTCCAGCCCGAAGGTGAGCCAGAAGGGGCCCCTGCCAGCCACCGAATCGATGGTGTCGATCTCCTTGGGATTGTCGGTGTTGGAGAAGATGTGGATCTTGTTGAACAACCCGTCGTCCACCCAGATTTCCTTGCCGTCGGGCGTGATGGCCACGCCGTGGCTGGGGCAGGTGTGCGGGGTGTGACGCCGAACATCGGCGTTCCATTTTGAGCGCCAGTCGACGCTGGTCACTTCCACGGTCTGGATGATTTTGCCGGTGGCCACGTCGGCGACCATGTAGCCCATGAAATTGTTGTTGTTGGCATAGATGCGGCTGGAATCGTTGTTGAGCACGAACACCCGCACATTGTCGGGAAATTCGATGGTCTTTACCGTCTTGGCGGTCTCCACGTCGGCGATCGACAGAACCTTGCCGTTGGGCGACATGAAGGCCAGCTTGCCGTCAGCCGACAGGTTGAGGTTGTGGGCGTTACGGCTGAGCGGGGCGATGATCTTGGCGATCAGCTTGCCGGTCTTGGCGTCCAGCTTGTACCAGTAGTCGAGCAGATCGCTGCCGACGATGACGAAGCGGCCATCCGGGGTAATCTGCGGCCGCTCACAGCACTCCCCGTCCAGGCGGGTGGACCACACCATCTTGTCGGTGGCCATGTCGAAGGCCCCGATGCGCCCGCGCGCGGCCAGGTAGATCTGGTTGGTCACGGGGCTGGCGGTGACGCCCGACACCTGTTCGGGGCTCATGCTGCCGGCATAGTCCCAGGTGGGGATGCGTTTGACGAAGGCCCAGTTCTTGGCCACGTCCAGCACGATGATGCCTACGCCATTGCGCCAGCCCGGCTGTTCGATGGAACCCGGCACGGTCACGTAAAGCAGCTCGCGCGCCCGAGGCCGGAAGTTGTCGGGCTTGGGCCGTTTGGCGCCGGGGGCGAGCTTGGGCGCAGGCGGGCGCGGCGGCTCGGGCACGTTCATTGGACCGCTGGAGACGGCCGACTGGGCCAAGGCGCAGACCGGTCCGCCCAATAGGGCGACTGCGGCCAGAGTCATCAAAATCTTGCGGGTCATGGGCGTTCTCGCAGTTGGGCGTCTGGGTGATCAAGGGCGAGCTGGTGGTGCGGGTCGACAAACAGCCAAAGGGCGGCGCCCACCAGGGCGATGGCGGCCGTGCTGAGGAATGACGCGGACCAGCCGAACGTGTGAGCGATCACCGCCGTGGCGGTGGCCGTGACCACCCCGCCGATCTGGGCGCCCATGTTCATCACCCCGGACACCGCGCCCGAAGCGCGGCCGCCGATGTCAGCGCTGAGCGCCCAGAAGGCGCTTTGGGCGAGGTAGAGCGCGCCCGCCCCGCCGGCCAGGACAATGGCGGCCAGCCGAGCGTCGGCGACCTGGGTGGCCAGGGCGACGAACAGGCCGGCCAAGGTCATGCCGACCACAGCAACGCCGCAGCGGCCAATGCGCTTGCCGAACCGCTCGGCCAATCGATCCGACACCACGCCGCCCAGGATGGAGGCCGCCGTCATCGCCACAAAGGGCAGGGTCGCGTAAAGGGCGCTGGCCTTCAGGTTCAGTCCGCGAACCGCCGACAAATAGGTGAAGAACCAGGTGAAAAAGATATAGGCGACATAGCCGTAGCAGAAATAGCTCACAGTCAGCAAAAGCACTTGCCGATCACCGACGATCCGGCCCCAGCCGACCCGCGCGGCCGCGCCAGAGTCCGGCTCGGCGGTCCCCGCCCGGATATAGGCCAGCTCCTCGGCGCCCAATCGGGGATGGTCTTGCGGCTTGTCGCGCACGACGACCAGCCAGACCGCCC
Source organism: uncultured Caulobacteraceae bacterium (assembly GCA_964451265.1). Lineage (GTDB taxonomy): Bacteria > Pseudomonadota > Alphaproteobacteria > Caulobacterales > Caulobacteraceae > BOG-938. Next base: position 30,261 of record CAYVHP010000138.1, on the reverse strand, counting down.
CGGCGATAAAGCCGATCAGGGCGCTGCCATAGAAGGCCCAGCGCCAACCGAACATCAGGCTGATATAGGTGATCAGGGGCGGGGCGATGGCGCCGCCGACGCCGACGCCGGCGAAGATCAGGCCGCTGGCCAGACCGCGCTCGCGCGACGGGATCCAGCTGGCGGTCAGGCGGTTGCCCGCCGGAAAGATGATCGCTTCCCCGACGCCGAGCAGGCATCGGACGCCCAGGAGCAGGGCGAGGGATTGCGGCAGCCCCGGGGGGATCAGCGCCGTCAACGCCGTGAAGACTCCCCACCAGACAATGGCGAAGGCGACCACGCGATAGGCCCCCAGCAGATCGGCGACTCGGCCGGCCAGAGGCTGGCAGATCGCATAGCCCAGGGCGAAGGCGCTGAATACGCCGCCCAACTGCACGTCCGACAGGCGGAACTCAGACTTGATGGAGCCGGCTGCGATGGAGAGATTATTGCGGTCCAGATAGGACACGGCGGCGATGACAAAAACCCAGGTCACCACCAGCCAGCGGATATTGCCGCGCGGAGCGGCCATGGACGTCGCTTGATCCTTCATGAGCAAGCCAAAGGCTCGCCGCGTCTGCGACGTCGGCCGGTCATGATGCGAACCCCTCCCAGGCCCTTTGTGTGGGGGCAGACTGGTCAGGCGGTCGGGGTGTTGTCAACGTCAAGGCCGTCCCCGGCAGGGTGTCGCCCCTTTATCGAGGCGGTCCCTCATAGTCTCGGCGGTCGCGTTCGCCCGGCCCGTCGGGGCAACGGCCGTCTGATCGGCACAGGGGGACAGGACCGTGCACCCGGTCCGGAACCGAGCTGCCTCGGGCGATGGCCTGGCCCACCACGCCGCCGGCGATGGGGCCGAGCTCGACCTGTCGCGGTTCTTCGTAGTGACGATGCCGTGTGGCGCACCCGGCGACGGCCAGCACCGCGCTCGCTAAGAGCAACCGTTTGAAGGTCATGACCCTGCTCCCAAGCCCGTCCCCGGGGCTTTGGTGATTACGATCCGTCATGCCCCGGCGCCGGTCAATCGATTTGAAAAATGAACGGACCGATCACCGGTCAAAAGGTTAAGATTCAACTCACGGGTGTTTCGGCGCCGCCTTGAAGGCACAACGGAACAAGATTCAAGCTAGAGCATTGTACACCCTACAATAGAAGCCTTCTTGTAACACGCGAGCTTGACATTGGTGGGCCTGCCCGCCCATGACTGAAAGTTCGTTATGGTTAACGCGTACGGTCCAGAGGTGGGGCATGCAGACCTTCCGCGCCGCAGCGAAAGCCATACTGGCCCGTAAAGGGCCTGGAGGGGCGGCGGCACTTTTTCTAATGGTCTGTGCAGGCTTGTGGCTGACCGCCTGCGAGCCGCGACAGTACGCGTCCGGCCCGCCGGACGGCGTGCAACCTGCATCAGGCGCCTGCCCCCGGCCCGACCCGGCCACCGGTCGACAACCGCAGTTCAATCAGCAGCAACGCGAGATTCGCACCCTGCGCGAACTGGGCTTCCGGGGCGACTTCTTTGCTCAGCTTGAGTTGGCCGGTCGTTACGACGCGCAACGCGACGCCGACAAGAACCTCGAAGATCCGATCGAGGCGGCGGTCTGGTACGCCATGGCCCTGACCAATCCGCAGGGTTATGAACCCATCGCCTCGCGCGTGGTGTTCATCGACCGAGACCACGACAACGGGTACGGGGCCGGTTCCAGCGGCGACCTGTACGATGATTGCCGCACGTTTGAGCGCTCCCAGGCGTCCCTGGCCCTGGCCCGTCTGTGGCAGCGCATGTCGACCCAGGAGCAGGACGAGGTGCGCAACCGCGTCGTCTATGTCCTGTCCACCCAAGGCGCCCCCGGCTTCCGCATCCTGGCCCGGGTCACACAAACCGACAGCGGCTCTTACGGCGCGCCGCGCGAATACATTCCCCGTCGCCCAGAGCGCCATAACTGGTGGTGGGGGCTGTATCTGCCCGGCTTTGATCGCCGCGCCGCGCCGCCGCCCGGCCCGGCCGGCGGGCTCTATAATATCGAGCTGTTCGCCCGCAACGACGTGGATTCCTACCTGTACGACTATCTGGCCGCGCAAGGCGGAGATGTGGGCGCCTATGTCCTGCTGAAGGATTTCGAGAGCGCCTCGGCCAACCGGGCCGGCTATGCGGACTTCGTAGAGGCCAAGGCCAACCGATGGACGCCGCCTTTCGAATTCTATCCGCCGGACTCCCCGGCGTCAGGCGTGCCCCATTCGGATGAGACCGCCTTTGGCGATGAGCGCAGTGTCGCCGCGCTCAGCCGGATCGACGATTTGCCCTTCATCCACGTCATCGACGCCCTCCGGTATTTGCGGGTCATCACCGGGCCGGTCTTCCTATTCAACGGCCATGACAGGCCGTTCCACGGTTTTGAATTGCGGCCCAACGAGGTGCAGAGCTTCCAGGCCATGCTCGGCCGAGAACAGACGGGCCATCTGACGCCGCTGGAGAAGGTGCGCGCGATCCAGTATGCGGCGGTCAACGGCTCCACCCATGCCCAATTGGTTTTGGCGGTCATGTATTCCGAGGGGATCGGGGTGCGCGCCGACTATGCCCGCGCCTACCATTGGTACCAGGAAGCAGACCGTGGCGGTTCGCCCGAGGCCAAGTTCGCCATCGCCAATTACTTCTCGCTGGGGGTCGGCGGCGTCGCCAACCAGGACAAGGCCAAGGCCGTGGTGTTCCGGCTGGATTCGGCCCTGGCCGGGTTCCAGCCCTCGGCCAATCACATCCAGGCCGTGCTGGCCCAGGTGTCCCGCAGATCCCATTAGCCGGACCAAGCCCATGATCAAAAGCGCCAAGCCCTTGCTGATCGCCGGCCTCGCCGGGACCCTCGCCGCCCTGGGCGCCGCCGCCGCGTTCGCCTTTCCCGACGCGCGGATCGATGCGGAGCTGAAGCCGCATTTCGGCGACCTGCTGCACCCGCCCATCCGCCACCACGAACGCTACCACTTCGGCCGCCACGACGGGTATTTCCCCCAGCACCCCGAGCGCTATGGCGCCTATCGGCGCGGCGGCGCCTCGGACATCACGGTGGACTGCTCCGATCCGCGCGTTGGGCCGCACCCGCTGAACGACGCGCTGTATTTCCTGGCGCCGGGCGGAACCTTGCACCTGCGCCAGGGCTCGACCTGCCATGACAGCCTCTATGTGGACAAACCGGTGATCATCGTCGGTGAAGCCGATTCCGCTTTCGCCGAAGACAGTTTGCGCCGGCCGGTGATTCAAGCGCTCCCCGGCGAGCCGTGCGTTGCCGCGGGATCCGGCGTGCGGGTCGAACTGCGGGATATTTCCATGGTGGCTGAAGAGGCCGCGCGCAACGGCTGCGTCGAGGCCGAGGACGGCGACGTCGCCTTGACGCGCGTCTCAATCCGCTACGCCGGACAGCGCTCGGCGGTGGACGTGACCGGCGGGCGCCTGATCGTTCGCGACAGTCTGATCGAAGCTCGTCAGGCCGACTCCGCCGTCTTGGCCGAAGACACGGCGGTGCAGATCGAGCATAGCGAAATTCGCAGTCAGCTGGTGGGGCTGGACCTGACCCCTTCGCTCACCGGGCCCTCGGCCGTGGTCAACTCCCGCCTGGTCGGACCCAGCGGCGGCGATGCGCTGGAGCCCAGGACGGTAGGCGTGATGGTGCGCGGCGGTCAGCGCGCTTCAGGCCAGTTGAACATCAAGGGGACCTTCATCGGTCACTGGCGCACGGGTCTGTGGCTGGATGCGGGATCGCGCGTGGATATGGAATCCAGCCGGATCTATCGGTCGGCGCTGGGCGTCCTGGTTGACGAAGCCGAAGGCACGGTGCGCGACTCTGCCATCGAGGCCTCCCAGGTCGGGATCTATGCCGGCAGCGGCAAGTTGGTGGTGGATCACAACCGGATCTACGGCTTCCACCAGTTTCCCATCGTGCTGGACCAGGCGGTGGTCGCCTCCCAGGGCGAGGACATGGTCTATCCGGACGGCGGCAGTTGCCGCAGCCTGAAAAGCTGGGCGCCGCACTGCGCGCCGATGGCTTCTTTGCCCTATGACCTGACCGTCGAGGAGGAGGTCCACGACTGGGGCATGCATGGACCCATTCCCTTCGGGGGCTATGGCCCTCCGCCTCCGGGCGGCGGCGGGCGAGATGGCCGTGATGGTCGCGGCGGCCCTGACGGCGGACGCGACAGACGCGGGCGCTGAGTCTCCCTCTCACCCGTCATCCCCGGGGCGCCTGAAAGGCGAGCCCGGGACCCAGCAGCGATGACCTGAACGCGCGTCTCTGGCGCCCGGCTTTAAGCCTGGAGCGGCTGGGTCCCCGGATAAATGCTCCGCATTTTCCGAGGATGACGAGGTTCACACAAAGCTGCGGCTGACGAACCAGAAGAGGCCTTCGGCCACCAGAAAGGCCGAGGCGAAATCGACGAAGATCGGCCTGGGGACCGTCCATTTGATCTTGGACAGGCCATAGACCAGGGACATCACCCCCAGGACCAATGTGAGCTGGCCGATCTCAACGCCGATATTAAAGCCCACCAGCATCTCGGCCAGGCGGCCGGGCGGTATCTCCAACTCGAGCAAGCCTGCGGCAAAGCCGAAGCCGTGGATCAGGCCGAACACCAAGGTGATGATCATCCGCAGCCGACCCGCATTGGGCAGGTGGCCTGAGATCATCAGATAGCAGGCGGTGAACAACCCTGCCCCCGCCGACAGCAGAATAGGCAGGCCGCCAAAGCCCATGGCCTTGATCACGGCCATGGCCACGATGATGCCGCCCATGCCCAGGGCGAAAAAGGCCGGCTTTTGCGTAGCGACGCTGAGGTTTTCCGCCCCGATCAGGCAGATGGTCAGGGCGACGAGCGCGTCGATAAAGTCGCCGTGCGGCCGGATCACTCCGGTGACGGCCAGGGCCAGGGTGATGCTGTGTCCGATGGTGAAGCCGGTGACCACGAAGATCAGGTCCTTCAGCCGGCGCGAGATCATCACCATGCCCAGCAGGAACGACATGTGATCGACGCCGGTGAAGATGTGCATGATGCCCATGCGGATGAATTCGAAGATGCTGGCCGTCTTCAGCTTGCTTTCTTCACCGCCGGTTACCTGCACGGTCTGGCGGTCGCTGGTGATCAGATCCTCGACGAAATCGCCGGTCTTCACATTTTGAATCTGGGCGAAATTGGTATGGCTTGAGACCAGATCGAAGAAGGCCGAGGACTGGATTTTCAGGTCCTTGTCGCTGGGACATTGAAAGGTGAAATCGAAGCGGCGGTATTCCGGCGCCGAGGACAGGGCCACGATCGGCGGCACGAGCGGGCAGCGCGCCTTGCCGACCAGAGGGAAGACCCGGTCGGCGAGGTATTTTTCCAGGACCGGATCGTCAACCTGAGGACCATTGGGATTGAGCCGTTGGCTTTCGACCTTGGGAATGGTCATGACCAGATCGACGTTGCCGCCGTTGATCTCCCAAACCGAATGGGACTCCGAACGGACGTGCGCCTGGGACGCTTGCGGCAAAGCCGTGAACGCGGCGGCGATCACGAGCCCAAACGCGACGGCCCAGCTGCGAGCGATCATGCCGAGCTGCGCCGACATCAGCGAAGATCCTCGGCGATCTGAACATTGGCGCGTTTGCGGAAGAAGTTTTCGTCGCCCGACTGCAGCCGCGTAATGGCGGCCTTCTGATAGTCGGCCAGAACCTGGGCGCGGGCCTCCTCAAAGGCCTTGGGCACCGGAGCGGTGTTGGTGACCATGTAGAGGATATGAGCGCCGTCCGATGAGGGTATGGGCGCAGACGCCTGGCCATTGGCCAGGGCGCGCGCGGCGTTGAACATCTGATCGCCCAGGTGAATCTTGGCGGCGAAATAGAACTCCTCGCCGTTGACCCGTCCGGAGTCCTTACCCTTGAATTGGGCCACGACGGCGTCAACCTTTTGGCCGGACTTGAGCGCCTGAGCTGCGGCGGGGGCGACGTCCGCAGGAAACACCAGGTCGCGAACCGTCATGGTCCCTTCGTTGGAATAGGCGTCCTTGTGCTCGACATACCAGGCCATCAGCTTGTCATCGGACGGACGGCTGGCCAGGACGTCGGCGCCGATCCCCTGTTCCACCGCATTGACCATGGCGGTGCGCACGTCGGCGTCCACCGAGGCCACGTCCAGCTCCTTGCCGCGCTGAACGAACAGCTCCTCGCGGATCATCTGGTTGAGCACCGCCTGGCGCTGCTCTCGCGTGGCCTGGGAGGATGTGACGTTATACAGCGCCTTGATCTGCAGATCGAAGTCGACGCGGGATATGGGCTGCTGATTGACCAGGGCCACATCCTCGGGCGGCACGACCAGGGTCGAGGTGCCCTTGGCGGTGAACAGGGCGAACCCGGCCATGAGCAGGCCGATCACCGCCCCGATGGCGTAGGCCCACCGCGAACGGGCAACGTCGACCTGGGCGGCGTTGCGCCAACCGGGCTTGGGTTTAGCGGGCGGCGCGGCGGATTTGGCGGTCATGGCAAACTCGGCTTGGGTGACGTGCGGCCGTGCGACAGGCTGTAGACGTACACAGACGCTTCAAGGATTTCGGCGGGGCTCAATCGATTGACCCAGGAGGGGCACGTCCCGGCGCGTCCGTAGGCGATGCTGTCGTAGATCCATTTGGTCGACCCATCGCCGAACAGCCAGATGGGGTCGGTCAGGTTCGGCGCGCCGATGGCGGGATCGCCCCGCGCGTCATGGCTATGGCAGTCATAGCACCCGCCCCGGGTGGCGAAGATTTTCGCGCCTCGGCCGGCCGCATCAGCGTTGGCGGGCTGTCCCTGAGCGACGCGGAGAAACTGAATCACGTCGCGGATATCGTCGGGGGTTAACGGCTGGATCAGCGGTTCGCGCGGATAGGGCCGAGGGCGGGCGAACGCCGGCATGTCGGCCAGCTTCCAAGTGCGCGAGTTTTGGGCGCGAATGCCGTACAGCACCACGGTCTCGATGTCGCTGATATCGCCCTCGCCATAGAGCCAGTCGGCGTCGGCCAGGTTGGGCATCCCCAGGGTGTAGTGGCCTTGCGCGCCCTGGCCGTGGCAGGCGGCGCAATGACTCTTGAAAACGCCCTCCCCGCGCTCGGCGGCGAAGCGCATCAGGGCGGGCTGGGCGGGCAAGGTGTCCGGATCGGCGCTGAGCAGGCGCGCCTCCGCCTGACCGTTCAGCACGGCCCAGACCGCCAGGCCAAGGGCCGCGACGAGCAATAGGCCCGCCACGGCGCGCATGCGAACATCGAGGGCGCCAAACCAGCGGCCCATGGCGCCCAGATCACGCCGACTGACGCCTACCATGTGGAGCCTAGCGCCCGTTCTCGATGCCTAGTCAGGGTCCAGTCTCCCCACCGTTCGCGCCGCGCTCGCGCGACGTGCCGCATGAACACATACGCGCCGGCGCGCGCAATCCCGCAACCTGCCGCAGATTTGCAGGTGCTTCAAACCGAACAGGGCGCTTTGGCTGAGGGAAAGGGCGGCCCGGCCCGTATGTTACAACATACGGGCGGCTCCGGTTGGGCCGTCGAGCGTTGGTAAGGGGACTTCATAGTGCTTCCAGGATATGGCCCGGCGCGGCTTTGGCGACTGGTGCTGGCCGCCTCCAGCCTCTGCGTCATGGCCCCGGGGGCGCAGGCGGCGGAGACCGGCAACGAGGTGGTGGTCACGGCCTCTCGCGCGGACCTGCTCGGCAAGGCGGTGACCGCCAGTCAAGGCGTGGTCACCCGCAAGGAGCTGGAGCTGCGGCCAGTCTATCGAGTGGGGCAACTGCTGGAGTCCGTTCCGGGCCTGGTGGTCACCGCCCACTCCGGAGAGGGCAAGGCGAACCAGTACCTGATTCGGGGGTTCAACCTGGACCACGGCACCGACATCGCCAATTTTGTCGACGACATGCCGGTGAACCGCCCGACCAATGCCCACGGCCAGGGCTATTCGGACGTCAATTTTATGATGCCCCAGCTGATGCAGAGCATGGACTACACCAAGGGGCCCTATTACGCGGCGGTCGGCGATTTCGGCGCGGTCGCCTCGACCCATATCCGCCTGACCAACGATTTGCCCAATCAGGCTTCGCTCACCCTGGGAACCTTGGGCATGCGTAGCGCCTTCGTCGGCGGGTCGCACCACTTCGGCGAAAGCGACACCCTGCTGGGCGGCATCAGTCTGGGCCACTTGGACGGACCGTGGGCGCATCCCGACAACTTCAGCCGGATCAACGCCACGGTGCGGTACGCGCACGGCGCCGATACGGACGGCTACACCGTCACCGGCATGCTCTACAAAAGCACCGGAAACTTCACCACTGACCAGCCGGCGCGGGCGGTGTCACAGGGGCTGATCGGCCGGTTCGGGACGCTGGATTCCACCGACGGTAATCTGTCGGAGCGTTACAGCCTTTCGGGCCATTACGCCGCCAAGGGCGAGGGCTGGAGCTTGACCGGCAGCGCCTACGCCATCCACGCCACCATGACCCTGTGGAACAACTTCACCCATTATCTGGACGACCCGATCAACGGCGACCAGGAACAGCAGGACGAGACGCGCGACACCTTCGGCGGCCAGGCGGCCTATATCCGAAACCTGACCTTCGGCGCCATCACCAGCGATTTCACCCTAGGTTTGCAGGCCCGTTACGACCGCAATTACATCGACCGCCGTCACGTTCTGCACCGGCAACTCCTGTCCTATTGCGAGGTCGAGCAGCCGTCCGGGCCGGCGATCCCCTTCACCGCCGTCAACGGCGCCTGCAATGCGGATCGGGTCGAGTTGCTCGATCTGGCGCCCTACGCGGAAAACACCACGCGTTGGACCAGCTGGGTGCGAACGGTGGTGGGGGTGCGCGAGGAATATTACGCCGCCAAGGACCAAAGCCTGACCTTCCCCCTGAGCGGCTCGGGCCACGAAACCCTGTTTCAGCCCAAGGCCAGCCTGATCCTCGGCCCCTGGTACAAGACCGAGGTCTACGCCAGCGCCGGGCGCGGCTTTCACTCGGACGATGTTCGCGGCGTGTTCGGCACGGTGGCGGCCGAAGGCATCCCCATCACCGCAGGCCGAACCCCGCTGCTGGCCAAAGCCACCGGCGGAGAGATCGGGCTGCGGACCGATATCATTCCCAAGGTCAAGGTTCAGATCGCCCTGTTCCAACAGGATTTCAGCTCAGAGCTGAGCTACAATTCCGACGTCGGTCAGGACGAGGCCTCCGCGCCGAGCCGCCGCCAGGGCGTTGAGCTGTCGGCGGAATACCGGCCCTTCAGTTGGATCGAATTGAACACTGATCTGGCCTTCTCCAAGGCCCGCTACACGGCCGACGATCTGGCCGCCTTCGAACTGGACGGACCCTTTATCGCCAATGCGCCGACCTTTATCGGCTCTTTCGGGGCCCTGGTGGACAATCTCGGACCCTGGTTCGGCGGCCTGCAATGGCGCATTTTGGGCCCCTATCCGGTCAATGACGGGACCGAAAACCCGCAGGACAAGGGATACAGCGAGGTCAACCTCGACCTGGGATACAAGGTCAACGACAAGCTTCGGATTCAGGCCAATATATTCAATCTTTTCAATACGGCCTCGGACTCGGCGGCCTATTTCTACGCGGCGCGCCTACCGGGCGAACCGACCGAGGGCGTGAGCGGCCTGCAAGTGCACCCGCTGGAACCCATCTCCGGCAGCGTGACGATTACTGCCTTGTTCTAGCGCTTGCTGAGGAATTGCGGTGACAAATTACGGTGACAGTGCATTTAATTGGAAAAGCCCCGCAGGCTTGAACAGACGCGCCACAATTAAATGCACTGTCACCGTAATTATGATCCGCTCACAAGGGGAATCCCGATTCAGCTAAATGCGGTACCGCTCTAGGCGCGCCAGACCTGTTTGAGGAGGTCGATCAGGGCTGCGCGCTGGTCCGGCGTCAGGTCGGGCAGCACCGCCGCCTCCTGCTCCTGCATGAACCGGCGCACCCGGGCGGCGAGTTCATGGCCGGCCCGCGTGGTCTTCAGGCCTTGCGAGCGCCCCTCGGTGCGTGATCGCTCGATCCAGCCTCGCTCGGTCAGGATAGAGGCCAAAGGCGCCATATTGGCGCGATGGATGCCCAAGGCGCGTCCCAAGGCGCTCTGAGTGATGTCCGGATGTTCATCGACCAGCACAAGCACCGAGGCCTCGGTAATCGTCAGCCTCAGCCCCGCCAATGACGCCGCCAGCCGTGTGAGGATCGCCGCAGAGGCGCGGCGCAGCTGGTAGCCGACATGGGATTCCAGCCAGTTGGAACCTTCGCGGTCGCCCTGGATCTCGACGTCGGAATCACCGGAGTCCGGACTGGGGATCATGACCTTTTCAACCACGCGGACAGGGTCCTCGCAACGGCGGCTAAAGGATCGGCTGAACGGTCATGAGGGCATCCAACGCCACCGCGCCCATGCCCTGCGGATAGACCACCACCGGATTAAGATCGATTTCCTGCACCGAGGGATTGGATAGCATCATGCGGCTGATCAGGCTGATCATGTCGGCGACGGCCTCCACGTCCAAGGGCGGCGAGCCGCGAAAGCCGCGCAGCAGGGGCGCGCTTTTGAGGCTGTCCAGTTCGCGCAGGATCTGCGCCTTGGTCAGGTCCGGCGTCATCAAGCGCACATCGTGCAGAATCTCAGCCTGCACGCCGCCGAACCCGGCCAGGATGACGGGACCCCAGTCCGGGTCGTTGCGCGCGCCCAGGATCAGTTCAACCCCGCGATCGCCCATGACTTCCACCAGAACCCCGTCCAGCACCAGGCCGGGCCGGGCTGCGGCGATGTTGTCCTGAAGCTTGCGCCAGCCCGCCTCGACCTCGCGCGGGGTCTTTAGAAACAGCACCACCCCCCCGGCGTCGCTTTTGTGGGACAGGTCAGCCGATTGGGCCTTGAGCACGACCGGGTAGCCTAGGTCGTCGGCGGCCTTTACCGCCGCTTCCACCGTGGTGACGAGCCGGCCGCTGGGAAACTTCACCCCGACGGGCGCCAAGGCCTGCTTGGCGCGATACTCCGGAATGACCGCCGCGCCGGCGGGCAGACCCACAAGCTTGAGGGGCGGCTCTGCGCTGAGCGCCAGATCGCGGGCCGACAGAGCGTTCAGCCGCTGTACGGCGCGCAAGGCGCGCTCATTGGAGGGGAAATAGGGAACCCCGGCCGCGCGCAGGCTGTCGATGATGTCCGTTGGGACCGCAGCGCCCTGATCCAACCCGGCGAAAATGATCGGCTTGGCGCGTGCGCCCTGCTCCAGGGCCGCGAAAATGGGCGGCGCCTTGACGCCGATGGTGACCGCGTCGGTCTGGATGATGCCGCAGACGATGCAGCCGAAGCGCTCATCGCTGACCAGGGCCTCTAGCGTTCGCCGATAGATGTCCGGATCGACCAGGCCCTGGGCGGTGATATCCAGCGGATTGCTGACGCCCACAAAGTCCGGGAGGGCCGCACGAAGGGCCGGAGAGTCCGCGTCGGACGCAGCGGGAAGGGCCAGGCCGATGGTTTCACAAAGATCGAGGGTCAGGGCCTTAAAGGCGCCGGACTCGCCCAGGACCGCCGTGCCGCCGGACGGCAGGGCCGGGCAGCGCTGGGCGATTTCAGCGATGTCGCCCAGCTCTTCCAAAGTCTCGGCGAACACCACGCCGGCGCGTTCGACCCAGGCGCGCATGACCTGATAGTCGCCGGCCATGGCGCCGGTGTGGGTGGCGGCGGACGCGCGCGCCGCGCTGCTCTTGCCCGGATGCAGCAAGACGATGGTCTTGCCCGCCGCTCGCGCCCGGCGCGCGGCGGCTAAGAAGCGCTTGGGCTGCCGGAACTGCTCGACGATCATGGCGATGACCCGAGTGGACGGGCTATCGACCAGATACTCGACATAGTCCTCGACCCCGCTGGCCGCCTCGTTTCCGGTGGACACCGAAAAGGACAGATCCAGATCGCGACTGGCCAGGGTCACGGCCAGGACGCAGGCCATGGCGCCGCTTTGGGACACGATGCCGATGCCGGGCCGATCAGGCGCCGCGCCGATATTGGTCTCGATGAAGGTCAGGGGAATGCGATCCACGTAGTTGACCAGGCCCAGGCAATTGGGGCCCTCGACCACCATGCCCGCAGCGTCGGCCACCCGGCCGATCTCGCGCTGCTCGGCCAGGCCTTGCTCGCCGCCTTCGGCAAAGCCTGCGGAGAAGATCACGGCGGCGCCGACCTTACGCTCTGCGAGCCCCTTGATCGTGTCCAGCACCGCCGCGCGCGGGATGGCCAGGACGGCCGCGTCCACCCCCATGGGCAGGTCCAGCACCGACTTCAGGCACGGCCGTCCGCCGATCTCGTCGCGCTTGGGATTGATCAGATGGATCTCGCCGGTAAAGCCGTTGCGCTCAAGATTGCCGAGCAGCGAGGCGCCCAGGGCGCCGGGGGTGGCCGAGGCGCCGACGATGGCCACGGATCGCGGCTTGAGCAGGCGTTCGAGATTCAAGGGGGCGCGTTGAGCGACGGTCATGACCAAATTCCCTTAGAGGACTATGACGCCGGTTTGGCCGATTTGTCATAGGCGCCCAGACCGGGCTTGTAGGTCTTGTCGTCGATGAACTGCTTGATGCCTTCCTTGCGGCCGTCGTTGTCGAAGCTGTTGGCCGCCTCCTGCGCCCGGATCAGATAGTCCTCGGCATTGTCGTAAGTCATCTCCCGCACGCGGCGGATGGAGTCCTTGGTGGCTTTCAAGGCCACCGGATTCTTGGCCAGCAGGATCTGGGCGACCTCAGACACCCGCGCCTTGAGTCCGTCCAGTGGCAGGGCCTCGTTGACGAAGCCCCATTCGGCGGCGGTGCGTCCGCCGATGTTTTCACCGGTGAGGGCGTGATACATGGCCCGGCGGAACGAGGTCAGTTCGGTGGCGACCTTGGCGGCGCCGCCGCCCGGCAGGATGCCCCAGTTGATTTCGCTGAGGCCGAACCGCGCCTCTTCGGCGGCGAAGGCCAGGTCGCAGGCGAACAGCGGGCCATAGCCGCCGCCGAAGCACCAGCCATTGACCATGGCGATGGTCGGCTTGTCGTACCAGCGCAGGCGCCGCCACCAGCCGTAGCTCTCACGCTGAGCCCCGCGCACGCCCTTCAGGCCATGCACTTCGGTTTCGCGGAAATACTCCTTCAGATCCATGCCGGCGGACCAGGCAGTGCCCTCGCCCGTGAGGACCAGGACTCCCACGTCGGCGCGGAACTCCAGCTCATCGAGCACCCGCATCATTTGCCGGTTGAGCTTGGGGCTCATGCAGTTGCGCTTTTCCGGGCGGTTGAACTTCACCCAGGCCACGCCGTCCACCACCTCAAAGGCGACTGTGTCTTCCTCAGCGCGTTCTTGCGACATGTCTGTTGCTCCTGCCTATGACGTCTATTTGTTATGCTATATAACATATGATTTGGGCAGGCAAGCGGCATGTTGGCCGCACAGCGCCTTTACGGCGGTGGCGCCTGGCGCCAGACTGCCGCAAAACAATTCAGGCAGGGCGGAAACGGTGACCAGGCAAGCGCGGGCGCGACGACTGGGCCGCTGGATAGTCGGAGCCTTGGCCCTTGTCCTGATGGCCGCCAACACCGCCCAGGCCCAACCTCCCAAGGGTGCGCCCCTGCCCCGCGTCGACACCGACGAAGGCTTCGCCCTGTTCCAGCAGAAGTGCTTCGGCTGCCATGGCAACGCCGCCGTCGCCCCCAGCGTGCCCAGCCCCGAGGCGCTGCGGTCGCTAGGCCCCGAGCGTATCTACGACGCCTTGACCACCGGGCCGATGAAGGCGGTGGGCGACGCCATGAGCGAGGCGGATCGCAAGATGGTTTCGGCTTCCATCGGCGGCCGAGTCCTGGGTTCAGCGAGCGCGGGCGAGGCCAAGGATATGCCTAACCGCTGCAAGACCAGCCCCGCCGTGCGCCTCACGGGCGCCGGATGGAACGGCTGGGGCGGCGACCTAGCCAACACCCGCTTCCGCACCCAGGCCCAGGCGGGCATGACCGCCAAGGACTTGCCTAGGCTGAAGCTGAAATGGGCTTTTGGCCTGCCCAATTCGACCTCGGCCTATAGTCAGCCCACCGTGGTCGGCGGGCGGGTGTTCATCGGCACGGACACCGGCAATGTCTATGCCCTCGATGCTGAGACCGGCTGTGTCTACTGGTCCTACCGGGCCGTGGCCGGCGTGCGCGTGCCGCCCGTCGTTGGCGCGGGAAAGGCCGGGTCGGTGATCTATGTCTCGGACCTTCGCGCCTACGCCTATGCTCTGGACGCCCGTACGGGCCGAGAGCTGTGGAAGATCCGGCTGGAGACCAACTACACCGCGCGCGGCACTGCGGGCGGGGTGCTTTATCGCGGGGTGTTCTATGTGCCCATATCCTCATGGGAGGAGTTCTCGGCCAAGACCCTCGACTATGGCTGCTGCACCTCCGTGGGTTCTGTGTCGGCGGTGGATGCGGCGAGCGGCAAGCTGATCTGGAAGACCCGGGTCATCGCCGAGCCCTTGAAGCCGACCCGCAAGAACAGCCGGGGCGTGCAGCAATACGGCCCGGCCGGAGGCTCGGTGTGGAACACCCCGGCCATCGATCCCCAGCAGGGCGCGATCTATTTCGGCACCGGCGACGCCACCACCTTCCCACCTGCGCCCACGGCGGACTCGGTGATGGCGCTGGACCTGAAAACCGGCAAGGTGCGCTGGAGCTATCAGGTGCACGGACACGACAGCTATCTGGTCGGCTGCCAGGACCCGGCCCAGCGCACCGACAACTGCCCGGACGTGCAGGGGCCCGACTGGGACATCCCCGCCTCGGTGATCCTCAAGACCTTGCCGGGCGGGAAGCGGGCCATCCTCGTGGGAACCAAGCCCGGCGATCTGCTGGCGCTGGACCCTGATCACAACGGAGCGCTGATGTGGCGCAGCAATGTGTTCGGCGGGCCGCCCGCCGGGGACGGCCCCAAGGGCGGCCTGGGCGTGCGGTGGGGCGGAACGGCCGACAGGGACACGGTCTACTATGGCCTGCGTAGCGGGGGCGTGGCGGCGACGCGCATGTCGAACGGCCGACAGGTCTGGTTCAACGCCATGGACAAGGGCCCCTGCGCGGCCGCCTTCAACCACGGCGCGGCCGCCACCGGCATCCCCGGCGCGGTGCTGATCTCCGGCGCCGACGGGCGCATCACCGGCCTGTCTCAGCGGGACGGCCGATGCCTTTGGACCCTGGAGACGGCGCGGACCTTCGACACCGTCAATCACGTGCCCGCCCACGGCGGCTCGCTGATCGGCAGCGGGGTGACGGTGAGCGGCGGCATGATGTTCATCGGCTCGGGCTACGCCATCGCCAACGGCGCGCCGGGCAATGTGCTGCTGGCCTATTCCATTCACTGACGTCGAAAGGGGACGCGATGAAGAGCCAGGATAAGGACGCCAAGACCTCGCTGTCCCGACGCGCCCTGTTGCGCGGCGCAGGGGTGGCGGGCGCGGTTGCGGGATCGTTAGGCGGCCAAGCGCAGGCGGCGGCGCCCAGTCCGCCTCGCCGGGAAGCGCTGGAGGCCCTGACGGCCATCGAGGCCGATGTGCTGGAAGCCTTTTGCGCGCGCCTGATCCCCAGCGACGCCGCCGGTCCCGGCGCCAAGGAGGCCCGCGCGGCGCACTACATCGACCGCGCCCTGGCCGGCGCCTTGGCGTCCTCGCGCGAGCCGTATCGCAGCGGCCTAGGCGCCCTGAACGCCCGCGCCCAGGCGGCTCATGGCGCCCCCTTCGCCCAGCTTTCGCCCGACCTTCAGGACGCCCTGCTGACCGAGACCGAGGCCAAAGACGGGGCCTTCTTCGCCCTGGTGCGCGGCCACACCCTGCAAGGCATGTTCGGCGACCCCTATTACGGCGGCAACGCCGACTTCATCGGCTGGGACATGATCGGCTATCCGGGCCTGCGGCTGATGGCGAGCGCCGAGCAGCAGGCGATGGATCCCCACCTGAAGCCCACCCACGAGTCCGCCTACGACTTCGCCATGTTCAACCGGTCGCACGGCGCCCATCACGACATGGCCGATATGCCCCACCAAACGCCCGGCGCGGGGCGCAAAGACCCATGACCGTCACCCTGAAAAAGACCGATGTGGTGATTGTGGGCCTGGGGGCGGCGGGCGGCGTGGCGGCCCTGCCCCTTTGCCGCGCGGGGCTGGACGTGATTGGACTGGAGGCCGGGGGCTGGATGAGTCCCTCAGATTACGCTCCCGACGAGATCAGCAACAATTACCGGGGCTGGCCCCAGGCCACGCAGAAGGCCAACCGAGAGGTGCCCACCCATCGCCCCTCGGTCGGCGCCCCCTATACGCCCCGCCCTGACTACCATCCCATGATGAACGCCGTGGGCGGCTCCAGCCTGCACTACTGGGGCCAAAGCTGGCGGCTGAACCCGTGGGATTTCAAGGTGGTCAGCGCCACCACCGCCCGCTACGGCGCCGCGCGCATTCCCAAGGGATCGACGGTGGAGGACTGGCCTTTCGGCCTGGAGGAGCTGGAGCCCTATTACGACAAGGTCGAGTATGAGGTCGGCATCTCGGGCAAGGCCGGCAATATCGGCGGCAAGCTCGATCCGGCCGGCAATGTGTTCGAAGGCGCCCGCAGCCGCGAATATCCCATGCCGCCCCTGCGCGGGACCGAGTTCACCGAGCTGATGACCAAGGCGGCCAAGGGCATCGGCCTGCACCCCTTCCCCGGACCGGCTGCGGTCAATTCGGTGCTGTATGAAGGCAGGCCCGGCTGCGCCTACCACGGCTGGTGCGACCGCGCCGGCTGCCACGTGAACGCCAAAAGCTCCACGGCGGTCAGCACCATTCCCAAGGCCCTGGCGACCAAACGGTTGCAGATCGTCACCGGCGCCCGGGTGACCAATGTGGAGGTCGACCGCAAAGGCCGCGTCACCGGCGTGACCTATCTGAAGGACGGCGAGGTCTATTTCCAGCCGGCCGAGGCGGTGATCCTGGCCGGCTATATCTATGAAAACATCCGCCTGTTGCTGCTGTCCAAGTCCAAGGCCTTCCCCAAGGGGCTGGCCAACAACCACGGCCAGGTCGGCCGCCACTATATGAGCCACAACCAGGGCGCCCACGTGTCGGCGCTGTTTTCGCACAACATCAACAGCTGGTACGGCCTGCCGGCGCAGGGCGTGGGCGTGGACAACTGGGCGGACGACAACTTCGACCACGCCGGCCTGGATTTCATCGGCGGCGGCAATATGTGGATCTATCCCAGCCGCCGCCCGATCCTGGCCGCCAGCATGTCCACCTTCGGCCAGACCAAGAGCTGGGGCTCGGACTGGAAGGCCTTCGTGATGCAGAACGCCGACCGCACCAACGGCGCCTATCTGCAAAAGACCACCTTGCCCTATGAGGACAACTATGTGGACCTGGACCCGGTGGTGAAGGATCCGCTGGGCTTTGCCGTGCCGCGCATCACGGCGGACTTCAAGGACAAAGAAAAGAAGATCGCCGCCTTCATGATGGACAAGATGGTCGACTGGTACAAAGCCGCCGGGGCGATCCGGGTGGAAAAGGGCGCGCTGGGGACCATGATCCCCACCACCCACGCCTATGGCGGGGCCCGCATGGGGGATAATCCGGAGACCAATGTGGTTGATCGCTGGGGGTTCGCCCATGAGGCGCCCAATCTGGCCGTGGTCGGCGGGGCGGTGATGGGCACGAGCGGTTCGCGCAATCCCACTCTGACCCTTCAGGCCCTGGCCTGGCGCACGGCCCAGCACCTGGCGGACCAATGGAAAAGCCGCACGAGCTGAACGCCTGTCAGTCCTGGTACAGGCGCGCGTAAGTCTGCCGCAGGACGGCTTTCTGCACCTTGCCCATGGCGTTGCGCGGCAGGTCCTCGACGAACAGGACCCGCTTGGGCTGTTTGTATTTCGCCAGCCTGTCCGCCAGGGCGGCGCGCACGGCGTCCTCGTCCACTGCCGCGCCGGGCTTGAGCACCACCACCGCCGTCACGCCTTCACCCAGGTCCGGATGCGGCAGACCGATGACCGCCGTCTCCAGCACGCCGGCCAGGGCGTCGATCTCGGCCTCCACCTCCTTGGGATAGACGTTGAAGCCGCCGGAAATGACCAGGTCTTTGGAGCGACCCACAATCCGCAGATAGCCCCGCGCGTCAAAGGCGCCCAAATCGCCGGAGATGAAATAGCCGTCCGGGCGAAAGTCTGCGGCGGTCTTGTCGGGCATGCGCCAATAGCCCTTGAACACATTGGGGCCGCGGATTTCGATCATGCCCACTTCGCCTTTGGGCAAAGGGGCGCCGGTTTGCGGATCGGCGATGCGGATATCCACACCCGGCAGCGGCAGGCCGACCGTGCCGGCCACTCGGTCGCCGTCATAGGGATTGGAGCTGTTCATATTGGTCTCGGTCATGCCGTAGCGCTCGAGAATCCGGTGGCCGGTGCGCTCAAACCACGCCGTGTGCGTTTCCTCGAGCAGGGGCGCCGAGCCGGACACGAACAGGCGCATCCCCGCCGCCGCCTCGCGGGTGAGCGCCGGGCTTTGCAGGAGCCGCACATAGAAGGTCGGCACCCCCATCATGACGCTGGCCTGACCCATGCGCGCCAGGATCTCGGCCGGATCGAACCGGGGCATGAGGATCATGGACGATCCGGCCATCAGGGTGACGTTGGTCGCCACGAACAGGCCGTGGGTGTGGAAGATCGGCAGGGCGTGCAGCAGCACATCGTCCGCCGTGAACCGCCACAATTCAGCCAGGGCGGCGCTGTTGCTCGCCAGATTGTCGTGGCTGAGCACCGCGCCCTTGGACAGGCCGGTGGTGCCCGAGGTGTAGAGGATCGCCGCCGCATCGTCCGGCCCGCGCGGCACATCGCTGAACGCCCCGTCCAGGCTCGCGGCCAGGTCAACCAGGCTGCCGGAAAGTCCATCGGCGGCGAGGGTCTCGGTGGCGGCCACGCCCAGGCGGCTCGCCAGGGCGCCCACCGCCTCGCCCCGGGCCGGATCGCAAACCATCAGGACAGGCTCGGCGTTGCCGATGAAATAGTCCAGCTCGGCCAGGGTGTAGGCCGGGTTCAAGGGCAGCCAGACCGCCCCGGCGCGGATGCAGGCCAGGTACAGCAATATAGCCTGGGCGCTCTTTTCAACCTGGGCCGCGACGCGGTCGCCGGACCGCACGCCGTGCAGGACTAAGGCCTGGGCTAAGCGCCCCGACCCTTTCAGCATGTCACCGTAGGTGAGGATCGTGTCCTCGCCGCCGGCTTGGCCCGGGGCGCGAATAAACGGCCGCCCGGCGCTTTCCATGCGCTGAAGCACCTGGCCGAACAGATGATTGGTCATGACAAGCTCCGCAGGCGGCGAGGCGCCGACACCTCTGATATTCGTCCGGCCAAGGAAGGGGAAGGGCGCCAGAACAACGGGCGACACAGGTGACTAAGACCGGCGTTTGGGGTCTATTCGGCGCAGCGTCGGCGAAGAAGCGGCGAGTCTGGGGGAGCGATGCAACAGGACGAATCTGCGCTCAAGCGTCTGGGACCCATTCGTCTGGCGCCCGGCATCGAGCCCGCGCAGGTGGGCGTGTTCATGGTGGTGATGACCATCACCTCCTGCCTGATCGGTTTTGTCACCGTGGTTCAGCCCTATCTGCTGACCGAGGTCCTGCACGTCCCTGTTTCCCAACAAGGCCGTATCACCGGCCTGCTCAACACGGCTCAGTACGGCGCCGTCGCTCTGTTTGTGCTCGTGTCCGGCGCCCTGGCGGACATCATCGGGCGCAAGCCCCTACTGATCATGGCGATTGTCGGCTTGACTGTGATGCTGTTCACACTGCCCTTCGCCGCGTCGGTGGCCGCCCTGTTCGCCCTGCGCTGCCTGATGGGCGTGTCGTCCACCGGCCACATCGCCGGGTCCACAACGATGATCGTGGATTACCCCTCCAATCAAACCCGCGGCAAGTTCATCAGCATGATGTTCATCGTCCAGGCGGTGGTGCAGACCGCCCTGGTCGGCTGGCTGTTGCCGCACACCCCGGCCTTTCTGATCGCGCACGGGGTGGACCGGGTGACGGCCCTGCGGTGCTCGCTGTGGATCCTGGCGGCGATCGGGGTGATCGGGCTGGCGGTCGCGGTGCTGTTCCTGCGCGAGCCGCCCAGACAGACCGGGCCGGAGGCGCGCACCCTCAGCGTCAAGGCGCTGATATCCACCTCCCGCGCGGTTCTGGCCCACAGCCGCGTGGACCCGACCTTCGGCCTGATCCTGGTGACCAGTTTCGTGATCCGCTCGGACTTCTTCGTCACCCAGTCCTTCATGTCGGTGTGGGTGATGGGCGCCTCCAAGCTGCAGGGCGTCGCGGCCCCCCAGGCCCTGAAAACCGTTGGGATGTGCTCCTTGATGTGGACATCGGCGTCGGCCGTCTCGCCCCTGATCCTCGGCTTTATCGCGGACCGGGTGAACCGTGTCGGCATGCTGCTGGGCGCGCTGGTGTTCGCCGCCCTGGCCTTCAGCTCCACCCTGTTGGTGCACGATGTGCGAGGCCCGCTGATCCTGGTCATCTTCTTCGGCATCGGCGTGGCGGAGATGGCTCAGACCGTCTCATCCTCCGCCGCCCTGGGCGAACGGGCGCCCCCGGGGCTGCGCGGCTCGGCCATCGGCTTCTTCGTTCTGACGGGCACCATCAGCGTGGTGGTCATCAGCTATCTGGCGGGCATCCTGTTCGACAAGCTGGGGTTCATTGCGCCGTTCCTGTTCCTGGCGGCGCTGAACCTGGTGTTCGTGGGGGTGGCGGTGGTGTTTCTGCTGGCCATGCGTAAGAGGGCCGGCCGTCAAACAGCGCTGAGCTAGGGTAGGCCGTACCATGTGCCACGGCCGACGCCGTGCTGCGCCAGATGTCGGCGCTCGACGAGCATGCGCAGGTGTTCCTTTAGCGTGTTGCGACTGGCGCCCGTGAGTTTGACCATGTCCCCCATCGTCACCCGGCCATGGTCGCGGGCATGATCGACGATCCGCAGCGCAAGGTCCGGCATCACCGACAGCAGTAGCTTCTCGTGTTCGACCTTTAGCGCCAACCGACGCATTTGCTGCTGCAGCGCCCTCAGGAAAAATCGCAGCCAGGGCTGCCAATCAGGCGCATCGGTGCGGATTGTGCCCTGGGTCTGGCGAAGGGCGAGATAGTAGCCCTCTTTGCTCTGCTCAATGACGCTCTCCAGCGAGCTATAAGGGACGTAGGCGTAGCCGCTTTGCAGCAACAGAAGCGTCGTCAACACCCGGCTCAGACGGCCATTGCCGTCCTGGAATGGGTGAATCTCCAGGAACACAACGACGAACACCGCCACGACCAAGAGCGGATGCAACACCCGTTCTGCCCTCGCCTGGCCCAGCCAGCCGAGCAACTCCTCCATGCGCCGGGGCGTATCGAAAGGGGACGCGGTCTCAAATACGATGCCGACCTGTTGGCCCGTCTCATCAAAGGCCGCGACGCTGTTGGGCGTCGTTTTGTAGCCGCCTCGATGCCAGGCGTCCTTGACGCTGTAGATCAGCAGATCGCGGTGGAGCTGTCGGATATGGTTTTCGGTGAAGGCCAGATCCGGCCAAGAGGCGAAGATCGTCTCCATCACCTCGGCGTAGCCGGCGACCTCCTGCTCGTCACGTGTGTCAAAGGCCTTGATTTCCAGGTTCGCCAAGAGACGTTCCACATCGCGATCCGACAGTCGGCTGCCTTCGATCCGGGTCGATGAGCCGATGCTTTCGATGGTGGCGACGCGTCGTAACGCCGAAAGGCGGTCGGGCGCCAGCGTGCCGAGCGCGCGCCACGCCCCTTTGAACTCATCGATTTCGGCGATGAGGGTCAGCAGCTCCGGCGAGATGATGATCGAGTCAGTGTTTATCATCCACCCGATAATTCACCCATAAACACCCAAAATACAATCGATAATTCACCCAAGAACACCCATTTGGCGTCACCCGAAGGCCCCTTGCCATCCGCGCAGTGCGGAATTCCATAATTCCAGGCGCACCGAATGGACTTGACCATCCTCGATCCTGAACTACAGCCTCACAGCAACAAATAACCGTAACCCATAGGGACCCAGGACCATGAAGACCCCCCTGCTGATCGCCGCCTTCGCCGCGGCGTCCGGACTGACCGCCGCATCCGCCGCCCTGGCCCAGGCGCTGCCGCCGCCGGCCAAGGAAGTCTCGGCCGATAAGCTGGTGATCAACATGTTTCCGGCCAAGGGCGGCGCCAAACTCAAGGTGACGACACCGGCGTTCAAGGACGGCGGCGACATTCCGTTCGAGAACACCCTCTATCGGGGCAACCACTTTCCCGGGCTGTCCTGGAGCAAGGGACCCAAGGCCACCCAGACCTACGCCATCGTCATGCAGGATGGGGACGGCGCCCACGGCGGGGACGCGGTGCTGCACTGGACCATGTACAACATCTCGGCCCGCACCACCTCGCTGGAGCCCAATCTGGCCGACCCGCCGCCGCCCGGCGCCGCCTATGGGCCCAATGTGCTTGGGCCCCATCACATCTATGAAGGCCCGCGCACCCCGCCGGGTCCGCGCCACCGCTACCATCTGCAGGTGTTCGCCCTGGATACGCCCATCTCGGTTGACCCGAACCTGAGCTATGACGGGCTGAAGGCGGCCATCAAGGACCACGTCCTGGCCAGCGGCCAGGTGATCGGCATGGGCTTGGCCGACCCCACCGCGCCGCCGCGTCCGAAATAGCGAATAGGACGCGATCAGTCTTCGCGCGCCTGCGCGGGGCGAGGCTTGGCGCCGGCGCGTGGAAGCCTGAACGCCACCAGTTCGGCGGGGATATTGCCCCCGCCGATCGCCAAGACGATGTATTGCGACCCGCCCAGCATATAGGTCATGGGCGAGCCGACCTGGGGGCCGGACATATAGACGGCCCCCTTCTCCTCGCCGGTGTCCTTATCGTAGGCGCGCAGCATCGATCCGCGCTTGCCCGACGGGGTGGTGAACACCACCGCATCGCCGCACACCACCAGGCTTTGAGTCACCAAGGGCGACAGCTTGCCCGCCTGGCCGGTCCGGGGAATGGTCAGACCTTTCAAGGCCGGATGGTTGCGGATCTGGTCGGGCGTTTCGCCGTGGGCGATTTGCCAGCGGAATTCGCCCTTGGACAGGTCGATGGCGGTGATCCGGCCGTAGGGCGGCTTCATCAGGGGCAGGCCGTCGACGGTGATCTCCCTGGGCTTGAACCCGTCGCGCACCAGGCCCTCATCCGCCTTAGGCGGGCGCCGCATGATGATCCAGTCGAAGTCCGAAACCGACTTGTCGGTGTTGTGGGCGAAGGCCCACAGGGTCGCCTCGGTCTGAGAGTAGATGTAGGCGGTATGGGTCTGTGGATCGTATGACCCGCCGGGCCAGTTGGTCCCGCCCTCGCCCTTGGGCGCCGCCAGGGTGCCCCAGGTCCCGTCGCGTTTGTAGATCGACGGCGGGGTGTAGAGCGGCCCGGCCACATAGTTCTTGATCAGGCGCAGGGCCTTTTCGTGCAGGGCCGGGGTGTAGTCGATCAGGTTCTCGGCGATCACGCCCTGCCGATCATAGGCCGGCGGTTTGGAGGGCATGGGCTGGGTGGGCGAGTACCATTCGCCGGGCACATCGCCCTTAGGAACCTTCTTTTCGGGAATGGGCCAGATCGGCTCGCCGGTTTCGCGGTTGAGCACATAGAGGAAGGCCTGCTTGG
Source organism: uncultured Caulobacteraceae bacterium (assembly GCA_964451265.1). Lineage (GTDB taxonomy): Bacteria > Pseudomonadota > Alphaproteobacteria > Caulobacterales > Caulobacteraceae > BOG-938. The sequence continues at coordinate 6,547 of CAYVHP010000138.1, read as the reverse complement.
TCGGTTGGGCTAGCGCCTTGACCAGCTTGCCCTCGACCGGGATGTCGCACAGGATCGCCGCGCAGGGCGGGTCGTAGTCCCACAGGCCGTGGTGCACGAGCTGGTAGTGCCATTTGCGCCGGCCGGTCTTCAGGTCGACCGCCACGATGCACTCATCGAACAGGGTGTTGCCCGGCCGATATTGCCCCTCGAAATCGCCGGTGGGCATTTCCACGCCGAGGTAGGCGAGGTTCAGGTCCTCATCGATGGAAATCTGGGCCCAGTCGCCGGTATTGCCGATCTCATCGGTGCCCTTAAGCCAGGTCTCGTAGCCGTACTCGCCCTTCTTGGGGATGGTGTGGAAGATCCACAATCGCTTGCCCGTGCGCACATCGAAGCCGCGCACATAGCCCTTGACGTTCTTACGCGTGGGCGGGGCGCTGCCCGCGCTCATGGCCGCGCCGATGACCACCACATCGTTGCCTATGGCCGGGGCGGCGTTATAGCCGATGTCCGCGTTGATCAGGTCCATGTCCTGATCGTCGTCCAGCCGCAGATCGACGATGCCGCCCTCGCCAAAGCCCGGAACGAGCGCGCCGGTCTTGGCGTCCAGGGCCACCAGCCGGTAGCCGATGGTCACATAGAGGATGCGCTCCTCCTTGCCGTCGGTCCAATAGGCCAGGCCCCGCCCGGAGCCCAGGCGGGGCGACTTGGCCGCCCGTTCGCCTTCCACCTCGCGGTGGCTCCAGATCACCTCGCCGGTGGCCGCATCGACCGACACCACGCTGCGCCGGGCGCCGGCGGTGAAGAACATCCGGCCTTTGACCACCAGAGGGGTGCACTGCAGAAGATATTCGGGCTGGGGCCCATAGGGACTGGTGGCGAAGCGCCAGGCCACCTCAAGCTGTTTGAAATTGTCAGCATTGATCTGGCTGAGCGGCGCATAGCGGGTGCAGGCCAGGTCGCCGCCGTAACAGCGCCAGTCGGTGTCTGCCTCCGTGGCCTTGGCCGGACCGGCGGCGAGTTGGGCGAAGGCGCGAGTCTTGGCGGCCAGCAGCCCCAGCAACGGCAATGTGAGCGCCAGCCGTCGCGATAGGTCGCGCATCGGTGATTTTCCTTTTTTCCGGCTGGGCCTGGTGGGCGTTCAAGGCGGGCTCGCCGTGCGCCCGCCCCTGCCGGCTCCCCATATCCGCAGACTTTTGGCTGACCTGCCTTAGGCATTGTATTGGCCCAGACAATGGGCGAGCGCACGCTATTCTTTGGGTCAAAGGCCTGTCAAGCAACCGGGCCGTCAAGTCTGTCCGCCGCCAGTCGAGCGCGGCGTCCTGCCGACAAGCCCCCTTTTCAAGCCTGTAAACTCACGTAGATTCTGGGTGACTACGCCCTGTCGTCGCCATAAAGGGAGCGGACCATAGGGATGGGTCCTTGGCCGGCGGCCGGGGTTCAATTGAGCGAAGGGATTTGAAATGAGCAAAGCTTGGCGTTCACTCGCCTACTGTCTGACCGCCAGCGCGCTGATCGCAGCCTGCGCCCACGCCCAAGGTCCCGATGCGGCTGCGCCCGCAACGGCGGCCGCGCCGGCGCCGGCCGCAGCAGCGCCTGCCGCAGCGCCTGCGGCGGCGAGCGACGGACTGGCTCTGCTGCAAGGCGCGTGCACCAGCTGCCATGACCTTTCGCCTGTCTACGCCCATGGACGCTCGGCGCAAGACTGGTCAGACCTGGTTGACCGCATGGTGACCTACGGCGCCTCAGGAAGCGATGCAGACCTGGCTGAGATGAAGGCCTATCTGGCTAAAACCCTGCCGCCCGGCGCGTCCATGCCGCCGCCGTCCCCGCCGCTTTAAGGTCATGACGATTCAGGAATTCGCGCCCAGGCTTCGCCGACCCTGCGCGAATTTCTGAATTTTTGTCTTTGGGAAAGGATCAGGTGCGGTTTTGCCGCATGAGATTTAGCTGCAACAAGTTGTTATTATACTGAGCGCTTCGGCGCGCTTATCAACGGCGTGAAGCGTGGGGCCAACCCACCGTCCGAAACAGCCGGAACATTCGCCAGGGAGGGGCCGACAGGAACGATGAAGCATACATTTCCGAATTCTGGCTCAAGTCCGGACGCGCCTGTAGCGACGCGGCGCTCGGGCGCCCATGTCCATCAATACGCCAGCCGCCGCCGGCCCCTTGCCGGTCGTGCAAGGCCGGGCGCGTCTGAAGTCAAAGGTTGATCCGTTTGCTGTCCATGCCGACCCTTAAACGTATCGGATACGCCGCCGGAGCGCTGACCGTGGCGGGCCTCGCCGGCCTACATCTATTCGGCAGCGCCGAGGCCACGCCCGTCGCCAAGGCCTCCCTTGCCCCCTCCGCGTCCGCTGCGGACCACGGCCAGATGTTGCAGCAGTATTGCGCCGGCTGTCACAACGATAAGGCCAAGACCGGCGGCATGTCGGTCCAGCCCCTGCGCGCCGACAATTTGCAAGCTGATGACGGGACCTGGGAAAAGATCCTGCACAAGCTGAGCGTCGGCGAAATGCCGCCCAAGGGCCGGCCCCGTCCGTCGGACCAACAGATCTCCGAATTCACCCACTGGCTGCAAACGTCCTTGGACAAGCAGGCCGCCGATCATCCCAATCCGGGTCATATCGGCCTGCGACGCATGAACCGAATCGAGTACGCCAACGCCGTGCGCGATCTGCTCGGCCTGGACGTGCAGGTCAGCCAGGATTTACCGGCCGACAACACCGGCTATGGCTTCGACAATATCGCGGACGTGCTGACGGTCTCGCCCACGCTGATGAACCGCTACATCAATGTCGCGGGCAAGATCAGCCGCCTGGCCACGGGCCAAGCGTCCCGCAATCCGGCCGTGACCGACTATAAGATTCCCAAGGACATGTTCACCGCCCACTTCGGTGTGCCGTCCTATAACGAACGGGCCAGCGACGACCTTCCTCTGGATTCACGCGGCGGCGGCTCTTTCAAATATTACGCCCCGTACGACGGCACCTACACGATCCAGATTCACCTCAATCCGGGCACCTCCTCGGACATCGAGCTCAATGCGGCCAACCGGTACGACGTCACCCTGCCTTTGAAGGCGGGTCCGCGCACCATCGGCGTTTCGTTCCACAAATCCCTGGCGCTGGACGAAACCCTGGTCCCGGTGACGACCGCGATGGACGCGCCGCCCCTGCCCAAGACCAAGCCTGTGCCCCTGCCCATGGACGTGCAGATCGACGGGGTTCTGGTCAAAACGCTTCAGGTCCCGTCCATGGCGTCCGGGCCTCAGTTTTCGCAGGCCTTCTATCTGCGCGATGTGATCCAGATATCGGTGGTCGGGCCGACGGACATCAAGGGGCCGGGCGATACGCCCAGTCGCCGCAAGATTTTCATCTGTCATCCCTCGGCCGCGCTGTCCGAGGACGTGTGCGCGCGCAAGATCCTGAGCAACCTGGCGCGGCGCGCCTATCGCCGCCCGGTGACCAACGACGACATCGCGCCGCTGATGAAAATGTACAAGGAAGGCCGTGACGGCGCCGATTTCGAGCAGGGCGTTGAGGCGGCGGTCGAGGCGGTCCTGGTTTCGCCCAACTTCCTGTTCATGCGCGAAACCGATCCGCCCAAGAGCAAGCCCGGCTCCATCCACCGGATCAGCGATCTGGAGCTGGCGACGCGCCTGTCCTATTTCCTGTGGAGCAGCATCCCCGACGACGAGTTGCTGTCGGTGGCCCAACGCGGCCAGTTGAAGCAACCGGCTGTCCTCAAGCGCCAAGTCACCCGGATGCTGTTGGATCCCAAGGCCAAGGCCTTGTCGGAGAATTTCGCCGGTCAGTGGCTCTATCTGCGCCGCCTGGAATTCCAGAAGCCCGACAAGGACGTCTACCCCGCCTACGACATTCGCCTGCGCAAGGCGATGCTGACCGAAACCCAGATGTTCTTCGACAGCGTGGTCCACGAAAACCGCAGCCTGCTGGATCTGCTCAACGCCGACTACACCTTCCTCAACCAGAGGCTGGCTGAGCATTACGGCATTCCGGGAATCTACGGCACCGCCTTCCGGCGCGTGAAGCTGGACCCGAACTGGCATCGCGGCGGACTGCTGGGCCGGGGCTCAATCCTGACCGTTACGTCCTACAACAACCGGACTTCGGTGGTGCTGCGCGGCAAGTGGATTTTGGAAAACCTGCTGTCCGACGCCCCGCCGCCACCGCCGCCCAATGTGCCATCGCTGGACGACACCAAGAACGGCAAGACCCTGACGGTGCGCGAACAGATGGAAGTGCACCGGGCCAACCCGGTCTGCGCCTCCTGCCACACCAAGATGGACCCGCTCGGGTTCAGTCTTGAGAACTATGACGCCACGGGCGCGTGGCGGACCGGTTACGCCGGCCAGCAGGTTGACGCATCAGCCGTGTTGACCGACGGCACCAAGTTTGAAGGCCCCAAAGGCCTGCAAGGCGTCCTGATGTCTCGCAAGGATGAATTCGTGGACGCCTTTACCGCAAAGCTGCTCACCTATGCTCTGGGCCGAGGGCTGGAGCCCTATGATATGCCCGTCGTTCGCGGTATAAGATATCAAGCCGCACGCGATAATTATCGGATGCAATCCATAATCATGGGCATCGTTCAAAGCGTACCCTTTGTCATGAGAAGGACTCCGGACAATGATCATCACACGTAAAGCGATGGATCGCCGCACCGTGTTGCGCGGGGCCGGGGCCGTCCTGGCCTTGCCCCTGCTCGGCGCCATGGTCACCAGCGCTTCGGCTGCGGAAGCCGCTGCGGCGGCGCGCAAGCGGCTGCAGGTGATCTACATGCCCAACGGCATGGCGATGAATAACTTCCGGCCGACGCAGACGGGCGAGGGCTTCGCCCTGTCGCCGATCCTTCAGCCGCTCGAGCCTCACCGCGACAAGTTCCTGGTGATCAGCGGCGTGGACGCCCACCAGGGCGACGCCCTAGGCGACGGCGCCGGCGACCATGCCCGGTCCTGCGGAACCTGGCTGACCGGGGTCCATGTCAAGAAGACCGAAGGCGCGGACCTGACCTGCGGCGTTTCGATGGACCAAATCGTCGCCAAGCAGTTTGGCCAAGCGACCCAAATTCCTTCGCTGGAACTCGGGATCGAGCCTCCCAGCTTAGTGGGCAGCTGCGACTCCGGCTATAGCTGCGCCTATACCGACACCCTGTCCTGGCGCGATGCCTCGACGCCCCTGCCGGTGACCATCAATCCGCGCGAAGTGTTCGAAGCCCTGTTCGGCGACGGCGACAGCCTGGATCCCAAGGCCCGCATGGCGCAGTTGAAGCGTCAGGCCAGCATCCTGGATTTCGTGGCGGATGACGCCAAGCGCCTGTCGCGCGCGGTCGGCTCGGAGGATCAAAAGAAGATCGACGAATACATGGAGTCCGTACGCGATATCGAGCGCCGTATCCAGAAGATCGAGCAAAGCCAGGCTGTGGCCCTGCCCGACTACGCCAAGCCCTCGGGCATTCCTGATCAGTTCGACGAACACGCCCGCATGATGATCGATCTTCAGGTCCTGGCCAACCAGGCCGACCTGACCCGGGTGGGCACCTTGATGCTGGGCCGCGAATCCAGCGGGCGCAGCTATCCGGAAGTGGGCGTGCCGGACGGCCACCACCCCACCAGCCACCACGGCGGGGACCCGGAAAAGATCGCGCGCCTGACCAAGATCAACATCCTGCATATGGAACAGTTCGCCTACTATCTGAAGCGGATGTCCGAGACCAAGGACGGCGAAGGCACGCTGCTGGACAACACCTTGGTCCTCACCGGTCCCAGCATGGCCGACCCCGACCACCACGATCACCTCAATCTGACGACCCTGATTGGCGGCGGACTGATCAAGGGCAACCGCCACATCGCCGCCGAAAAAGGCACGCCGATGACCAATGTCCAGTTGTCCATGATGGACATCCTGGGCGTCCATCGTGACAGCCACGGCGACAGCACCGGGCGGTTCGCCGGACTGACCGCCTAAGCCCAAAGCGGATAGTCCAACCCATGAGACGCGCGCTTTTCGTCGGGTTTCTGCTTATGGGTTTTGTCGGCGGCGCAGCCTTTGGCGGAGCGCGCGAAGACCGATTGCTGGAGGCCGTGCGCAACGACGACCACGCAGCGGTCAAGGCCCTGCTGGCGCATCACGCCGACCCCAATGCGCTGATGGCCGACAAGTCCTCGGTGCTGGCCTGGGCGGTCCATCGCCAGGACGAAGAGTCCGTGCGGCTTCTGCTGAAGGCCGGGGCCAAACCCAACGCCCTGGACATCGACGGCGCCTCGCCCTTCACCTTGGCCTGCGAGTTGGGCGATCCGGCCATTGTCTCCGATCTGCTCAAGGCCGGGGCTGACGCCAAGGCGACCCGCCCGGACGGAATCTCCGCCTTGGCCCTGTGCGCGGGGATTTCCACCCCGGACATCGTGCAACAGTTGATCGCTAAAGGCGCGGATGTGAACGCGGCCGACCTGAAGGGCCAGACCCCCCTGATGTGGGCGGCGGCCAAGGGTCGGAGCGACAACATGGCCGTGCTGATCAAGCACGGCGCCAACGTCAACGCC
>CAYVHP010000137.1:0-10797 GCA_964451265.1 uncultured Caulobacteraceae bacterium | reverse complement strand
CGGACTGGACCAGCGTGCGGTCCAAGGCGTTCGCGATGGCCTTGGCCACCTCTTCCACCGGCGCCATACCGTCCACTTCCACCAACTTGCCCTGAGCGCCGTAGAACGGCAGCAGCGGGGCGGTTTGGGCATTGTAAGCCTGCAGCCTGACCTTAAACGAATCCGGATTGTCGTCGGCCCGTCCCTCTTGGGCGAACCGCGTGGCCACCCGGTCCAGCAGGCCTTGGTCGTCGACCTTCAGCCGAACCACAAAGTCGATCTTGTCTCCCCGGCGCGCCAGCATGGCGTCCAGCGCCTCGGCCTGGGCCACGGTGCGCGGGAAGCCGTCGAAAATAGCCCCGCCCGCCGCATTGGCCTCGGGCAGCCGCTCCTCGATCAGTTCCACGACGATGGAGTCAGACACCAGCGAGCCGGCGTCCATGATCGCAGCAACCTTCTTGCCCAGATCAGACCCCGACGCCCGCGCGGCGCGCAACATGTCCCCGGTGGACAGCTGGATCATGCCGCGCGCGGCCACCAGCTTCTTGGCCTGGGTGCCCTTGCCCGCCGCCGGCGGACCGAAAAGGATGAGATTCAACGCCCGCGTCCTCCGCGTAGCTTCGATTTCTTGATCAAGCCTTCGTACTGGTGGGCAAGCATATAGGACTGGATCTGAGCGACCGTATCCATGGTCACCGTCACGACGATGAGAATCGACGTGCCCCCAAAGTATAGGCTTCCGCCGATCTTGGCCATCAAGGCTTCGGGCAGCAGGCAGACCAGGGTGATATAGGCCGCGCCGATCACCGTCAGACGGGTCAGCACATAGTCCATATATTCCGCGGTGCGACGGCCTGGGCGGATGCCCGGCAGGAAACCGCCGTACTTGCGCAGGTTCTCGGCCGTCTCGTCGGGATTGAACACCACCGAGGTGTAGAAGAAGCAGAAAAAGATGATCAGCGCGCCATAGAAGAGCATGAACAACGGCCGCCCATGCTGCAGCTGGCCCACCACGCCGGGCAACCACTGGGCCCAGGGCGGCAGATTGGCGGTGGCCAGAAAGCCCATGGCCGTGGTCGGCAGCAGCAGAAGGCTGGAGGCGAAGATCGGCGGGATCACCCCGGCGGTATTGACCTTCATCGGCAGGAACGAGGATTCGCCGCCGAACATGCGGTTGCCCACCTGGCGCTTGGGATACTGCACCAGTAGACGCCGCTGAGCGCGCTCGACAAACACGATAAAGGCCACCACGCCGACAGACATCACCGCAATCAACAGAAGGGCGCCGCCGCTGAGCGATCCGGTGCGCACCATCGACAGCAATTGCATCGTCAGGTTCGGCAAGCCCGCCGCGATGCCCGCGAAGATGATCAGCGAAATGCCGTTGCCGACGCCGCGCGCGGTGATCTGCTCACCCAGCCACATCATGAACAAGGTGCCGCCGGTCAGGGTGACCACGGTGGACACCACGAAGAAGATCCCGGGGGTGTCGACCAAGCCGGGCGTGTTCTGCAGGCCCATGGAAATGGCGAACGACTGACCCAGCGCCAGCACAACGGCCAAATAGCGCGTGTACTGGTTCAATTGCTTGCGGCCGGCTTCTCCGCCTTCCTTGCGCAGCTTTTCCCAAGGCGGATAGATCGTGCCCATCAACTGCACGATGATCGAGGCGGAGATGTAGGGCATGACGTTCAGGGCGAACACGGCCATGCGCTGCACGGCGCCGCCGGAGAACATGTTGAACATGCCCAGCACGCCCTGCGCCTGACCCTGGAAGGCCTTGGCGAACACGGCTGCATCAATGCCCGGAATAGGGATATAGGTCCCTAGCCGATACATGATCAGCGCGCCCACGGTGAACCAAAGGCGCTTGTGCAGGTCGGTGGCCTTCTGGAAGGCCCCGACATTCAGATTGGCTGCGAGTTGTTCCGCCGCCGAGGCCATGACGCCTCCCCTAGATTTCAACGAGCCTCAAATAAGGCGATGGCGTCGCAATTGCGAGCGCGCGGTGACACGAGACCCGGAAGTCCCGAATCGTCAAGAGTTTACGCCTCAGACGCTTCCGGCGCCTGGACCTTGGTGGTCAGCTTGCCGCCGGCCGCCTCGATCGCCTTGCGCGCCCCGGTGCTGGCCGAATGCACGCTGATGTCCAGCTTGCCCTTGATTTCGCCTTGGCCGAGCAGTCGCACGCCGTCCTTGGCGCGGCGCAACACGCCGGCGGCCACCAGGGCTTCGGCGTCGATGATCTTCTTGCCGTCCAGCTTGCCGGCCTCGATGGCCTGGGCGATGCGCCAAAGGTTCACTTCGGCGAAGGTCTTGCGGAAGATATTGTTGAAGCCGCGCTTGGGCAGACGCATGTGCAGGGGCATTTGGCCGCCTTCGAAGCCGGCGATGGCCACGCCGCTGCGCGCCTTCTGCCCCTTCACGCCGCGACCGGCAGTCTTGCCCTTGCCCGAACCCGGGCCACGGCCGACCCGCATGCGCTTTTTGGCTGCGCCTTCGTTGTCGGCGATTTCATTGAGTTTCGTCATGGGAGCCTCTCCTTAGAGATCATCGCCGGGCTAAGCCCGACTCGGCAGGATTAATTACGCCGCTCATCCCCGCGAAAGCGGGGACCCAGATCTTTCCAGCTTGGCGATTCCTGGACAGGGCTGGGTTCCCGCTTTCGCGGGAATGAGCGGTAAAATGGTTTAGCTTTCCACCGCCACTAGGTGTTGAACCTTGGCGATCATGCCGCGCACCGAAGGGGTATCCTCCAGCACGGATTTGCGGCCGATACGGTTCAGGCCCAGGCCCACCAGGGTGGCGCGCTGGTCGTTCTTGCGGCGGATCGGGCTGCCGGTCTGCACAACGGTGAGTTTGGCCATCTTGCTTATCCTCAGCCTTCGGCGACTTCGGCCGCAGCCGAGGCGCCGTCGTTACGACGGCCAAGCAGATCGCCCACCTTCTTGCCGCGCTTGGAGGCGACCTGGCGGGGCGAGCTTTGGCCCTTCAGGGCGTCAAACGTCGCCCTGACCATGTTGTAGGGGTTAGACGAGCCGACCGACTTGGCCACCACGTCCTGCACGCCCAGGGTTTCCAGCACCGCCCGCATCGGACCGCCGGCGATCACGCCGGTGCCCGGAGGCGCGGCGCGCAGCATCACCTTGCCCGCGCCATGCCGGCCGGCGCCGTCATGGTGCAGGGTGCGGCTTTCGCGCAGGGGCACGCGAACCATGGTCTTCTTGGCTTCTTCGGTCGCCTTGCGGATGGCCTCAGGCACTTCGCGCGCCTTGCCGTGGCCATAGCCCACGCGGCCTTTCTGATCGCCCACCACCATGAGGGCGGCGAAGGAGAAGCGACGCCCGCCCTTCACCGTGGCGGCGACACGATTGATGTGCACCAGCTTTTCGACGATGTCGCTGTCGCGCTCGTCGGCGTTGTTGTTGCGGTCGCGGCGCTCGCCACGCTCTTCCCTACGGGCCATGTCGATCCCTTTAGAAATTCAAGCCGGCTTCACGCGCGGCGTCAGCGAGGGCCTTGATACGGCCGTGATAGATATTGCCGCCCCGGTCGAACACGACGTCCTTGACGCCTTGTTCAATCGCCCGTTCGGCCACCAGTTTGCCGACGCGCTGGGCGGCGTCCTTGTCCGAACCCTTGGCGCCGTCCTTGGCGCCTTCCAGCGACGAAGCAGCGGCCACGGTGACGCCGCGAGAATCGTCGATGACCTGGGCGTAGATGTTCTTGGACGAGCGGAACACCGACAGGCGCAGCCGGCCCGAAGACAGGGCCTTGAGGCGGGTGCGGGTGCGCTGAGCGCGCCGTTTCGAAATATCGCGAGGAGAGAGCGCCATGGCTTACTTCTTCTTGCCTTCTTTGCGGCGAACTTGCTCGCCGGCGTAACGCACGCCCTTGCCCTTATAGGGTTCAGGCGGCCGAATGCGGCGGATGCGGGCGGCGATTTCGCCGACCAGCTGCTTGTCGATGCCGCTGATGCGAACTTCGGTCTGTTTGGGCACCGCGAAGGTGATGCCCTGGGGCGGCGGGATATCCACGTCGTGGCTAAAGCCGAGCTGCATGGACAGCGCCTGGCCCTTGAGCGCGGCGCGATAGCCGACGCCCACGAGCTCGAGCACTTCTTCGTAGCCCTTGGTCACGCCGGTGACCATGTTGTCCACCAGCGTGCGCGACAGACCCCACATGCCGCGGGCGCGTTGAGTCTCGTTGCGCGGCGCCAGCGTGAGCTGTCCGTTGTCCAAGGTGATCTCGATTTCCTCGGAAACCGTCCAGGCCAGTTGGCCCTTGGGTCCCTTCACCGCGACCGTCTGTCCGTCGAGCGTGACGGTCACGCCGGACGGGATGGCGATGGGCTTCTTGCCGATCCGTGACATGGTTTTTTCCTCGCCCTGCCCTAATAGACCCGGCAGAGCACTTCGCCGCCGACATTCTGGTCGCGGGCGGAAGCATCTGACATGACGCCCTTGGGCGTCGACAGGATCGAGATGCCCAGGCCGTTCTTGATCGGCTTGAGATCCTTGATCGACGAATAGACGCGGCGGCCCGGCTTGGACACGCGAGCGATCTCAGCGATCACCGGCTCGCCGTCGAAGTACTTCAGTTCGATCTCGAACTCCGGGTGCTTGCCCACTTCTTCGACCAGGGCATAGCCACGGATGTAGCCTTCGGACTGCAGCACATCGAGCACCCGGCCGCGCATCTTGGAGGCGGGAGTCGCCACCTTGGAGCGCTTGCGCATGGCGGCGTTCTTGATGCGGGCGATCATATCGCCAATGGGGTCGTTCACAGACATGGGCCCCTCCTCACCAGCTCGACTTGACCAAGCCGGGGACGTGCCCGGCCGAGCCCAGTTCGCGCAGAGCAATCCGCGACATCTTCAGCTTGCGATAGTAGGCGCGCGGGCGCCCGGTCAGTTCACAGCGGTTGCGAATCCGCGTCTTTGACGAATTGCGCGGCAGCTTCGCGAGCTTCAGGCGCGCCTCGAAGCGCTCTTCCAGAGGAAGGGCTTCGTTATTGGCGGTCGCCTTCAGCGCGGAGCGCTTGGCTTCGAACTTTTTGGCGAGACGGCGAACCATCTCATTACGGTTGACGGCGCTTTTCTTGGCCATGTGTGCTTTCCCCCCGCCCTAATTATTGAACGGGAATTGGAATTCTTTGAGGAGAGCGCGAGCTTCCTCGTCGGTCTTAGCGGTGGTGCAAACGACGATGTCCATGCCCCACATCTGGTCGATCTGGTCGTAGTTGATCTCGGGGAACACAATGTGCTCCTTCAGGCCCATGGCGTAGTTGCCGCGGCCGTCGAAGCTCTTGCCGTTCAGGCCCCGAAAATCCTTCACCCGCGGAAGGGCGATGGTGATCAAGCGATCCAGAAACTCGTACATCCGGTCCTTGCGCAGGGTGACCTTGGCACCAATGACCATGTTCTCGCGCAGCTTGAAGCCGGCGATGGATTGGCGCGCACGGGTCTGAGCCGGCTTTTGACCGGCGATCGCCGTCAGATCCTTGACGGCCGCCTGGACCTTCTTGGAGTCGTTCACCGCTTCGCCGATGCCCATGTTCAGGACAATCTTGTCCAGCTTGGGGATCTGCATTTCGTTGGTGTAGCCGAACTGCTCCTTGAGCGAGGCGCGAATGCTTTCGCGATAGACGCTCTTCAGACGCGGCTCGTAATTTTGCGCATCAGCCATTGATAACCTCGCCGGATTTCTTGGCGAACCGAACCTTCTTGCCGTCTTCGATCCGGAAGCCGACGCGGGTCGCTCCGCCGCCCTTGGGGTCGACGATGGCGACATTGGAAATATGCAGGGCCGCTTCCTTGGGCTTGATCCCGCCTTGGGGGTCGGCCTGGGTCGGACGGGTGTGACGCTGAACGATGTTCAGGCCTTGCACCAGTACGCGGTTTTCCTTGGGCAGAACCTTCAGCACGGGGCCTTCGCGGCCCTTGTCACGCCCGGTCAAGACGATGACGCGGTCGCCCTTCTTGATCTTCGCGGACATTACAGAACCTCCGGCGCGAGGGAGATGATCTTCATATGGTTCTTGGCGCGCAGTTCGCGCGGAACCGGACCGAAGATCCGCGTGCCGATCGGCTCGTTCTGCTTGTTGACGATCACAGCCGCGCTTTTGTCAAAGCGGATCAGCGAACCGTCCTTACGCTTCACGCCCTGAGCGGTGCGCACGACGATGGCCCGCAGGACATCGCCTTTCTTCACCCGCCCGCGCGGAATCGCTTCTTTTACCGACACCACGATGACATCGCCGACGCTGGCGTAACGACGCCCTGCGCCGCCCAGCACCTTGATGCACATGACCCGGCGCGCGCCGGAATTGTCGGCGACCTCCAGGTTAGTTTGCATCTGGATCATTGTTCAGGCCTTCCTAAACTCACGCGCTCACGGCCTGGACGTCCTTGGGCAGGACCTCCCAGGTCTTGAGCTTGGATTTGGGCGCGCACTCGACGATCTTGGCGATCTCGCCGGCCTTGTAGGAATTGGCCTCGTCGTGAGCGTGATACTTCTTGGACCGGCGCACGGTCTTCTTCAGCACGGGGTGCAGAAAGGTCCGCTCGACCTTCACCACCACGGTCTTGTCTCCCTTATCGGAGACCACCACGCCTTCGAGAATTCGCTTGGGCATCTGGGCTGTCCTTAAGCCGCAACCGCAGCGGCCTTGCCGCGCAGCACGGTTTTAATGCGAGCGATGTCCTTGCGGATCTCGTTCACGCGATGGGTTTTCTCCATTTGGCCGGTGGCCGCCTGGAAACGCAGGTTAAACTGCTCCTTTTTCAGCTGGATCAGCTGGTCTTGGAGCTGGTCGGGGGTCAGCCGACGGACTTCATCGATCTTCATCGCGCCCTACTCCGCTGCCTGCGCCACGCCGGACTCGATCCGGGTCACCACCTTGGTGCGGATCGGCAGCTTGGCTGAGCCCAGACGAAGCGCCTCGCGGGCGACATCGTCCGGAACGCCGTCGATTTCAAACAGGATGCGGCCTGGGTGAACGCGCGCGGCCCAATATTCCACCGCGCCCTTGCCCTTGCCCATCCGCACTTCCGCCGGCTTGTCGGACACGGGCAGGTCCGGGAACACCCGGATCCACACGCGGCCTTGGCGCTTCATCTGGCGGGTGATCGCGCGACGGGCCGCTTCGATCTGGCGCGCCGTGACGCGTTCCGGCTCCAGAGCCTTCAGGCCATAGGCGCCGAAATTCAGCGAGAAGCCGCTCTTGGCCGCGCCGTGGATGCGGCCCTTGAACGCCTTGCGGTACTTAGTCTTTTTTGGTGACAGCATGACTTAATCTCACCCGGCCCGATCACGACGGCCGCCGCGATCACCGCGGTCCGAACGATCAGGGCGTTCATTGCGCCCGCCGCCTTCGCCCGCCGGACCGGTTTCACCGGCCAGGCGCTTGTCAAGCGCCATGGGATCGTGCTCGAGCACTTCGCCTTTGAAGATCCACACCTTCACGCCGATGATGCCGTAGGTGGTCTTGGCTTCGGAGAAACCGTAGTCGATGTCGGCGCGCAGGGTGTGCAGCGGCACCCGACCCTCGCGGTACCATTCCATCCGCGCGATTTCCGCGCCGCCCAAACGGCCCGACACGTTGATCCGAACGCCCTTGGCGCCCAGGCGCATGGCGGACTGAATCGAGCGCTTCATGGCCCGGCGGAAGGCGACCCGGCGCTCCAGTTGCTGGGCGATGTTCTCGGCCACCAATTGGCTGTCGGTTTCAGGCTTGCGCACTTCGACGATGTTGAGGAACACCTCGCCCTCGGCCATCACCGAGAGATCCTTGCGCAGCTTCTCGATGTCGGCGCCCTTCTTGCCGATAATCACGCCGGGGCGTGCGGCATAGATGGTCACGCGGCACTTCTTGTGCGGGCGCTCGATGATGATGCGCGAGACGCCGGCCTGTCCAAGGCGCTTCTTGAGCTCCTTGCGCATGGCGATGTCCTGGTGAAGCAGGCGACCATAATCGGCGCCTTGGGCGAACCAGCGGCTGTCCCAGGTGCGGTTGATGCCGAGCCGAAGCCCGATCGGATTGACTTTCTGTCCCATCAGGCAGCCTCGCCAAGCTCACGGACCACGATAGTGATCTCGGAAAAGGGCTTTTCGATCCGCGACGAGCGGCCCCGCGCACGGGCGGAGAAACGCTTCATCACTAGGTTCTTGCCCACGTAGGCCTCGGCGACGACCAGGTTGTCGATGTCGAGGTTATGGTTGTTCTCGGCGTTCGAAATCGCGGAATACAGGGCCTTGCGCACATCCTTGGCGATGCGCTTGGCGGAGAATTCCAGCTCGTTCAAAGCCCGTTGCACCTTCAGGCCGCGGATCGACTGGGCCACAAGGTTCAGCTTGCGCGGGCTGGTGCGCAGGGTGCGGACCTTGGCCATGGCTTCGACGGGCTTCAGGCGCCGCTCGGTCGCTTTCTTGCTCATCGCTACTTCCTCTTGGCCTTCTTGTCGGCCGCGTGGCCATAGAAGTTGCGGGTGGGGGCAAATTCGCCGAGCTTGTGACCGACCATGTCTTCACTGACCAGCACCGGGACATGCTTCTGGCCGTTGTAAACGCCGAAGGTCAGGCCCACGAATTGCGGCATGACGGTCGAACGGCGCGACCAGGTCTTGATCACGTCCTTGCGGCCGGAGCTTTGCACGGCGTCGGCCTTCTTCAGCAAAAAGCCGTCGACGAACGGGCCTTTCCAGACTGAACGGGTCATCGTTTAGCGGCCCTTCTTCGAGACGTGGCGAGAACGGATGATGTACTTGTCCGTCGTCTTGTTGGTGCGGGTCTTGCGGCCCTTGGTCGGCTTGCCCCACGGCGTGACCGGGTGACGCCCACCGGACGTCTTGCCTTCACCGCCGCCGTGGGGGTGATCGACCGGGTTCATGGCCACGCCGCGAACGTGCGGGCGGCGGCCCTGGTGGCGAACGCGCCCGGCCTTGCCGAGGCTTTCGTTCATATGATCCGGATTAGACACTGCGCCGACCGTGGCCATGCAGCCGTCCTGGACCATACGCAGCTCGCCCGAGGTCAGGCGGATCTGGGCATAACCGGAGTCGCGGCCGACCAGTTGCGCGTAGGCGCCAGCGGAACGGGCGAGTTGCCCGCCCTTCAGGGGCTTCAGCTCGATGTTATGGATGATGGTGCCGATCGGCATGCCGCGCAGGGGCATGGCGTTGCCGGGCTTAACGTCGGTTTTTTCACCGGCGATCACCTCATCGCCCACCTTCAGGCGTTGCGGCGCGAGGATGTAGGCCAGTTCGCCGTCCTGATACTTGATCAGGGCGATGAACGCGGTGCGGTTCGGATCGTATTCGATCCGCTCGACGGTGGCCGCCATGTCGAACTTACGGCGCTTGAAGTCGATCACCCGGTACAGGCGCTTAGCGCCACCGCCGCGGAAACGCACGGTGATGCGGCCGTTGCTGGAGCGACCGCCAGACTTGGTCAGGCCTTCGACCAGGCTCTTTTCCGGCTTGCCCTTATGCAGGTCGGACTTGTCGACAAGCACAAGGCCGCGACGGGCCGGCGAGGTCGGGTTGAATGTTTTCAGAGCCATGTGTTTAGAGCCCCGTGGAGATATCGATCGTTTGGCCCTCTTGCAGGGTCACGATCGCTTTCTTGACGTCGGAACGGCGTCCGAGGATGCCGCGGAAACGCTTGGTTTTGCCCTTGGTGATCAGGGTGTTGACCTTGATGACCTTGACCTTGAACAGCTCTTCGACCGCCGCAGCGATCTCGTCCTTAGTGGCGTCTTCGGCCACGCGGAACACGACCTTGTTCTGCTCGGTGAGCAAGGTGGCCTTCTCGGTGATGAGCGGGGCGATGATGGTGTCGTAATGGCGAGCGGTCGGCATCAGGCGGCGTCCTTGTCGGCGAAGCGCGCCTGAATGGCCTGCACCGCGTCGCGGGTCAGAACCAAGGTATGGCGACGCAGCACGTCATAGACGTTCAGGCCGGCGTTCGGCAGCACGTCCACATTGGGGATGTTGCGGGCGGCCAACTTGAAGGCGCCGTCCACCTCAGCGCCCGCGATGATCAGGGCGTTGGTCAGGCCGAGCTTGGCGAACCGGGCCCGTAAAGCGGCGGTCTTGGGCGCGTCCAGGGACACGCCATCCAGCACGATCAGCGAACCGGACTTGGCCTTCGATGACAGGGCGTGACGCAGGCCCAGGGCGCGGAACTTCTTGGGCAGATCAAAGGCGTGGCTGCGAACAACCGGGCCGTGGGCCTTGGCGCCGCCGACGAACTGAGCCGCCCGGCGAGAACCGTGGCGAGCGCCGCCCGTGCCCTTTTGCTTGTACATCTTCTTTCCGGTCCGCGAGACTTCGTTGCGGACCTGAATCTTGTGCGTGCCGACGCGGCGCTTGGCCAGTTGCCACGTCACCACCCGTTGCAGGATGTCGCCGCGGATATCTTCGATGCCGAAAATATCGTCAGGCAGTTCAATCGACCCGGCCTTGCCGGCGTCCAGGGTTACGACGTCGAGTTTCATGCTTCGTCCCCGGCTTCGATGGTTTCCACCGGCGCCTCGACCTCAGCAGCCGCCGGAGCGGCATCAGCGTGGGCCTTGCGGATGGCGCCCGGCTTGGGCGCATTCGCCGGCGGACGCTTGATGGCGTCGCGCACCTTGACGTAGCTGCCCTCGGCGCCCGGAACCGCGCCCTTGACCAGGATCAGGCCGCGTTCAACGTCGACGCGCCAGACGGTGATGTTTTGGGTGGTGATGTTGTCCTGGCCCAGGTGGCCGGCCATCTTCTTGTTCTTGAACACCTTGCCCGGGTCCTGGCGTTGGCCGGTGGAGCCGTGCGAGCGG
>CAYVHP010000136.1:0-21529 GCA_964451265.1 uncultured Caulobacteraceae bacterium | reverse complement strand
GATCGCCTGATCGCCAACGGCAAACCCATCAAGGTCGCCATCGTCGCCGTCATGAGGAAACTCATTGAGGCCGCGAACCTCGTCCTCGCAAGACGTCAGCCATGGACTAAGACCGCCGCCATTTAACATGGTTGCTCAGTCCCTTCGGGACAGCTCCCCCGCAAGCGGTGGAGCACGAGCGCCCATCGGCCGCAGGCCCAGGTCCGCGAACAGCTTGTCGTCGGCGTCCATTTCGGGATTGGGCGTGGTCAGAAGGCGGCTGCCCACGAAGATCGAATTGGCGCCGGCCAAAAAGCACAGGGCCTGCACCTCGCGGCTCATGGCTTCGCGGCCGGCCGACAGGCGCACCACCGCCTTGGGGCAAACCAGCCGCGCGACCGCCACGGTGCGCACGAACTCCAGCCCGTCGACCGCCTGCTCGCCCGCCAGCACCCTGTCGCCCAAGGGCGTGCCTTCGATGGGCACAAGGCCGTTGATCGGCAGGCTGTCGGGATGCTCGGGCAAGTTCGCCAGGGCCAGCAACAGTCCAGCCCGGTCCTTGCGCGCCTCGCCCATGCCGATGATGCCGCCGCAGCACACCGAAACCCCCGCCGCGCGCACGTGAGCCAGGGTGTCCAGCCGGTCCTGGTAGGTGCGGGTGGAGACGACCTCGGCGTAGTAGTCCTCTCCGGTGTCCAGGTTGTGGTTGTAGTAGTCTAGCCCGGCCGTCTTGAGCGCCTTGGCCTGATCGCCGGTGAGCATGCCCAAGGTGGCGCAGGTCTCCAGGCCGAGCGCCTTGACGCCCGAGATCATGGCGGCCAGCTCCGGCACATCGCGGTCCTTCAGCTCGCGCCAGGCCGCGCCCATGCAGAAGCGCTGGGCGCCGGAGGCCTTAGCCGCCTTGGCCTCCTCGATCACAGCCTGCGCCGCCATCAGGCGCGAGGCCTTCAGGCCCGTGTCGAAATGGGCCGACTGGCTGCAATAGCCGCAGTCCTCGGCGCAGCCGCCGGTCTTGATCGATAAAAGCTGCGAGCGCTGCACCTCGGCGGGGTCAAACCAGGCCCGGTGAACGGCGGCGGCTTGGAACACCAGTTCCGTGAACGGCAGGTTGAACAGGGCCTCGATCTGCTCGAGGGTCCAATCGTGCCGGGGCTGGGCGGGGTCGTGCATGAGCCATTCCATCAACAACCTTGTGGGGGATAGCAGCGCGCAATGCTTTCTTGAAGCGAAGACTCTGGCTAGCGTTCCCCTAGATGAACGCCGTGACTGATCCCATCGCCACCCCAGCCTTAGACCTGGCCACCGCCACCCCGGTGATGGCCCAGTTCTTCGAGGCCAAGGCGCGCCAGCCCGACGCCCTGGTGTTCTTCCGCATGGGCGATTTCTACGAGCTGTTCTTCGAAGATGCGGTCAAGGCGTCCAGCGCCCTCGGCATAGCCCTGACTGCGCGGGGTAAACATGCAGGCCAGGACATTCCCATGGCCGGCGTGCCGGTCCATGCCGCCGAAGCCTATCTGGCCAAGCTGATCCGCGCGGGCTTCAAGGTCGCCGTGTGCGAGCAGATGGAAGACCCCGCCGAAGCGCGCAAACGCGGCTCCAAGTCGGTGGTGCGGCGCGACGTGGTGCGTGTGGTGACCCCGGGCACCCTGACCGAAGACGGACTGCTGGACGCGCGCGGCTCCAACCGCCTGGCCGCGGTGGCCGTGCGCGCCGGTCAAGCGGCGGTGGCCAGCGTGGACATCTCCACCGGCGAGGTCGACTGCATCAGCGTCGGCCGCGCGGGCGTGGCGGCGGCCCTGGCCGCCCTGCAACCATCGGAAATCCTCGTTCCCGACCGCCTGTTCGCCGACGAGCTGCTGGCGGCGGCCTTTAAGGCGCAAAGCGGCGCCATCCAGCCCATGGCCCAGGCCTTGGCCGAGCCCCAGGCTTCCGAAGCGCGCCTGAAGCGTCTCTATGGCGTGGATACCCTGGACGGCTTCGGCGCCTTGTCCGGGGCCGAGGTTTCGGCGCTGGGCCTGATCGCCGCCCACCTGGAAACGACGCAAGCCGGCCGCCTACCGGCGCTTGGCCCTCCGCGACGGGCGGGCGAGGCCGACGTCATGGCCATCGACCCGGCGACCCGCGCCAGCCTTGAAATCGAACGCAGCCAGGGCGGCGGTCGGGAAGGCTCGCTGCTGGCGGCGGTTGACCGCACCGTCACCTCCGGCGGTGCGCGCCTGTTGGCCGCGCGTCTGGCCCGGCCCCTGCTCGATCCGGAGTCCATCGAGGCGCGACTGGACGCCGTGCAATGGTTCTTGGAGCGTCGCGGCGCCCGCGAGGGGGTGCGCCGCCTGCTCAAGGGATCAGGTGATCCGGCGCGGTCCTTTTCCCGTCTGGCCCTGGGCCGTGGCGGACCGCGAGACCTGGGGGCCTTGAAGTGCGCCCTGCAATGCGGCGTGGACCTGGCGACATTGATCGGCGCCGACCGAGATCTGGGCGGCGGTCCGCCCACCGAGGTGGCCGCGCCGGTTCTGGCCCTGACGGCCGACGAGCATCCCGCGCTCGCCGAGTTCCTGCACATGCTGACCCAGGGCCTGAACGCCGAACTGCCGGCCCAGGCGCGCGACGGCGGCTTTGTCGCCGCCGGGATCAGTGCGCCGCTCGACCAAGCGCGAGCCCTGCGCGACGACAGCCGCAAGGTGGTCGCCCAGCTGGAACAGAGCCTTCAGATTCAGTCCGGCGCGCCTTTGCGCATCCGCCACAACGCGGTGCTGGGCTATTTTGTCGAGGTCACCGCCAAACAGGCCGAGCCCCTGTTCGCCGCCCCGCTCAACGCCCTGTTCATCCACCGCCAGACCCTGGCCAATCAGGTACGTTTCACCACGGTGGAGCTGGCCGATCTGGACGCCCGCATCGCCCAGGCCGCCGAACGCGCCCTGGCTATGGAAGCGGAAATCTTCGACCGCTGGGTCGCTCAGGCCCGCGATTTGGCCGGCGATATCCAGGCGGCGGCTCAGGCCTTAGCCCGGCTCGATGTGGCCTGCGGCCTGGCGGAATGGGCCAATGACGAGCAGGCCAGCCGTCCGCAGATTGATCGATCCCTGGCTTTCGAGGCGGAAGGCGCGCGCCATCCGGTGGTGGAGGCCGCCGTGCGCCGGACCGGAGCGCCCTATACGCCCAACGACTGCCGCCTGGACGGCGCAGGCGAGGCCGGCGTGCGCCTAGCCATTGTCACCGGACCCAATATGGCCGGCAAATCGACCTTCCTGCGCCAGAACGCCCTGCTGGCCGTGCTGGCCCAGGCGGGCAGCTTTGTGCCGGCTCGGCGCCTGCGGCTTGGCGTGGTTGATAGGCTATTCAGCCGCGTCGGCGCGGGCGACGATCTGGCGCGGGGACGTTCCACCTTCATGGCCGAGATGGTCGAGACCGCCGCCATCCTGACCCAGGCGACGCCGCGATCCCTGGTGATCCTGGACGAGATTGGCCGAGGCACGGCCACCTATGACGGTCTGGCCATCGCCTGGGCCTGCGCAGAGGCGCTGCACGACGTCAACCGCTGCCGCGCCCTGTTCGCCACCCACTATCATGAGCTGGCGCGGCTGGAGGACCGTCTGGCCCACGTCGGCAACCTGTCGCTGCGGGCCAAGGAATGGAACGGCGACCTGGTGTTTCTGCATGAGGCCCAAAAAGGGCCGGCGGACCGGTCCTATGGCGTGCAGGTGGCCAAGCTGGCGGGTGTTCCGCCCGCCGTGGTCGTCCGGGCGCGCCAGGTGCTGGAGCGGCTGGAAGATCAGACTGCTTCACCCGCACGCTTGAACGACCTGCCGCTATTTGCGGCGGCCGCCGAACCGGCGGCGGCGCTCTTCGCCGGGCCGAGCGAAGTTGACGTCGCCCTGGCCGCCCTGGACCTGGACGGTATGTCCCCGCGCGAAGCCATGGATGCGCTGTACAGACTTAAGGGTCTGGTCAAGGGATAGGGTCGGGCCAAAGGCGAAGGCGCATTAGGTATTGACGCCCGGGCCGGCCACAAGCGTGTAAATCTAAGGCCCGCGAGCCCGTTTATTGTCCGTCCATTAACTAGTGCCGTGGCTGAATTCGTCCTGGCTGTCGTCGGAATTTCCGGGAGCCGACGCATCTAATGGAGATTGGGATAGGCAATCCCGGTCCACTGCGTGTTCGATCTTCGGGGACGGGTTAAATAGATGGCCAACGCGGCTTCTTCACAGCGCCCCACGCCGGCCGGTCGATCCATTCGCAGCCTCATCAGCCTTCAGACCAACGCCTCGACCGCTCGGACGTTGAATTTGGTGATGGTCTGGCAAAAGCACGGAGACGAGGAGGCCTATAGGCAAAACCCCCTGTTCCGCAGCCCCGTGCTCAACCGATCCTTCGTGGTCAAGCATAGGCTTCGGCCCAACGAAAAAGACCTGTTTTCCGACGCGCGCAGCAACGCGACTAAGATCATCCTGCCCATCGACATCAGCGACCTGCGCTCGGGCGCACGCTCGTTCTTTGTCGGGCAGCGGGGATATGCCGAGGTGCTGGACGATATTCTCGGGGCGCTGTCCCAGGCCACCCAAGCGGACATAGAGCTGCTCGATCTACTGGACTCCCTGCCCTCGCTGGACCCGTTCCTCATGCGCGAGCGGCTGAGAAAGAGCGGATACAATCCCGCCCGGTGCTATTTCGATATTACCGACGCGGACATGCTGAAGATGTTTGAATTCGTCCGTCGGGAAATCACGCCGCTGATCGGCATGTCCTTCGATGATCTTGACGCCGCCATCAACGTGAAGACCTCCAAGCTGGCGCAGAAGATTCTGGCCGACGCCGGCGATGCAGAAATGGAGCCGCTTCGCATCGGCATGGGCCTGGACAAGGCCGCCTTTGACGAGGGCGTTTTCTGTTGGAAGGGCTTTATCTATTACAAGTGGTGCATGGGCGAGTTAGCGCCCAACGTTCGTCCGATCCTGGATGAAATCATGAACCTGAAGGCTGTTGGTCCGGCCGATGACGAAGCGCGCGCCACCATCACCGCCTGCAAGACGCGACTGATCAAGTGCATCACCGGGGCCTGCGATACGGTGAGGACCACCCTGAAGGTCTATGACGACGCCTATGGCGATCTGACCAAAAATGGACAGCCCCGCGCGTTCCGTGACTTTTTGATGAGGGCGCCAACGCTGTTCTACGAACTGGGTGAACGCCTGGCCGCCGTCCAGCATGTGGTCAGCTTCTGGCGTTTCCGCTTCCCTGCTGGGCTGAGGGCCAAGCCGAGCTATGAGGAGCTGGCGGATATCCTGGTGGATTTCGAGGCCAGCCTAGCCTTCGAGCCCCTCGGCAAGGCCGCCTAAACACGAGCGGCGCCGGAAACCGGCGTACCGATCAATCCAATGGGTCGTTTGGTTCGTTTAAGAGCCATGACCAGTCTTCATCTGCGCTCTATTCCCACATTTTCGCCCAAGGCGCCCCTGCAGATCGCCGTAGCCCTCGCGGGGCTGGCGCCCGTCAGCGCCGGACTGGCGGGAATTGTCCTGGGGCCTGTCATGATCGAGCGCGGCGTTGTGGGTCCATCACTCGACAGCCACTTCAGCTATCTGTCGGGTCTGCTTCTCGCCATCGGCCTGGCATTTTGGAGCCTGATACCGGCCATAGAGCGGCGCGGCGCCCAGGTGCGGCTTCTGACCGGGCTTGTGGTGATCGGCGGCCTGGGCCGATTGGTCAGCCTTTGGCGTGTCGGACCGCCCGACAGCGCCATGCAGGCGGCGCTGATCATGGAGCTGGTCGTAACCCCGGCGATTTGCCTTTGGCAGCGGCGCCTTGAGCGGCGCCTGAGCTAACGCTGGCCGAACAAGGCCGAGCCCACCCGGACGGAGGTGGCGCCGAAGCGGACGGCGGTCTCGAAGTCGGCGCTCATGCCCATCGACAGCTTCTTCAGTCCATTGCGCGCTGCGATCTGGGCCAGCAGGGCGAAATGCGGCGCCGAGGGCTCGGCTTGAGGCGGAATACACATGAGCCCCTCGATGTTCAGGGCGAAATCCCGGCGCGCGGCGGCGATGAAGTTGTCGGCCTCGAGCGGCGACACCCCCGCCTTCTGTGGCTCCTCGCCGGTATTGACTTGAACATAGACCCTGGGCGCGCGCCCTAGCCGTTGAATTTCCTCAGCCAGGCTTTTCGCCAAGCGGATTCGGTCCAGGGTTTCGATCACTTGAAACAGGCTGATCGCCTCGCGCGCCTTGTTGGTTTGCAGGGGTCCGATCAGGCGCAATTCCACGCCCTCTTTCCGTCCCTCCCAACGCGCCTGCGCCTCTTGCACACGATTTTCGCCGAATATTCGCTGTCCGGCGGCCAAAACCGGGGCGATGCGGTCCCACGACTGTTGCTTGGAGACGGCGGTCAGGGTCACATCCCCAGGATCGCGTCCCGCCGCGCGGGCGGCGCGGTCGATCCTGCTCCGGATTTCAGCCAGGGCCGCAGCGGGATCGGACGGGAGGATGGTCATTTGGCGGGACGGGATCGGTTGTTGGGGACGGCCTGGACGCTAAGCCGCCTTTACGCGCGCGCAAAGCCCCGGTGCGGAGCAAAAGCCAAGCTGCCGCCGCTGTTTGCGCTGACCGACCCCTCGCGTACGCGCGATCCGGCCGCCCTCGCGCGTCGGCTGCCCCGAGGCGCTGGGCTAATCTATCGCCCTTTCGGCTCACCTCGTGCGACAGCGACGGCGCAAATCCTGCGGCGGATCGCCTGGTCGGGGGCGCTGACCCTGCTTATCGGTTCAGGTCGGCCGCTATTGAGGGGAACGGGCGTGCATTTGCCGGAACGTCTGGCGCTACGGGCCCGGCGCTGGCGGCGACCCGGGTTGCTGATCACAGCCGCAGCCCACAGCGAGCCCGCGATCCGCCGCGCACGTCTCGCGGGGTGCGATGCGGTTCTGGTCTCGGCCGTGTTCGCCAGTTCTAGCCCTTCAGCGGGCAGGCCCATGGGAGCCGTTCGATTTGCAGCGCTTGTTCGCCGCGCACGTATGCCGGTTTACGCCTTAGGGGGAATCGACGCGCGCACGGCCGCGCGATTGCTAAGCTCGGGCGCGGCGGGCCTCGCGGCTGTCGGAGCCTTTAGACTTTAGAATTTGAAGGCGGTTTCCAGCCGGACGCGCGGCACATTGGTCGGCACGCCCGGGGGAGTCTGGGGATTGGCCTGATTAGGATTGGCCGTAGTCAAGGCCTGATCGCGCAAGGCGACGCCGCCGCCGATGCTCAGCGACGGGGTGACTTTGAAGTAGGCGCCGGCCTGAACGTCCTGCCAGGTCCCGTTGTGCAGAGGCGATTGGTCGACGTCGAATTTCAGGCCCCAGCGGCTCTTACCGGCGTCCCATTGAAAGGACTTATGGGCCTGCTGCTGAGGGCCCCACAGATTGCGGTCCGTCAAGGTCACGCCGGGATCGGGCTTGGCCTCTTGGGCGTGCGCCATCGACGCCATGGCTCCCGAAAGAACCAGCGCAGAAACCACAGCAATGATCGGCCTGCCCGCCATCATAGCTCTTTAACGCTCTCCAAGCACAATTAGACGCAGAGTCCCCCTCCGCGCCCCTCAACCCTTACGTCTGCGATTAAAGTCCCAAGATCGCTCAGGTCAATGGCAGTCTGTGTCATGACCTATAAAATAAGCCTTTACATCCCCCCTGTGGCCCTGAGGCAACGCGATTCCTCTTTTGAGCGCCCCGTCGCGTGCTATAGAGCGCCATTCTGAAGTCGGGGCGGCGTCGCGAAGACGGCGGCCCCGCCCTGGAATGTCGACGCGTGAAAACGGAGCGGAGCGAGCAACAATGGCCTTGGTGCGCGGATCGATAGCGGCGCTTGCGGCCCTGGGCCTTGTGGCTCTGGGCGGTTGCATGGGCGGGCCTAAAAGCGGGGTCCAACCCTATTCGCAAGGCGGATTCCATCCGTTCGGATTCGGCCGGTCGGCTCCACAACCCGACGACCCCAAGGTCGCCATCGGCGTTAACGCCTATCTGTGGCGCGCGACCTTGGACACCCTGGCCTTTATGCCTTTGACCTCGGCGGACCCCTATGGCGGCGTAGTGATCACCGACTGGTACGCCAATCCGGAAAAGCCGGATGAGCGGTTCAAGGCCACGGTTTATATCCTCGACACCCGCCTGCGCGCCGACGGCTTGAACGTCACCGTCTATAAACAGGTGCGGGACGGCGCCGGTTGGAAAGATGCGCCGACGGCGGGCCAGACTGACACCGACATCGAAAATGCGATCCTGACCCGAGCGCGCCAGCTTCGCCTGTCTAATATTCGCTAGGCCGTCTGACCGGCCAG
Organism: uncultured Caulobacteraceae bacterium; assembly: GCA_964451265.1. Classification (GTDB taxonomy): domain Bacteria; phylum Pseudomonadota; class Alphaproteobacteria; order Caulobacterales; family Caulobacteraceae; genus BOG-938. Next base: position 13,249 of record CAYVHP010000136.1, on the reverse strand, counting down.
CCGGACACGGGACCCTCAAACCCAGATTCGGATTCGGCGGCCCCGGTCGGATTCGGCTCAGACCATCCTGATCAAGGGGTCTTTAGTTCCCATGGCCCGTTATAATCCGAAGGAATCCGAGCCCAAGTGGCGCGCCGTCTGGGATCAGGCGAACGTGTTCGCGGCCGGCGGTCCGGACGATCCGCGCGAGCGGTACTATGTGCTGGAGATGTTTCCCTATCCCTCCGGGCGCATCCACATGGGCCACGTCCGCAACTACGCTTTGGGCGATGTGGTGGCGCGCTACAAGCGGGCCCAGGGATTCAATGTTTTGCACCCCATGGGGTGGGACGCGTTCGGCATGCCGGCGGAGAACGCCGCCATGGAGCGGGGCGTCCACCCCAAGGGCTGGACCTACGACAATATCGCCAGCATGCGCGCCGAGTTGAAGCGTTTGGGCCTGTCGATCGACTGGTCGCGCGAACTGGCGACCTGCGACCCGGAGTACTACGGCCAGCAGCAACGCTGGTTCCTGATGCTATGGAAGCGCGGCCTGGCCTATCGCAAGGAGGGCGTGGTCAACTGGGACCCGGTAGACAACACCGTTCTGGCCAATGAGCAGGTGATTGACGGGCGCGGCTGGCGCTCGGGGGCGCCGGTGGAAAAGCGCAAGCTGACCCAGTGGTTCTTGCGCATCACCGACTATGCCGACGATTTGATCGAGGGGCTGGGCCAACTGGATCGCTGGCCGGACAAGGTGCGGCTGATGCAGGAAAACTGGATCGGGCGCTCCAAGGGCCTGAGGTTCCGCTTTAATTTCGCCGGCTATACGCCGACGGGGTTCGGGGAGGGTCTAGAGGTCTACACCACCCGGCCCGATACCCTGTTTGGCGCCAGTTTCGTGGCCGTTTCGCCCGACCATCCCTTGGCCCAGCATGTCGCGGTTTATCACCAGGACGCCGCCGCCTTTATCGTGCGCTGCCGACAAGGCGGCGCATCAGAGGCGGACATCGAAACCGGCGAGAAGCTGGGCTTCGACACCGGCCTGTGGGTGCAGCACCCCTTCGATCCCAATTGGCGACTGAAGGTCTACATCGCCAATTTCGTCCTGATGGACTACGGCACGGGCGCGATTTTTGCCTGCCCGGCGCACGACCAGCGCGACCTGGACTTCGCCCGCAAATATGATCTGCCGGTCCGACCTGTGGTCTTACCCACCGGGGCGGATCCAGAGACCTTCGCCGTTACGAACGAGGCCTATACCGGTCCGGGACGCCTGTTCAGGTCCGATTTCCTCAATGGAATGGACGTTGAGACGGCCAAGGCTGAGGCCATAGCCCGGATCGAGGCCCAAGGACTCGGCAGAGGCGCCACGGTTGACCGGCTGCGCGACTGGGGCGTGTCGCGCCAGCGCTACTGGGGCTGCCCGATCCCGGTGATCTATTGCGCACAATGCGGGCCGCAGCCCGTTCCGAGTGAACAGCTGCCGGTGATCCTGCCGGACGACGTGACCTTCGACCGGCCGGGCAATCCCCTCTTGCGCCACCCGACCTGGCGTCACGTCGCCTGCCCGGCCTGCGGCGGGGCCGCGGAACGAGAAACCGACACCCTGGACACCTTCGTGGACAGCTCGTGGTATTTCGCCCGGTTTACAAACCCCAAGGCCGAGGCGGCCATCGACAAGGCCGCAGCTGACGCCTGGCTGCCGGTGGACCAGTATGTGGGGGGCATCGAACATGCGGTTTTGCACCTGCTATACGCCCGGTTCATCACCCGCGCCCTGAAGGATGAGGGTCTCTTGTCGGTGTCCGAGCCTTTCGCGGGGCTATTCACCCAGGGCATGGTCACCCATGAGACCTATCGGGTCGACAGCGACGGACGCTGGGTGTCACCGGGCGAGGTGGAGGCGCGGGATGGGCGGTTGGTGGAGGCCGCCACCGGGCAGCCCGTGGTGGTCGGCGGCGTGGAAAAGATGTCCAAGTCGAAAAAGAACACGGTCGCGCCCGAGGACATTTTTGACCAGTACGGCGTCGATGCGGCCCGCCTGTTCGTGATGAGCGACTCTCCGCCCGAGCGGGACGTGCAATGGAGCACAGGCGGCGTCGAGGGCGCTTTCCGCTTCGTCAATCGCGTCTGGGCGGAGTTCGACAGCCAGCCCGTAGCGGCGGGCGAGGCCCACAGCGACGCCGATGAACGGGCCAGGGCTCTGCGTCAGGCGACGCACCGGCTGATCAAGGGCGTGACTGAAAGTATCGAGGGGTTCCGATTCAACAGCGGGATCGCTCGCCTGTATGAATTCCTCAATGTTCTGAAGGGCTTGCCCGCTGATGGCGCCGGGCCGGCCGGCCTGGCCGCGCGTCAGGAGGCGCTGGGCGTGCTGGCCAGGCTCATTGCCCCGTTTACGCCGCACTTGGCGGAAGAGGGCTGGGCGCGCGTTGGCGGGGAGGGTTTGGCGGTCCACGCGCCCTGGCCTGTCTACGATCCGGCGCTGGCGGCCGATGACGAAGTGGTGTTGCCGGTGCAGATCAACGGCAAGCGCCGCTGCGAAATCCGCGTCTCTGCGGGCCTGGAGCCTGCCGATGTGGAAAAGCTGATTCTGGCCGACGAAGAGGTGACGCGGCGACTGGAAGGCCTTAGCGTGCGAAAGATCATTGTGGTCAAGGACCGCATCGTCAATATCGTCGCAGGATGAACCTCACGCACCGCCACTTCTGGCTCGGCGCCGCCGCAACCGGGCTTTTAGGCCTTGGCGGATGCGGCTTTACGCCCCTTTACGCTGTGCCCGGCGTGTCTCCCAAGCTCTCCGCCATAGATGTCTCCCGCCCGGATGGACGGACAGGCTTCCTCATCGGCCAGGCCCTGGACAATGAACTGGGCCGCGATGCGGGAGCCCCTACGCTTTATCGGCTGAATATGAGCCTGCGCGATGTGCGCGTGGGCCGGGGCATCAACATCAACAACGTCGCCACGGAATACGAGGTGGACCTGACGGCGTACTACCAGCTGCGGGACATCAAGACCAATGCCCTGGTGACCAAGGGCGAGGTTTCGGTCAACGCTACCTACAATACGGCCAATCAGCCCTACGCCAGCGTCGCCGACGAATTGGACGCCGAGCGCCGGGCCGCGGCGTCAGCCGCCCAGCGCATACGGCTTGATCTGGCCGCCTATTTCGCCAGCCCCCACCCCGTCGGGACGGTCACCGCACCGCAGCTCCCCGTTAACTCGGACTTCATCGGCGTTCCGGGCGCCGAAAAAGTGGAGACCCCGCGCGAGCGCGCCGCGCACGCCGCCGATCCCGACGTGATCCAATTGCCGGACTCCAACGGGACCGCCCCGCCCACCGGCGGTGCAGCCGCGCCTTGATCCTGTCCAAACGGGCTGATGTCGAGCGGTTCCTGGCTGCGCCGGGGCGCGAGGCGCGAGCCGCGCTGATTTACGGACGGGACCGGGCTATAGTTCACGAGCGGGCTGATCAGCTGGCCGCAAAGATAGCTGTGCGTCCGGACGATCCGTTCGACGTGGCGCTGATGGCTGAATCCGATGTCGATTCGGCGCCGACGCGCCTATACGACGAACTGTCTGCGCTTTCGATGATGGGCGGGCGGCGCCTTGTACGGCTGAGGCTGGAAGACAAGCCTTCCGTCGACAAGGCGGCCGCCGAAGCGCTGAAGGCGCACCTGGCCGGGGAGCTGAACCCGGACGCCTTTTTTCTCATTGAGGCCGGCGCCTTGGGCCGCGACTCCGCCCTGCGAAAGGCGGCCGAGGCGGAAAAAAGCGGCGCGGCGGTCACCATCGCCTGTTACGAGGACGAAACCGGGGACGTGGCGCGGCTGGTGCGCGAGGGCTTGGCCAAAGACGGAGTCGGACTGACGGGAGAGGCTCTGGATCTGTTCGTCCGCCGTCTGCCGCACGAGCGGGGTGTCGCGCGGCGGGAAATCGAGCGGCTGGCGCTGTTTCTGGGTCCGGGCAGCGGCGCCACAGCCGGACCAGCTGACTTGGAAGACTTTTTAGGGGTTGAGCCGGAGGCGTCATTGGCGGACGCGGCGTCCGACGCCTTCGGCGGGCGGCTGGCCGCGGCTCAGGCGGGACTGCGCCGCGCAGCGGCCGAAGGCGAGAATGGGCCGGCGGCGGTCCGCGCCATGGGCATGCATCTCGGCCGGCTTCGGCGGACGCTTACCCTGGTCAAGACGGGGGCCGGAGTGCAGGAAGCCGCCAAGGCGTCTGGCGTGTTCTGGAAGAACGAGCGCGAATTCCTGCGTCAGGCCCGCGCCTGGAGCCTGACGCTGCTGGACGAGGTTCAGCCCGAAGTGCTCAACGCCGACCGCGCCTGCAAAACGGCCGGCTCGCCAGACCGACTGATCGCCGAACGGCTGGCCCTGACCATCGCCGGCCGAGCGCGCCGGCTCGGGCTTTAAGCCCAGTGCGCAGCGGCCACGGTGCATGATTTTCGGAGGCTCTGAGCTGCACGAGAGCCTGTCTACGTACGACATTCCGGCCCAAATGCGCGACAGGGGCGATTTTGAAATCAGCGCGCACAACGCATTGATATATATGATATTATTTTGGCGGCCCTTGGGGCCTGCCGCGGCTTCAGGCCTTGCTCAACCGTCGGCAAACCTCGTCGAGCTGTTCAAGGCTGGCATAGCGAACTCGAAGCTCGCCCGCTCCACCCCGATCAAGGATTTCCACCTCAAGGCCCAGCATCTCGGCCAGATCGTTTTCCAGGGCCAGGGTGTCGGCGTCCTTGCCTTGGGGCGGAGCCGCTGAGCGGGTGCGCGCTTCGCCGCCGGCCGCCTTGCGGGCCAGCACCTCGGTGTCGCGTACACTAAGGCCGCCTTCAATGACCCGCTGCGCGAGGCCGGCCGGATCGGTCGTCGTGGCCAGAGCTCGCGCATGGCCGGCCGTCAGGCGGCCGTGCAGCACATGGCCCTGCACCTCGCCGGGCAGCCCTAACAGCCGCATGGTGTTGGCCACATGGCTGCGGCTCTTGCCCACGGCCTCGGCCACCTCGTCCTGAGTATGGCCGTATTGGTCGATCAGGGCGCGGTAGGCGAGGGCTTCTTCGACGGGATTGAGGTCTGCGCGCTGGACGTTCTCGACGATGGCGATCTGCAACACCTCGGAATCGTCCAGGGCGCGGATCACGGCGGGCAGATCTCGCAGACCTGCCCGCTGGGCCGCGCGCCATCGGCGCTCGCCGGCCACGATTTCATATTCGCCGGGCCGACCAGGCGACGGCCGCGCGAGCAGGGGTTGAATTACGCCCCGAGCGCGGATGGACTGGGCCAACTCTTCCAGCTCAGTCTCGCCGAAGGTCTTGCGCGGCTGGTCAGGATTGGGGTGCAGCAGCTCGATGGGCACCAAATTGGTCCCGCCCTGGGGCGAGAAGGCCGCAGCGGCGACTTCGTCCACCGCAACTTCCGCCGCCTGTTCGCCGAGTAAGGCCGAAAGCCCCCGGCCCAATCCGCGTCTGCCTTCCGCCGCCATGATCTATGTTCCTTAAGCGGCTTGACGGCGCGCACGTTCGCGCCCAACCAGTTCGCGCGCCAGCTTCAAATAGGCCTGGCTGCCCGGGCATTTCAGATCATAGATCAACACCGGCTTGCCGAAGGAGGGCGCCTCCGACACGCGTACATTGCGCGGGATCACGGTCTGATAGACTTTTTCGCCGAAATGCCCGCGCACATCCTGTGCGACCTGCTCCGACAGGGCGTTGCGACGGTCGTACATGGTCAGGACCACGCCTTGGATTTCCAGTGACGGGTTCAAACTGCCGCGCACCAGCTCTACGGTGCGCATCAGCTGGGTCAGGCCCTCCAGGGCAAAGAATTCGCATTGCAGGGGCACCAGCACCGCATCGGCTGCCGACATGGCGTTGACGGTCAACAGATTGAGCGATGGCGGGCAGTCGATCAGCACATAGGTATAACGATCCGCGCTTGCGTCGTCTCGCAGGGCCACCAAGGCCTCGCGCAGGCGGAAAGATCGCCCCGCCGCATTACCCAGTTCAAGTTCAATACCGGACAAGTCCGCATCGGAAGGGATGATGCTGAGGCCGGGAACGGACGTCGGCATGATCGCATCGACCAATGCTGCCTCGCCCATCAACACATCATAGACCGTGACGGCGCGCTTTTGCCTCGTCACACCCAGACCGGTGGAGGCGTTACCCTGGGGATCCAGGTCCAAGATCAGCACGTGCTCGCCGATAGCCGCAAGGGCGGTGGCGAGATTGATCGCGGTCGTGGTCTTGCCCACCCCGCCCTTCTGGTTGGAAATCGACAACACCCGCAGCGCCTGGTCAGACTTTACGAACACGTTTGAGCCCCTTCACTTGCAGAATTCGGCCCTCGGGATGACTGAGACTGGCCGTCAGGTGCGCCTCGAAATTCCAACATTTAGCGGCTTCCGTCAACTCAGATACTATATCTTGTCCCTTAAGGAACAGGCCTGTGGCGCCGCCGGTCAGGTAGGGCCGAGTATAGCCTAAAAGTCGGACAAGGGGGGCGCAGGCGCGGGCGCAAACCACATCGACCTTAAGCCTCAGGTCTTCTGCGCGCGAATTGTGCACCTCGGCGGGCAGGGCGAGTTGGTTCACGACCGCCTGCAAGAAACGGCATCGCTTGGCCATGCTCTCCACCAGATGCACCCTCGCACCCGGGGTTTCCTTCAGAAGTATGGCCAAAACCACGCCTGGAAAGCCGGCGCCCGCACCGATGTCTGCCCAGACGCGCGCTTCAGGGGCCAGAGCGAGCAGTTGAGCGCTATCATAGACGTGGCGGGGCCAGAACTCGGCCATGGCCGACGGACCAACCAGGTTCATGTCCTCATTCCATTGAGCCAAGAGGCTCCGAAAAGCCTCCAAGTCGGCCATTTGCGCCGGGGTTGCCCCCAGGGCCGCCTGCAGCTGGGCGGCATCGGCGGGGGGCTCAGGCCGCACGCGAGCCGGCCCGGCGGACATGGGACAGCAGGGCGGTGAGGGCGCCGGGCGTGATGCCCTCAATGCGCGAGGCTTGGCCCAGAGTCATGGGCCGGATCGCTGCAAGTTTTTCGCGCGCCTCATTGGAAAGGCCGGGCACTGCGGCGTAGTCGAGGTCAGCGCTGAGAGCGAGATCCTCATCGCGGCGAAAAGCGACCGCCTCGGCCGCCTGGCGGTCGAGATATCCGGCGTAGGCGGCGTCAATTTCGATCTGTTCGCGGGCCGCCGGCGCCCAGGCGGCGATTTGGGGCCAGATGCGCTCAAGCTCGGCCCACCCGATAGCCGGGTAGGCGAGAAGCTGGGTCAAATCCCGCCGAACCCCGTCGGCGTTGACCTTAAGGCCCGCTTTCTCGGCCTGGGCGGGCGTTAGCACCAGTCCTTTGGCCTCTGTGCGGGCCAATTCGAGGGCGGATTGTTTCACGTGAAACGCTTCGGCGCGGGCGGAACCGACCACGCCCAGCGCCGAACCCACGCCGGTCAGGCGTTGATCGGCATTATCCGCCCGAAGGGTCAGGCGGAATTCGGCCCGGCTGGTGAACATGCGGTAGGGCTCGCTGACGCCGCGCGTGACCAGGTCGTCGATCATCACGCCGATATAGGCCTGGTCCCGGCCAAACACCGCCGGTTCTGCCCCCGAGCAGGCGCGCGCTGCGTTCAACCCGGCCATCAGGCCCTGAGCGCCAGCCTCTTCATAGCCCGTGGTGCCGTTGATTTGACCGGCGAGGTAGAGGCCCGGCGCGCGCTTGACCTCCAGGGTCGGCGAAAGCTCGCGTGGATCGACGTAGTCGTACTCAATGGCGTAGCCAAACCGCTTGATGGCGACCCGTTCCAGACCGGGAATCGTACGCAGGAATAGGGCCTGGGTCTGTTCGGACACAGAGGTCGAGACACCGTTCGGATAAACCGTGTCGTCGTCCAGACCTTCGGGCTCCAAAAAGATCTGGTGGCTCGCTTTGTCCGCGAAACGGACCACCTTGTCCTCGATAGAGGGGCAATAGCGCGGCCCTACACCGGTCGTCCGGCCCCCATAGACCGCCGATTCCCCAAGGTGTTCAGCAATGATGCGGTGGGTTTCGGCCGTCGTATAGGTGACGCCGCAGGCGATCTGAGGCGTTGTGATCGCTTCGGTCAGGAATGAAAACGGCGTCGGCGGCTCATCGCCGGGCTGCATCTTCAACCGGTCCCAAGCGATAGTCCGGCCATCCAGCCGCGCGGGCGTGCCCGTCTTCAGACGGCCCATCTTCAGCCCCAGTCCATATAGGCGATCAGCCAGCCCAATGGATGGGCCCTCGCCAACCCGGCCTGCGGGCGTACGGGTGTCGCCCAGATGGATGACGCCCTTCAAGAACGTGCCCGTGGTCAACACCACCGCCCCGGCCGGGTAATGCCGCCCGCTAGCGCCGACCACACCGCTGACACGCCCTTCAATCGCGGTCAGGTCTTCCGCGGCATCGGCCAGTATGTCGAGGTTGGGCTGGTCGGACAGGGCCGCCTGCATAGCCCGTATGTAGCGCGCGCGGTCAATTTGCGCACGCGGTCCACGCACCGCCGGACCCTTGGACCGGTTGAGCAAACGGAACTGGATTCCGGCCGCGTCGGCCATCCGGCCCATCAGACCGTCGAGCGCATCAATTTCCCGGACCAGATGTCCCTTACCCAGGCCGCCAATGGCCGGGTTGCAGGACATTTCGCCGATGGTGTCCAGCCTGTGGGTCAGGAGCAAGGTGCGGGCGCCAAAGCGGGCGGATGCGGCCGCAGCTTCGCAGCCGGCGTGGCCGCCGCCAATCACAATCACATCCCAGGAATTGGCCTTGGCCATGGCGGATCCGAACAGAAACGCCCCCAGAGATGGGGGCGGCGCAAGGACGCACCCTATCCCAAATCCCTTGGGTGGTCGAGGGACGACCCGGGCGTTTCAGGTGTAAGGCTGGTGCACTCAAACCCCTCCGGCAGTGTTTCACGTGAAACACTCGGGACTACTTGCCGATGCAGAAGCTGGAAAACACCTCGCCCAGCACCTCTTCGGGATCAATCCGACCCGCGATCCGGCCCAAGGCGGTGGCGGCGTGCCTTAAGTCCTCCGCAGCCAGTTCCGGCGCCTGAGCCAGCGCCACGCCGCCGCGCCGAAGGGCCTGAGCGGCTTCCTCAAGGCGCCGACGATGCCTGAGCCGTGTCACGGCCGGAAAGTCATCGGACGCGCCCAAGGATCGCACCTTGCCCGCTATGGCCTCAACCAAGTCCCGGACGCCTTGGTCGGACAGCGCAGATGTCCGAACCACCCCCGCGCCTTCGCGTTGGGCCGCCTTCATCGCCGTGTCCACAGCGGGTCCGACCGCGCGATCCGCCTTATTGAGGACCACAAGGTCACCTCGGGCTAACATGGCGCCGGCCTCACTTCCGGCTGCGGACCCGCCCGACCCATCGACGACCCACAGGCGCAGGTCCGCTGATTTGGCCCAGGCCCGCGCCCGGCGCACCCCCTCCAGCTCGATGGGGTCGTCGGTTTCCCGAATTCCGGCCATATCGGCGTAAAGCGCCCTGAACCCGCCGATAATGGCGGGGACCTCGATCACGTCTCGCGTGGTGCCCGGCCTGTCCGTCACAATCGCAGCCTCGCGCCCCGCCAGCCGGTTCAACAGACTCGACTTTCCAGCGTTGGGGGCGCCGATTAGGGCGATGCGATAGCCCTCCCGGACCCGCTCCCCTCGATGCTCGTCCGCTAGAGCTGTCTCGAGGTCTTCGGCCAGGGCGGCGATCTTGCCGCCGATCTGCAGGTCTAACGCTTCCGGCAGATCCTCATCTGGAAAGTCCACCGCCGCCTCCAGGCGCGCTAAGGCCTCGATCAGCCGCTGGCGCCAGGCTTGGTATCGAGCAGATAGCTCACCTTCCAGTTGGCCAAGCGCTTGTCGTCTTTGGCTGTCGGTTTCCGCATCCACCAGGTCGGCGATGGCTTCGGCCTGCGTCAAGTCCAGCTTGCCGTTTTGAAAGGCGCGGCGGGAAAACTCGCCGGGCTCTGCCAGCCGTAGCCCAAGATCGGCCAGCGCCTTGCTGACGGCCTCGACCGTGGCCTGCCCACCGTGCAGGTGCAGCTCCGCGCTATCTTCCCCCGTGAAACTTCCGGGACCGGGCAGCCACAGCACCAGCGCCTCGTCCAAAACATCCTGGTCCCGATACAGGCGTCTGACGGCCGCGCGGCGCGGCGCAGGCAGCCGCCCACCCAGGCGCTCCAATAGGTGGGCGCTTTGGGGGCCCGATACCCGGATCACCGCCACCGCCGCTCGCCCGGGCGCTGTGGCCAGGGCGAAGATGGTGTCCTGCATGTCAGACCTTGCCGCTGGTCGCCGCGAGCATCATGCGCATGAACTGCTCCTGGGCCTGGCCGCCGAAGGTCATCCAGCTGCGCATCAGCTCCTCCGGCTGGAGCATGGTGATGTTAGCGTCCATCCGGCTCTTCATTTCCTGAACCAGATGTTCATTCAGGACGGTGACATCCGGCAAACCGAAGAAGGCGCGCGCTTCCAGCGGTGTGCAGTCCACCTCGATTGTGCACTTCATGCCGACGATCCCTAAAAACCTCAACCGCCCCGCGGGCGACCCTCATGAGCATCGCCGCACCGGCCGCCCGGTTCAACCGCCTATATCGTCCGATCACCGCCATTCTCTATCGCAATCGTCTTGTCCGGCTCTAAATTGAGGTCTCATGCGGAAGGACGGCGAAGATGATGATTGTTGAAATGACTCAGGTCGGCGGGCCGGAAGTTTTGGGCCTCGTCGAGCGCCCCGCCCCCACCCCGGGACCCGGCGAGATCCTCATCCGTCAAAAGGCCGTCGGACTAAACTTCATCGACACCTATTACCGGTCCGGACTTTATCCCATGCCGCTCCCCGGGGTCCTGGGCTCGGAGGGCGCCGGGGTGGTGGAGGATGTTGGCGAAGGCGTGACCCGATTTAAGGCGGGCGATCATGTGGCCTATGCCGGCGGATTTGGGGCCTATGCCCAGGCGCGGACCTATTCCGCCGACCGAGCTGTGCATGTGCCCATGGACATCAGCCACCAAGTCGCCGCCGCCGTGATGCTGAAGGGCATGACCGCGGAATTCCTTCTTCATCGCTGCTTTAAGGTCCTGCCGGGCCAAACCGTCCTGATCCATGCCGCGGCGGGCGGCGTAGGCAGCCTATTGGTCCAGTGGGCCAAAGCGCTGGGCGCGCGCGTGATTGGCACGGCCGGCTCGCCCGAAAAAGCGGAGCTCGCGCGCAGCTTCGGGGCGGACGAGGTGATCCTGTACCGCCAGGAAAACGTGCCAGAACGGGTCCGCGCACTGACGGAGGGATTGGGCGTCGCGGTTGTTTATGATTCCGTAGGCAGAGACACGATTGACGCCTCCATCGACAGCTTAGCCCGCCGGGGTCTGTTGGTGACGTTCGGCAACGCATCGGGGCCGGCGCCGCCGGTCGATCCCCTCCGGCTCATGCGCGGCGGCTCCCTATCCATGACGCGGCCGACCTTGTTCGACTATATTGTCACGACCGATGAACTGGATGCGAGCGCGGCGGCTGTGTTTGCCGCCATCCGGTCGGGCGCGATCACCCCACAGATCGGGCAGACATTTGCGTTAAACGAGGTCGCCGACGCGCACCGGGCGCTTGAGAGTAGGCAAACCACGGGCTCGACCCTACTGGTTCCCTAGTCGCCGGGCTGTTTCACGTGAAACATCAGGCCGCCTTCATGGCCGCCGGACAGGCGGCGCGCGCTAATAGCCGGTCGAGATAATCCGTGACCCGCTCGTCATACGACTCGGCTGCCTTGATGGCCCGACCCATGAACAGGGCATAGCCCACGGAAATATCGGCGGCGGTAAATTGATCGCCCGCCATGTAAGGCGCGCTTTGCAATCGCCCTGAAACCAGCCTCAGGCGATCAGCAAAGGTCTTGCGGATATCGCCCAAGGTCCACTCGTCTTTGGCGCTCTCCGGGCCGAAGAACCGCGCGTGCAGCAAATAAGTGAGCGGGGCCGATAACGTTGCTTCGCCCATATGCAGGAACTGCAGATAGTCGCCAAATCCGGGCTGGCCCGGCTCTAGCGCGAGCGGCGTGGGGCCGTAGCGGCGCGCCAGGTAGTCGATGATCGCAACCGACTCGAAGATCTTCACGTCGCCGTCCACCATGGCCGGCAAGGTGCCCAACGGATTGATCTTCAGGTACTCCACGTCACGGGCCGCCGGAAACGGAACCGCGACGGCCTCATAGGCCAGCCCCATTTCTTCTGCCATCCAGATCGCTCGCAACGAGCGTGTCCTGTTGACATGGTAAATACGGATCAAGTCACGATCTCCCGCCCGCCGGCGCGTCAGGTATTCATAGACTGGAAGAACTCACCGTTGTTTTTAGTCTGACGAAGTTTATCCAAAAGGAATTCAATCGCATCTTGGGCGCCCATGGGGTTCAGGATGCGCCGCAGCACATAAGTCTTCTGCAAGACATCCTTCGGCGTGATCAGCTCTTCCTTACGGGTGCCGGACTTGAGGATGTCTATGGCGGGGAATACCCGCTTGTCGGCGACCTTGCGGTCCAGGATGATTTCCGAGTTACCGGTGCCCTTGAACTCTTCAAAGATGACTTCGTCCATCCGCGAGCCCGTATCAATTAGGGCCGTGGCGATGATGGTCAATGAGCCGCCTTCTTCGATGTTTCGCGCCGCCCCGAAAAAGCGCTTCGGACGCTGCAGGGCGTTGGCGTCCACACCGCCGGTCAGCACCTTGCCGGAAGACGGCACCACCGTGTTGTAGGCCCGGCCCAGGCGCGTGACGGAGTCCAGCAGGATGACCACATCGCGCTTGTGCTCGACCAAGCGCTTGGCCTTTTCGATGACCATCTCGGCCACCTGCACGTGCCGAGTGGCCGGCTCGTCGAAGGTGGAGGAGATGACCTCGCCCTTCACCGTGCGCTGCATGTCTGTGACTTCTTCCGGCCGCTCATCGATCAGCAGGACGATGAGGTAACACTCGGGGTGATTGGCGGCGATGGACTTGGCGATATTCTGCAACATCACCGTCTTGCCCACCCGAGGCGGCGCCACGATCAGGCAGCGCTGGCCCTTGCCGAGCGGGGCCACGATATCGATGATCCGACCGGAACGATCCTTCAGCGTCGGGTCTTCGATTTCCATGTTCAGCCGCTGTTCGGGATAGAGCGGGGTGAGGTTGTCGAAAAGGATCTTGTTGCGGGTTTCTTCGGGCGATTCGAAATTGATGGCCTCGATTTTGACCAGCGCAAAGTACTTTTCGCCT